>NZ_NHPJ01000079.1 GCF_002252985.1 Halorubrum halodurans | reverse complement strand
ACGTCCGGCGCGTCGCCGTCGCTTCCCTCGCTCGCCGCGATCCGCTCGGACAGCGCCGCGAGCGGCGACTCGAGGTTGCGCTCGACGTCGTTCGCGAGCGACTTGAGCGGCGAGACGTACAGACAGTACACCGCGTTCTCCAGGTCGCCGGCGCGGTCGCGCGCGAAGAGGTCGTCGAGGACGGCGGTGAACGCCGCCAGCGTCTTCCCGCTGCCCGTCGGCGCTGCCACGAGACAGCTCCGGTCGGCGGCGACGTGCGGGATCGCGCCGCGCTGTGGCGGCGTGAAGAGGCCGCCGTTCGCCGCGACGTGCGCGCCGAACCGCTCGACCCACCACCGACGGACGACCGGCGAGAGGTGCTCGAGGACGCCCGCGTCGTCGATCGCGACCGTCTCGGGGTCGAACCCCCAGTCGCGGTCGGCGCCGACGTCCCGGAGGAGCCGCCGTGCCCGCGTCTCGGCGGCGGCCCCTTCGGTCGTTTCGTCCCCGCCGTCGGTCACGGTCCGATCCGTGGGGCCGCCGCGGCAAAGCGGTTGTGTCGGATCTCGGCCGGACCGCCCTACCCCGAGAAGTCGGTCAGCGACCCGTCCGGGTTCGGGTCGTCCGGCTCCGCCGTCTCGTCGTCGCCGTCCTTGCTGCCGTCGCCGTCGCCGCAGTCGCCGTCGTCTCCGCCACCGCCGTCCGTCTCGTCGTCGCCATCGATCTCCGCCGGTTCCGTCCACGGGTCGTCGGGGTCGACCGGCGCGACGGCGTGGTCCAGCTCGGCGGCCGAGTAGGCGACGTCGTCGTCGAGCGACATCGCGAGCCGCTGCCAGCGCGCGCTCGTCTCGCTCTCGCCCTCCGGGCCGACGCGCGCGCCGCGGGTCTTGAAGAAGCGCGTCCCGCGGCTTCGTTTCGCTCCCTCGCCGGTGTGGCCGTCGAGGGCGACGTCGAACCGTCCGCCGGCCTCGAGGTCGCCGGCGGGGAAGTCGTGGTCGGGTTCCTCGCCCCGCTCGCGGGCCGCGGCCCGCTCCTCGGCGACCGCCGAGAAGTAGGCGTCGGCGTTGGCCGCCTCGCGCGTGGAGCGAGCGCGGGCGGCCGCGAGCGCGGCGTGGACCGCACACAGCCGCCCGCGCCACTCGTCGGGCTCCCAGCGGTCGGTCGCGAGCTCCTCGTAGCGCGCTATCGTCAGGGCGACCTCGCTGCCCGCTTGGAGGTCCTCGACGACGTAGAGGGTCAGCCGGTCCCAGAGGTTCCAGGCGTAGCCCGAGCGGGCGAGCTCCCAGGCGGCCCACGCCGCGACCTCCTCGTCGGAGCGACGGACCGCCTTCTGAAGCAGGCTGGAGACGGCGTAGCGGCTGTAGCCGCCGTCGGTCTCGTTTTCGGCCTTCCGCTCGCCGAAGTCGTTCTCGCCGGTCGCCTCCGGCGTGGTGTCGGTCTCGAGGCTGCCGTCGGTCCCGAACGTGGCCTGTCGCTCCGGTCCGTCGTCGCTCATACACACCGCTCCCGCCCCGACCGACTTAACGACGGCGCGCCGCGGTCGCCGTCGCGCTCGCCCCCCGTCGACGCGGTCCCGGCGTGCGATACCGCGGGCCGACTCGGAGCCGAAAGGGAACCCTTAAGTCGGATCCAGCGGGTAGAACTCAGTGACCGCCCTTAGCTCAGCCTGGTAGAGCAGCCGACTGTAGATCGGCTTGTCCCCCGTTCAATTCGGGGAGGGCGGACTTTCTCTCCGGTCGGTTCGCAACGGACCGTGGAGCGGCTCGTTCCTCGTCTCCGCGAGCGGAGAACTACACGATGCCGTTTTCTTCCAAATACCGGCGATAGTATGCCTTCTCAACGGTTCGGAGGTCGAAGTCGCTGGGGTTTCGATCGTGGAGCTCCTCCAGTAGCGTGGCGTAATCACTACGTCGGAACCCACGATCTTCCCCGAAAAGCGCGTCCATGATGTAGCGGTCGCCCACCGCGTAGGTCGTCGGATCGTGGAACGCCAACACGACCGTCGCCGTCGCGTCACCGATGCCGGGGATCGAAGCGAGAGTCCGTAACTGGATCTTCGGGTCGTTTGGGAGGAGGGCCGCTTCCGTTACCCGCCGGACGAACTCCTCCGGGGTCGACCGCATCATTTCGATGTAGCGGTCCCTCCGACCGGGCTGGTTATCGAGTTTCCACGCTACTACGCGTTCCAGTTCGTCTCGTGTGAGATACCCCTTCTCGTCGAGAGCCGCGCCCACGTCGTCTTCGATCTCCCGATGTTCCTCCGTGTAGCCGTCAGCGTACCGCTCGCTGTACGTCCGTATATCGTCGGCGTCCATGTCTCCGTCCGGGTGAGGGAGGATAATAGAACTCCCGCAGGGTGCCAGCGATCGGCAAACATTTAGGATCCATCACGGACGTTGCGGAGGTATGGAACACGCCTCGCTCTTCGAGCCGACGCGGGTGGGCCCGCTCCGGCTCCCGAACCGGATCATGAGTTCGGGCCACCAGACGACCCTCGTCGAAGACTACCTCCCGACGGACGACTTCTTCGAGTACCACCTCGAGCGGGCGCGCGGCGGGGCGGGACTCGTCGTTCTCGAAGCCCACGCGGTCCACGAGAGCGGGCTGTTGACGGACCACACGATCGACGCCAGCACGGACGACGTCGTCGAGTCGTACGAACCCTTCGCCGAAGCGATGCACGAGGCCGGCACGCGTCTCGTCGCGCAGCTGTTTCACGGCGGGCGCGAGCGCTACGCCGGCGAGTACGCACCGCCCGCGCTGTCGGCCTCCGATGCGCCCACCGACCGCCTGAAGGTCGTTCCCCGGCCGATGGAGACGACGGAGGTGTACGAGCTGATCGACGCCTTCGTCGACGCGGCGGAACGGATGGAACGCGCGGGCCTCGACGGCGTCGAGATCGTCGGCTCACACGGTTACCTGCCGGCGCAGTTCTGGAGCCCGAACGTCAACGACCGGGACGACGAGTTCGGCGGCACGCTCGAGAACCGCTGTCGGTTCACCGTCGAGATCGCCGATCGGATCCGGCGGCGCACGGCCGACGACTTCGCGGTCGGGATCCGGCTGAGCGCCGAGGAGCGCTCCGAGGCGGGCCTCTCGTTCGACGAGACCCTCCCGATCGTCGAACACGTCGACGACGCGACGCGGCTCGACTACTGGAGCGTCGTGGTCGGCAGCTCCAGCACCCATGAGGGCTGTAGTTACATCGTTCCGCCGGCCACCGAGTCGGCGGCGGTCACACGGTCGCCCGCCGCGGCCATCGATCGGACCGTCGACGGCTCCACGATCGTCACCTCGCGCATCGACACGCCGGAGAAGGCGACGCGCATGCTCGCGGAGACGGGTGCCGACGTGGTCGGGATGACGCGGGCGCTCATCGCCGACCCCGAGCTCCCGACGAAGACGAAGGCCGGGAAGCGGGAGGACGTGATCCCCTGTGTCGCCTGTAACCAGGGCTGTATCGGTCGGTACCAGGAGGGGCTGCCGATCCGGTGTACGGTCAATCCGGTCACGGGTCGCGAGGCGGAGTACGGCGACCTCGACCCGGCGGCGACGCCGAAGTCGGTCCTCGTCGTCGGCGGGGGGCCGGCGGGACTGGTCGCGGCGACGACGGCCGGCGAACGCGGTCACGACGTCACCCTCCTCGAAGCCACCGACCGTCTCGGCGGCCAGGTGACCGCCTACGCGGACCTCGACCACCGGGGACGCTACGAGGAGTGGCTGACCACCCTCACGTCGCGTCTCGACGACCACGACGTGACCGTCGAGCGCGGGACCGCGTTCACGCCGGGCGACGTCGCCGCCTACGACCCCGACGACCTCGTTCTCGCGACCGGTGCGACCGGGCGCAGACCGGACGTCCCCGTCGCCGAGTCGGTGGCGGCGTACACCGCGGTCGAGGCGCTCCGCGCCGACGATCCCTTCGGCAACGACGTCGTCGTCGCCGACTGGGACGGAAACCAGGCGGCGCTCGACATCGCCACCGAGGCCGTCGACGCCGGCGCCGACGTCGAGATCGTCACCGCGGCGTACACCCCCGGCGAATCGGTCCAGCAGTACATCCAGAACACGCTTCTCGGCGACCTCTACGCCGCGGGCGTGACCGTGACGCCCCATCACCGGGTCGACGCGGTCGAGCCTGACGCCGT
Source organism: Halorubrum halodurans (assembly GCF_002252985.1). Classification (GTDB taxonomy): domain Archaea; phylum Halobacteriota; class Halobacteria; order Halobacteriales; family Haloferacaceae; genus Halorubrum; species Halorubrum halodurans. The sequence goes on along the minus strand of NZ_NHPJ01000079.1, from coordinate 88,525 downwards.
CGTCCTCCAGAACGTTTTCAACGACGAGCGCGACCGCCACGACGGCGTCGACACCGTCGTCTTCGCCCACGGCGGCGAGGCCGACTACGAGCAGTACCGCGCCCTCGCGGACGCCGACGTGTCCGTCCATCGGGTCGGCGACTGCTGGGCGCCCCGATCGCTCGACGAGGCGGTCCGGGAGGGCTTCGAGACGGCGACGGAGATCTGAGCGCGTCGATCCACGCGGCCGCGCCGTCGCCCGCTGGCCGCGACGATCTCAGAACAGCGACTCCAGCTCCCCGTCGCTGTCCATCAGCTCCGCGAAGCGGTCCTCGCTCTCGTCCGTGATCTCGCCGAGGTTCCGTTGTGCCTCGATCGCGACCTGCTGGAGCTCCTTCACCCGCGGGACGTTCGTCACGCCGCCGAGCAGCACGAGCGCCGCGACCGTCCCCTCCCCGCGCCGCGGGTAGTCGCCACCGCGGACCTCCATCGACCCGGTCTGTTCCTCGAGCCACTTGCGGCCGTGCTCGATCCCCTTCCGATTCAGGTACTCCGGCGGCCCCGCGACGACGAGCAGCGCCCGCTCCGTGCCCTTCACCTCACACGGCAGCGTGAGCCGGCCGAGCGTCGCCTTCCGGACGAGGCTCGTGATCCGGTTGGTCGCCTCCGTGCTGTCGATCCCGCCGTCCGAGTCGCCCCGCAGTCGCGAGAGGAGCCCCTGTCGTTCCGGCTCGTCCACCGCGACGTCGGCGTAGCCGAGCGAGGAGATCCCGCCCCCTTTGAGCGTGTTGATGATCTCGGAGGAGTCCACCACGCTCTCCGCCACGTCGCTGCCCGCGGTCACCTCGCCCGCGCTGAACAGCACGCCGAACCGCCGGACCAACTCCTCGTTGATCGCGTCGAACCCCTCGCCGACCGATTCGCCCGACCTGCGCCACGCGTCGTTGTCGAACAGCATGAGGTTGTCCACCTCGTCGACGAACGTCTTGAGCGACCGCGCGGCGTTCAGGGTGTAGATCCCGCCCTCGTCGCTGCCGGGCAGGATGCCCAGCCCGTAGACGGGCTCGGTGTGGATCCGCTTGAGGTTCTTGGCGATCACGGGCGCCCCGCCGGAGCCCGTCCCGCCGCCGAGCCCGGCCACGACGAGGAACGCGTCGATCTCGTGAACCGGCACCGAGTCGAGCGCCCCCTGGATCTCGTCGATGTCCTCCTCGGCGATCTCCGCGCCGAGCTCGTTGTCCGCGCCCACGCCGTGCCCCTTCACGCGCGACTGCCCGATCAGGATCCGACGGTCCGTCGGGAGGCGGTCGATCCCCTGGAGGTCCGCCTTCGCCGTGTTGACCGCGATGGCTCCCTGAACGACGTCCGCGCCCGTCCGGGCGTCGTACGCCAGGAACTCGTCGACCACCTTCCCGCCCGCCTGTCCGACCCCGATCAATGCGAGTTTCATGTGAACACACCACGCTTGGATACGCGGGCAGAGCGCATAAAGGTTAGACGGGCGAGACGTCACGCGGACCGCCCGGAACGGAACCCGCCGGCGAACCGGGCGCGATCGGAGCGCAACCTGCCGCCGGGCCGGTCCCGATCGGAACGGAACCGCGGCGGACGACGAGGGAGCGAGGGCTTCGACGCCGGCCGACGGGCCGCCTCGGTCCCGCCGCGGTCACACGAGGTCGCGGAGTTCGGCCTCGCTCAGGGGATCGATCGTCCGCCGCTCGCCGTCGTGGGTGTAGAAGATCGACGCGGAGACGGACCGATCCGGGTGGACCCCGTCGACGACGTGGTAGTAGACGCTGAGCTGTTTTCGGTACTCGCTCTCGGCCCGGCGGGTGAGGTCCGTCTTGTAGTCGACGACCTCGGCGCGGTCGGCCGTGAGGTGGAGCAGGTCGATGACTCCGCCGACCGTCATCCGCTCGCCGTCGACCGTGAGCGGGAGGAAGGCGTCGATCTCCGCCCGCGTCTCGCCGTCGAGCGAGTCGATCAGCGCCTTCACGTTCGACTCGTCGCGTCCGTCGGGCTCCGGCCCCTCCGCCGGTCCGTCGCGGACGTATCGCTCCGCGAACTCGTGGACGGCCGACCCGTACGCCGTCCCCCGACCGCCGACGTTCCCCTCGAAGACGGCGTCGTCGATGAAGGCGTGCGGCGAGTACCTCGCCGGTCCGTCGGGCTCCGGGACGTCGACCGCGAACGTCGAGCGCCCGTCCGGCTCCGGCTCGACCGCCGACAGGTCGGGATCGACCGTCTCGACGTCGACGGGGAGGGACGCGAGGAACGCGTTCGGGTCGGCCCCGCCGGCGAGCACGAGGTGGCGCTCCGCGCGGGTGATCGCCACGTAGAGGAGCCGTCGCTCCTCGTCGTAGTCCCGCGGGAGACACGCGGTGAGCACGTCGGTCCGCCAGTCGTCGTAGACGTGGGGAACGCCGTGTGCCGCCTCCGAGTACACCGTCCGTTGGCGGAGCCCGATCGGGTCGGCGTACGTGAGGTCGCTCCCGCCCCCGCCGGTCGACGGGAACCGGCCGGCGTTCATGTTCGCGAGGATCACGATCGGGTACTCGAGCCCCTTCGTCGCGTGGATCGTCTGGACGGTCACCGCGTTCGTCCCGGACCCCGCGTCGACCTCGTGCGTGCTCCCGTCCGCGATGGCCTCCTCGACGAACCGGATCAGCTCGCCGCGGGTGAACGTCGTCGAGCCGTGGACCGACTGGACGGTCTCGAGGACGACGTCTGTTAAACCTTTGTGAGCGTCGGGGGATCGCCGCGCGTGCCGCGTACGCGCAGTCGCCACGGGCCACCCCGGCCGCGTCACGAACGGCGGACGGGTGACGCGTTCGCCGTGCCGTGACGAGCGCGTCCGACGGACCGCGATCGTCCGGCGTATCGACAGCGTATTTACGTGACGAACGCGTTCGTGGCGACATGACCCTGGTCGTGGTGCCGGTCCGGTATCCCGTGACGGCCCACTCGGAGGCGACGCTCCGCGAGGGGGTTCGCGTCGCGGAGGAGCGCGACGCCGCACTCACCGTCCTCCACGTCGACCTGTATCAGAACAGCGGCGGCGTCTCGCGGAGCGACCTCAAACGCGCCGTCGAGAGCCGGATCGGGCGGGTCGATCGTGCCCGGTACGTCGTCCGCCGCGGCTTCCTCGTCGAGGAGACGATCCTCGAGGAGATCGTCGCCGAGGACGCCGACGTGGTCGTCATCGGCTCCAAGCAGGCGGGCCGCTGGCGGCGCATGGTCCAGAAGCTCCTCTCCGATCCCGACATCGACTCGTACCTCCGCGGCCAGCTCGACTGTACGGTGATCACGGTCGACGGCTCCGGCGACGCCGGCGACGGCGTCGACGTCTGACTCCGGCCCGTCACTCCCGACCCGCCACCTCGTAGCGCCGCTCGTACTCGATCACGGTCGCGACCCGGTCCGCCGTCTCCTCGCCGAACTCCCGTTCGACGACGTACAGCGCCAGGTCGAGCCCGGAGGTGACCCCGCCCGCGGTCAGGAGGTCGCCGTCGTCGACCACGCGGGCGTCGACCACGTTCGCGCCCGACTCGCGGAGCTCGTCCACCGCGCCGGCGTGCGTGACCGCCCGGCGGCCGTCCGTGACCCCCGACTCCGCGAGCAGCATCGACCCGGTACAGACGCTCGCGATCCGGGTGCCCGCCTCGTGGTGGTCGGCGAGCGCGGCGGGGATCGCCCCGCGGTTCGCCTCCGCCCACGCGCTCGCGGTCTCGTCGCGCGCGTTCCACCCGCCGCCCGGAACGACGAGCAGGTCGGGGGCGTCGGCGTCGTCGGGCGCGGGGAGGACGCCGTCGACGCCGACGCGGGTCCCGTGGCTCGCGATCACCGTCTCGCGCTCCTCGAGGGTGACGTAGCGGACGCGACCCCCGTCGTCCGCGTCGTCTCCGTCCTCCGCGGCGTAGTCGATCGCGTAGTCGAACACCTCGTACGGGCCGATCCCGTCGAGCTCGTCGAACCCGTCGTACAGCAGCACGTCGACGTTCATACGGGCGGAAGGAGGCCGCAGACCATGTGCGTTCCCCCTCCGGCAGGTCCGTTCCTCCCTCCCGACGGGTCCCCCTTATCCGGCGAACAGCCGGAGGAGACGGGAGACGGCCGACGCGGGCGATGACGCCGGACGCGACGCGGCGGTCACTCCGAGGGCCCGCCCTGCCGGATCCCGGTCCACTCGTCGATCCGGAACCGATAGCCGCGGACGCCTCGCATCGGCTCGGCGGCACTGAAGAGGTCCGGGTGCCAGGCGTTCTCCATCGCCTCCCGGAGGGCCGCCCATCCACCCTCCTCGTCCTCGTCGATCGCCTCGATCCGCCCGCGGAGGCTCACGCTCCGCCACTCGTGGGGCGATCGCGCGTCGTACGCCAGGAACGCCGCCGACTCGGCCCGCTCGCTCAGCGTCTCCTTCCGGCTCTCGGAACCGAAGAGCAGGAACGCGAAGTAGAGCGCCGACTCCCCGTCGTACCCGAACGACATCGGCACGAGGTAGGGGATGTCCCCGTCCGGGAGCGCCAGCGTTCCGACGCCCTGCTCGGTCAGGAACGCCCGGATCCGGTCGTCGCCCATCGTCGTCGCGCTCGACTCCAGAAGCTCGTCAGCTGACATACCCCACGATCGCGCCTCGGCGACATTAAACCACGAGACGACCCCGAGGTCATGGGAACGCGTCGACGACCGCGGCGACGTCGTCGGCGACGCGGTCCCGGTCGACGCGTTCGCCGCGGTAGGCCCGCTCGACGATCCCGTCCGGATTGACGAGCAGCGTCACCACGGCGTGCGTGAAGTCGTACCCCTCGAGCCGGTCGCTCTCCGTCGTCCGCTCGAAGCCGATCCCCAGTCGGTCCTCGACCACCGTCTCCGCCTCCGCGGGCGAGGCCGGCCGCAGGTAGTGCCAGTTACCGGCCGCCAGGTCGACCCCGAGCGACTCGGCGTTCTCGCGGAGCGCCCGCTCGTCGTCGCGCTCGGGGTCGAACGTGATCGGCAGGAAGACGACCGCGTCGGTCAGCCCCGCCTCTGCGACCCGCCGTTGAACCCCGACGAGACGGTGAAGCAGGACCCCACACTCCGCGGGACACGAGGTGAACACCGCCGTGACGATCGCGGTCCGGTCGAGGTCTCCGGCGTCGACCGTCTCGTCGGCGAGCGGCGCGCGAAGCTCGAAGTCGGGCAGCGGCTGGCCGTAGGCCGGGTACGACAGGTCCTCGGCGTCGGCGACCTGGTCCTCCTGCGGGTCGAGGACGGTTCCCTCGGACTCGCCGCTCGACAGTCGCGTCGCACAGCCCGCGACGGTCGTGGTCGCGGCCGCGCCGATCCCTCCGAGCAGCGCTCGGCGTCTCATGGTCGATCCGAGGGACGTCGGAGCCATAACCGGTCTGGTGCGGGCGTCGAACGACCCGGTGGTCGCGGGCGTCGACGCCGGGACCCGCCTCACTCGAAGAGGCTGTCGACGGTGCGGACGAACCGGTCGACGATGCGGTCGGGCAGCGACGGGGAGACGGCGTCGAGCAGCTCGGCGGTCCGCTCGGGTCGCGCCAGCGAGACCGTCATCGGTCGGTCCGCGGACTTCTCGACGACCCCGGCGTCGACGAGGTTCGAGACGTGCCAGGAGACGGTGCTCCGCGCGAGCTCGAGGTCGTCCGCGAGCGCCGACGGGCGGGTCGGTCCCTCCGCGTGGAGCCGGAGGAGGATCGCCCGTGCGGTCTCCCGGCGGAGGAACGCGAGCGCACGACGCTCCCACGGGTCGAACGTCGGATCGAAGTAGTGGGCGCGCCCGGCGACGCGCTCCACGGCGAGCTCGTCGTCGCGGACGAGCCGGCGAAGGTGGTACTGCGCCTGCCCGGTCGCGACGTCGAGCTCCCGGCTCACGCGGTTGAAGTGGACGCCTGGCGTCTCCCGAACGTGGCGTCGGATCCGGGATCTGGTGTCCGACATGGTCGTCACCGGAGCTACCGGATCCCCGCGTAAAAACCGCTCGTCGCTTCCCCCTCGCTGGGAGCGGACCGGGACGCGGCCGCGACGACGCCCTCGCTCCGACGTGTGGGGGATATTTGTGAACCCCTCGCGTGCCGGCTCACATGGATCACGTCGAATACGTGTACACCGTCGGACTGAGCGAGTCCGACGTCGACGACCGTCTCCGCGCGGCCGAACACGGCGTCCTCGGGCTTGCGGACGGGGACGACGCGTACGCGGTCCCGTTGAGTTACCACTACGACGGCGATCGGGTCCTCCTCCGAGTGAGCGACCACGCGGACGAGAGCGAGAAGGGGCGGTTCCTGGAGACGACCGAACGGGCCACCTTCGTGTGCTACGACGCCTCGACGACCGAGTCGTGGAGCGTCCACGTTCGCGGACCGATCCGCGAGTGGGACGGCGACGTCGACGAGGCGACGCTCAACGAGTGGTTCCCGCCGTTCCGTCTCTTCGACGAGACGGTCGGGAACGTCGAGTTCACCCTGTACGAACTGGAGATGGAGACCGTCGTCGGTCGCCGGACCGCCGAGTGAGGGGAACGCGTCGCGGGCCCGGAGGGCGGAGACGATCGACCGGACGGCGGACGCGGCGAGTCGGGTCGGAGCGGACCGAGCCGGAGGGATCGGACCGATCCGAGCCGGATCGGGAGCCGCCGGGGAGCCGACACCACATTGATACGCCGCCGGCCGCCATCCCCACACCGTGAGCACCGTCGAGATACTCGGCACCGCCCAGGACGCCGGCGTCCCGCACCTCGGCTGCCGGTGTGAGAGCTGTGCGGCCGCGCGTGAGGACCCCCGGCGTGCGCGATACGCGAGCGCGATCCGGCTGGAGGACGCCGGCCGGTACCTGTTCGATGCGACCCCGGACGTTCGGTTCCAGACGGTCGATGTCCCCGACGGCGTGTTCCTGACGCACGCCCACCTCGGCCATCTCACCGGGCTGTCCTACTTCGGACGCGAATCGGTCGACGCGGACGAGCTCCCGGTGTACGCCACGTCCGGCCTCGGGGACGTGATCCGCGACAACGAGCCGCTGCGGTCGCTCGTGCGGGAACGGAACGTGGAGTTGCGGGCGGTCGCCGACGGCGACCCCGTCGCCCTCGAGACGACCTCGGTCACGCCGATCCGCGTCGACCACCGCGAGTCGCTCCCGACCGGAACGCTCGCGTACCGCCTCGACGGCCCGAACCGGTCGCTGCTGTACGTGAGCGACGTCGACGCGCTGACGGCTCGCGTCGAGTCCCTGATCCGGGACGTCGACGTCGCCCTCGTCGACGGGACCTTCTGGAGCGCGGACGAGATCGGTCGCGTCGAGGCGGTGCCCCACCCGACGGTCCGGTCCTCGATGGCGACCCTCGCCGACGTCGACACCGAGGTGCGGTTCACCCACCTGAACCACACGAACCCGCTCGTCGACCCGGCGTCCGACGCCCGCGAGCGGCTGGAGTCGGCGGGGTTCCGCGTCGCGGCGCGTGGCGACGTCGTCGAGCTGTAGCCGGACCGCCCGCCGCGACCGCGATCCGCCGGGGGCGGGTCCCGTCTCGGGGGACTCGATGGGGTGATTCATAACCGACCGCGTCCAACCCCCCGACACATGCGTCCGCCGATCGCACCGCTCTCGTCGGCCGGCTGGGGCGTCGAGGGGTCGCTGCCGATCCTGGCCGTCGTCGTCGTGGCGGGGATCGGGACCGGCGTCCTCTTTCTCGTGAGCCTGATCGCGTACGGTCGCCGCCGGAGCCGCCGGCACCTCCTGATAAGCGTCGCCGTGGGGGCGCTGTTGGCGCGGTCCGTCGTCGGCGCGGGGACCGTCCTCGGCTACGTGCCGATGCCGGTTCACCACTTCGTCGCGCACAGCCTCGACCTGTTGACCGCCGCGACCGTGCTCTACGCGGTGTACGCGTACGCGCCGGGATCGGTCCCGAGTCCGAGCGAGTGACCGCCCGCCGCCGGGTCCGGCGCGCGTCCGCCGACCGGGACGCTCCGTGACCCGGACGCTCCGTGACTCGGGTTCACTCGGCGACCCGCGCCCGAACGCCCTCGAGGAGGACGTCGATCCGGGCGCCGTACGCGAGCGCCGCGGTCGAGACGCCGACACCGCCGACGGTCCAGGCGACGAGCGAGACCGCCGCTCGCCGGACCGCGACGAAGCCGCCCTCGGGCGCGAACGCGACGCCGACCACCGTCTCGAAGACCAGCCCGCGGAACGCCCCGTTCGGGGTGGACGCGAGCAGTCCGGGGATCGCGGACGCGTCGGCCCCGCTCGCCAGCGACCGCAGGACAGCGAGGTCGCCGCCGAGGACCCCGGCGACGAGCGCGAGGACCGCGATCGCGACCGCGCCGCGCCGGCTCGAGGCGACCGCCGAGACGGCGGTCGCGACCGCGAGGTACGCCGCGCCGAACGGAACGAGCAGGCCGAGAAAACGGAGGTACAGGAGCGGGGAGTCGACCCCGGAGTGGGTCGCGAAGATCCCCGTGTCGGGGGCGGCGGTCGCCCAGACGACCCCGCCGATCAGCGCGTACGGGCCGACGACGATCGCCAGGAACGCGAGCGCTCGCGCGAGCACTACGCCGACCACGTAGCCGGCGACGCTCACGGGGTACGTCCGGATCACCGCGAGCTCGCCGCTCTCCGCGTCGACGAGCAGCGCGCGGTACCCGACGACGAACGCGACGAGCGGGACCACGACCTCCGTCACGAGGAGCAGGTCGACGACCGCGGGGACGAACCCGGTGTCCCCCCCGCCGCCGACGGCCAGGGTCCCGCCGAGGAGGGCGAGGAGGCCGACCGCGAGGACGCCGTATCCGGGCGTCCGGAGGACGGTCGCCAGCTCGCGGCGGAACACCGTGGCGACCGCCCCGACGCGGCGTCGCGTCTCCGCGGAACCGCCCGTCGCGCCGAGATCCGTCATCGCTCCGAGACCCCCGTCACGTGGACCCCGCTCGGCTCGTCGCGGTCGGCGTCCCCCGATCCGGCGTCGGCGGCGTCGCCGGATCCGCCCGCGTCGCCGGCGACGACCGCCCGATAGAGCCCGGCGACGTCGTCGACGCCGTGGTCGGAACAGAGCCGGTCTCGGGGGCCCGCCGCGGCGACACGCCCGCGATCGAGGACCACGACCCGGTCCGCGTGCTCGTCCACCAGATCGAGATCGTGCGAGCTCACGACGACCGCGGTGTCGGCCCCGGACGCGTCGGCCGCGGTCCGGAACGCCCGCTCGCGCATCCCCGGATCGAGCCCGCTCGTCGGCTCGTCGAGCACGACGAGCGGCGGGTCCCCCACGGTGGCCTGGGCGATCCCGAGCAGCCGACGCATGCCGCCGGAGAGCGCCCCGACCCGCCGGTCGGCCGCGTCGGAGAGCCCGACCCGCGCGAGCGCCTCGTCGGGGTCGCCGCCCGCGACCCCGGCGTAGAACGCGAGGGTCTCGCGCGCCGTGAACTCCTCGCGGAACGGGACCCGCTGCGGGAGGTAGCCGATCGGCCTGCCGGCGTCCGGCCCGACGTATCTCGCGCGCCCGTCCGTCGGCTCGATCGCCCCGGCGAGGGCGCCGAGGAGCGTCGACTTCCCCGACCCGTTCGGCCCGATCACGGCGGTCACGCCGGGGAAGACGGCGACCGAGACGTCCTCGAGGACCGCGACGCCGCCGTAGGTCCGAGCGACCCCCGACAGCTCGGCGAGCGGGTCGTCGCTCACCGACGACCCTCCGCGTCGGCGCGGCTTCCCGCCCCCGCGATCGCCGCCTGGCTCACGGTCCCGTCCGTCGCGTTCCGCTCGTGCGTGTTCATGATGGTGGTGGTCGGAGTCGTCGTGTCGGCGCCGGATTCCTCGGTTCGTGACCCGCCGCCGAGTTCGCGTCGCCAGTCCGGGTGGATCGGAGGCGAGTCCGGGTCCGAGGCGGCCGCGACCCGGCCGGGCGCGTACGGCTTCGGGGCCGGCGCGGGGTCGACGATGCTCCCGGACCGCGCGCCGGGGACGGTCCCGTAGAGCCGGTCGAGGAGGGCGGCCGCGGGCGACTCCCGCACCGCCGCCGCGGCGGTCTCGCGGTGGAGCACGGCGTCGACCGGGGCGGTCGGTCGGTACGCCCGCTCGCCGGGCTCGTGGAGGCCGACGGTCGCGCCCTCCCAGTAGTTCCCGCGGTCGCCGTCGGCCCAGACCCGCAGCGCGCCGGGACCGGCCTCCGCGTGGCGGTCGTTGCCGACGAAGTCGTTCGCGACGACCCGGCTCGAGGGGACCACCGTGGTCGCGTGCGCGCCCACCTCGTTGCCGACGGCGACGTTGCGCTCGTACAGCGACCCGCGGGAGCTGGTCGAGAAGCCGAGCCCGTTGTTCGCGAGCGTGTTGTAGCCGACGTACGACCGGGTGCCGGACGCCTGGATCCCCGCGCCGGAGTCGCGGACGTCGTTGCCGACGATCGCGTTCCCGGACGGTCGGGTCATCACCGTGATCCCGCCGAACTCGGCGTTCCGGAAGGCGTTGTCGGCGATCAGGGCGTCGCCGGTGTACATGAGGTGGGTGCCGTACCGATTGCCGACGAACGTCGAGTTCCGGATCACGGAGCCGTCGGCGCGGTGGAGGTAGACCCCGTCGCGACCGCCCTCGAACCGGCTGTCGGTCACGGTGACCCGCGACTCCATGCCGGTGACGCCCATGAACCCGTCGCGCCAGTCGTCGCTGCCGTCGACGCGGAGGTTCCGGATCACCGCGTCGGAGCCGTCCCGAAGGAGCACGCCGCTCGCGTTGGTCTCGATCGCGACGTCGTCGACGACGAGGCCGGGAGCGTCGATCGCGCGGATCCCCGCGTCGCCGTGGCCGTACCCGAGCTGGATGTTGGTGTCCCAGGTCCCGTCCTCCTCGGCGGCCTCGCGCGCGGCCTCGGGGTCGCGCGTCCGGTTCCCCACGCCGTCGATCGAGAGCCCGGAGAGGGTCACGTCCGGCGCGCGGACCGTGATCACCGAGCCGTTCCCGTCCCCGCGGACGCGGGCCTCGTCGCCCGCGATCGTCACCGACTCGTTCACCGTGACCGTCTCCTCGTAGGTGCCCGGCGGGACGACGACGGTCGCGTTCGGCGGCGCGGCCGCCACCGCCGCGTCGATCGTCGGCGCGTCCTCGCCGACGACGATCCCGCGGTCGTCCTCGCCGCCGGTGCCGCCGGCGCCGCCGTCGTCTCCCGGCGCCATCGCGTCCGCGATCCGCTCGTCGGCCTCCGCCCAGCGCGCCGGGGCCATCGAGCGGACGGTCGCCGCCGAGTCGACGGCGAACGATCGGTCCCGGACGGCTCCCCACTCGAGGACGCGCCCGCCGTGATCGGCCGCGAACGCCGCGGCGGTCGACCGCTCCGCGAAGGGAACGACCGTCTCGCCCGCCGGGCTGTGGGCCGCGCTGCCGACGACGTAGGCGGCCTCGTCCGCGGGGATCCACTCCGTCGCCCGCTCGGCCTCGAAGAGCCCGTCGTCGGTCACGCCGGGGGCTCCGCCGTCGAACGTCTCGACGTAGACGACGAGCGGGTAGCCGAACTGGCGCTCGGTCCGGCCGTCGTCGAGCGTCGCCACGAACGACTCGACCCCGTTGTAGCCGACCACGTACTGGAGCTGCGAGTAGAAGACCTGGACGCGGGGGATCCGTGCCGACCCGGCCATCAGCTCGTCCGTCTCGGAGGAGAGCCCGAGCTCGACGGCGTCGTCGTAGGCGACGGGGTCGGGCGTCGCCGTGGAGGGATCGGCCGCGTACGCGCCGGCGGTCGCGACCCCGGCGAGGACCCCGAGGACCGCGACCGCGAGGAGGACCCGTCCGAACCGCTCGCCGTAGGGGTCGATGATAGCCACGTCGACGGTTCGATCCGGCGCCGTATAGCCGATCTGGTTCGTTCCTCGAACGAGGGTTCGGATCCGTTCCGAGGGGCTAAGGCGGCCGAATTCGAAGGTTCGATCGATGAACGAACGAACCGGATCGGCGGCGTCGGCTCCGCGGTCGCGGCGACGGGTGGTGGGCGCGGTCGCGGGCGCGGTTCCGCTGGCGCTCGCCGGCTGTCTGGGCGGCTCGGGCGACTCGGCGTCGATCTCGCCGATCTCGCTCGACGGCGAACGGGCCTGTGACCAGTGCGGGATGATCGTCCGCGACCACCCCGGCCCGGTCGGGCAGGTCCACTTCGCGGACGACGAGCCGGAGGGGGGCAGGCCGGCGCAGTTCTGTAGCAGCGTCTGTACCTACACCTACCGGTTCGACGCCGAGGACGACGGCCGCGACCCGCTCGCGACCTTCCTCACGGACTACTCGACCGTCGACCAGGAGGTCTTCGAGGAGGGCGACGACGTCATGTTCTCCTCGCACGTCGAGGCGTCGGCGTTCGCGCGGACGACCGAACTCACCGTGGTCGCCGGCAGCGACGTGGTCGGGTCGATGGGGCCCGAGCTGATCCCATTCGGCGAGGAGTCGGACGTCGAGTCGTTCGTCGCCGAGTACGGCGGCCAGCCGATGGACGCGGAGGCGGTCGACCGGGGCACGCTCGAGGGATTGTAGCCGGGATCCCCCTCCCGGCGGGGACTCACGCCGTGAGCCCGTTGAGCGACGCCTCCACGTCCCGGAGCAGGTCGTCGCGCGCCTCGGTGCCGACGCTGAGCCGGACGAGCCCCGGCGGGATCCCCGCCCGTTCCAACTCCTCCCGCGAGAAGTCCTGGTGGGTCATCGTCGCGGGGTGCTCGGCCAGGCTCTCGACGCCGCCGAGGCTCTCCGCGAGGACGAACACGTCGAGGTCGGCGGCGAAGGCGGCGGCCGCCTCCCGGCCGCCCGCGAGGTCGACGCTCACCATGCCGCCGAAGTCGGCCATCTGCTCGCGGGCGACCGCGTGGTTCGGGTGCGACTCCAGCCCCGGATAGTACACCCGCTCGACGGCGTCGTGGCCGTCACAGAGCGCCGCGACCGCGGTCGCGTTCCGGCAGTGTCGCTCCATCCGCGCGGAGAGCGTCTTGATCCCGCGGAGCGCGAGAAAGCAGGCGAAGGGGCCGGGCGTGCCGCCGCGGAGGTACTGGTAGTAGCCGATCGCCTCGGCCAGGGCGGGATCGCGGGTGGCGACCGCGCCGGCGACGAGGTCGGAGTGGCCGCCGACGTACTTCGTGAGCGACTCGACGACGAGGTCGGCCCCGTACTCGAGCGGACGCTGGAGGTACGGCGACGCGAACGTGTTGTCGACGACGAGCAGGGGATCTCCGGGGTGGTCGTCGACGACGGCGGCGGTCGCCTCGAGGTCGACGACCCGGAGCGTCGGGTTCGTCGGCGTCTCGGCGAACACCATCGCGGTCTCCTCGCGCATGGCGTCGGCGATCGCCGCCGGGTCGGTCGAGTCGACGACGGTCGTCTCGATCCCGTAACGGGCGTACACGCGGGTCAACAGCTCGTGGGTCTCGGCGTAGACGCTCTCGCCGACGACGACGTGGTCGCCGCCGGTCAGAAGCGAGCACACCGCGTCGATGGCGGCCATGCCGCTCGCGAACGCGGCGGCGTGGTCGGCGCCCTCGAGGTCCGCGAACGCCGCCTCGAGTTCCCCCCGCGTCGGGCCCGAGATCCGGGAGTAGCGGTGGTCGCCGCGCGGGCCGTCCATCGTGTCGTACTCGTACGTCGAGTTGGCGTAGATCGGCGTGGCGAGCGCCCCGTACTGGTCGGTCCGCGCGCTCGCGTGGACCTCCCGCGTCTCGAAGCTCCGGCCGCGATCCGAGTCGGGGCGCTCCTCGCCCGCTCGCTCGTCGGTCATGGCTACGACTGTCGCTCGGATGTGATAAACTCCCGCGACGGGACTCCCCGACTCGTCCGGCTCCGGTCGACCGTTCCGGCCACGGTGGAGTCCCCCTTCCCCGGACGCGTTTCCGCCCGGATCGGTTGGACGCTATAGACTGCTTACTCGGTATCCCTCGAACGACCGTACGCCTCTCCGAGGAGCATCCCACCACCACTGACGGCGAGGAGTCCACCGATAGCTTGGAGGAGGGCTGGAAGGGTACCATTTGAGGCCCCCGAAAAAACGAGGCCGATGGATACCCCAAGTAGCATCAGATACGCCGGGTTGTCATACACGTCTGGACGTCGTCGCTTCGCTGGGTAATGCCTGTGGCTTCCACTCGATCGAGCCGACGTATGTGGCTCTCTGAGAATCACAACGGACCGACACGACATCGAGAACCGAGCAAACGTCGCGCTCGGGCATGTCGATCCGTCGACGACGAGCTGGTGAGACTCGATCTTCCGGACGCCGATCGAAATGCCCGGTCTGCGTACTGGACGTGGTGACGTCTCTCTCGTCGTGAAGCGGTCCGTGAACTGTATGGAGTAGGACGCCCGGTCTCGGCTGCGGTTTCCTTCTCTCCCGCCGAACATCACGCCGCGACCATCGCATACAACACGACACAGAGGCCGGCAACCGTCACGAGCCCTCGTACCAGCAGGACGATGCCGCTCCCCGCCCCAGTCAGATCAGCGAGCACGACGGCCACGTAGACGCCTGCCGTCAGCAAACCGATGCCGACGGCAAGCGCCCGCATCTTGGTGGAGTCGTTACGTCGGTAGCCACGATAGGCCAGCGTCGCGACGAACAGTCCCGCGACGGCAGTAACGCTACGGGCCACCAATGCCACGCTGAGCAGTTCTATCGTCAGCAGATCCACTGATATCATCGCAGCTCTCCTCCGTACACCGTCCACAGTATCGTTCCCAATCCGAGTAATTCACAGCCACTGACGAGTATCGAACGCCCGGTGCTCCCCACGTCCGTCGCCGTCGGCAACGCGACGCGAAGCAGCTCGGGCACCGTGATCAGGAAGATGAGCCCCACCGCGAGCCAGAGCATCCCGCGGTGAGCTCCTCCCCGACGATAGCCGCGGATCAGCACCGCGGCGATAGTCACCGACAACACGACCGAGACTACCGAGAGAGCGAGCACTCCGAGCGCGACGAGCGGGTCCCCCCCCGTGGTCTCCACCTGTCCTACGAGCATCTCAGGATAACCCCTCAAACAGCTCCGTGAACCGGTCGGCAGGGTCCGTCGAGCGTGACACGGCCACCTCGTAGCCCCCGTCGGTGAACGTGACGGTAACGTTCTGGACGGTGGCCACGTACCGCTTGTAGTGGTGGCCGTCGGGATCGAACTCCTGGCGTTCGGTCACGAGCCCTGCGTCATGTAACCGATCGAGACGGCGGTACGCCGTCGAATCGGACATGTCACAGGCCGTACAGAGTTCATCGACTGACATCGGTTCGATCGTGAGGTGTGCGAGGATCGCTCGGGCGTACTCGTCGTCGAGTAGCGCTAGGACGGCATCGTCGTCCTCGCCCATGAACATGCCAGATCCGGGTAACAGCAAAAACCCCCATCACAGCTTCCGGGTCGGAAGCCGTGCCTGGGATGCTAGGTGTCTCCGGACGCTCGCGCCAGGTATGTCGTTACGATCGACGGTTGGCCGGATCCTCTCGACTACCCTCCCGGAGCGGATCCGTCGACTCTGCTGGCCGGTCTGGAATGCCGAACAACGCCGCCCGCGCGCGCCGCTCCGTGCGCTCCTACCGACGGCGCTTACCTTTCTTCTCCTCGCGGTCCTTCAGACCACGATCCGAGCCAGGTTCGTCCATCCGATACGAGAGCTCCTCGAACTGACCGGGATCGCCGTCGTTCTCGTCGGCGCGGTGCTTCTCAGTACACGAATCATCGACCGGCGTCCCATGAGCGGATTCGGCCTCTCGTTCGACCGAGATTGGTGGCGCTCGTTCGTCGTCGGTGGACTCGTCGCCACCGCGGTCAACGGGGGCGCACTCGTCGTGGCGCTCGGCGCCGGCTGGGCCACGTTCGCCGGCGTACTGCGCGGGTCCGGCGACCTACCGTTCGTGCCTGCGATGGGAGTCGTGTTCGGGTATATCGCTTTTGCGGCCGCATGGGAAGAGTTCGTCCTGCGTGGCGCGATGGTGAAGAATCTCGCTGAGGGATCGAACGGATACGCTCCCGAGTGGGTTGCCGTCGGCCTCGCCGTGGCTCTGAGCACCCTCGTGTTCGCGTTTCTACACGGCGGGAAGGTAACGCATCTCAGCCAGTACGGGTACTACCTGATCGCTGGACTGGTACTGAGTGGAGTGTACGTCCTGACCGGCGAACTCGCCCTCGGCATCGGCTTTCACGTGTTCTACAATTTCACTCAAAGCGCGGTCTTCGGTCTCGGTCACTCACAGCAAACCCCGGAGCTCTTCGCCGTCGACATCGTCGGGCCGTCGCGTTGGGTTGGCGAGGAGGGACTCGTTTTCGTCGGCTTCGCCGTCCTCGGTGGCTTGCTACTGGTCGCGTATATACGCCGACGCGACGGGACGATCGAGCTCGACGATCGCCTGACCGCTTACACCGGACGGTAACACATCTCGGACGAACTCATGCCGACCGCATTCCCCCACCAGACTCCCGTCGAACACACCCCGCGTGAACGGGCGAGCATCGTCATCGACGACCAGCCGACCGACGTACTTCAGGCCGTTTCCTCGGATACCGCACAGCAGATACTGGCAACGCTTGGTAACGAACCGGCGACGGCCTCGGACATCGCTGAGGCTATCGGTACCTCCGTACAGAACGCTCGATACCATTTGGGACACCTCCGTGAAGCCGACCTGATCGAGGCGGTGGACACGTGGTACTCGAGACGGGGAATCGAGATGACGGTCTACGCCCTCGCCGTGGAGGAGCTCGTCATTCAGTTCGGGGACACCTCCCCGGAGACACGGCAGTGAGTCACGATCCGTCCCGTGGAGGAACGTCGCCAAGGGCGCCCAGGCCGTCGGTGTGCGTGGCGGTAAAGAATACGGCGCCGTCGACCAGTACTGGCGGCGATGTCACGTGATGGTGAAAGCCAGGGTCGAACGCGTAGTGCCATCGCATCTCTCCCGATTCCCGGTCGAACACGCTGATCGTCTTCTTCCCAGGGGCGAACTCGGGGCTCCCGACCGGGAACACGACCGTATCCGTTCCGACACAGAGCCCCGGTTCGTACACCGGGGTCTCGCGGTGCCATCGCTCCACCCCGGTCTCACCGTCGATCGCGACGGCACCTTCCGAGCTCGTAACGAACACGGTACCGTCGTCGACGGCGACCGTCCGAGGGGTGACGTCGTCCGCACCGAAGGAACGAAGCTCGCGGATCCGATCGCCGGTTTCCCCGTCGTGAACGACGAGCGTTCGGTCATCAGAGACGAACACGCCTTCTCGGGTGACGACGGGTGCGGCAGACTCTGGCGTGGCCGTGAGTTTGCTCCGCCAGCGTTCCGACCCATCCTCCAGCGCGAAGGCAACGAGCGATGGCGATCCATCCACGTCTCCAACGGCGAACACGCGCCCGTCGTCCACGGCGGGCGCACACGGGAGTCGGATGACCGTGTAGGTTTCCCAGCGTTTCGCCCCGTCGGCTGCTCTGAACGCCTCGATGCCGATGTCGGAAGCGACCAACACGGTCCCGGTGGCTTCGTCTGCGACGAGCTGTTCGAACCCGTTTGTGGGTCGCGTCCAGAGCTGCTCGCCCGTGTGGGGATCGAGCGCAACGAGTTCCGCATCGTACGCCACGATACACCGGTCGTCGACGACGACGGTCGCGTTCTCCCCGCTGGCGTCGAGGGTCGTTCGCCACCGTTCGGTTCCGTCCCGTGCGTCGAACGCGATCGCACTCCCGTCATGGCTGGGATCGAAGTTCGTCGTGTATACTGTTCCGTCGGAAACTGCGGGCTGCCAGCGTGTGAACGCCTCTGATGTCCACGCCAGATTTCCCTGGGAGGGAACGGCGACGTTCGGCGCGGACGTGTTTGCCCCGTTGGCTCCGTGCTGTGTCCACGCTCCCGTGGGTGTCTCCGGCAGGGGTGTATCCGGATCCACCAATGGAACCCTCGACAGACACCCTGAGAGCGTACTCGCGCCGACGATCCCTGTCGACAAGAACGTCCTTCGGTTCATGTGTGATATGATGTTTTCTCGGGGTGATGATCGTCAGGAGATCCGGACCCTCACCGTATCCGACCGTCCGCTGGGATCTTCCAACCGTCGCTGCTCTCGTCTCCAGCTACGATCGAGATACCGGGTACGGACGATCGGCCGAACGGTCTCCCTCATGCTCACACGTACCGATACATCGCTGGATGGCGTACTTTCCTCCTCCGATGGTTCAAATCAGCGTTGTTCCTTCCTCGCACGAAGGCGATCGTCTCGGAGTTCGATCGACGGCTCCAGAGCCTCGACCTCCTCCCTGCGCTGACGCACGAGATCTTTTCCGTGATGAGGGGCGTGTACTGGTCACGGGGGCGACGGACGGATCAGCTGACGCCTCTCGACGGCGCCTCCGATCCCGTTCTCGGCGTTCGGCCGGCTCTACAGATAAGCAAGGCGAGTGCCTCGGGGCTTGACCCCGAGGGTGAAGCCGACACTCAAACGTGTTCTGTACGTTCGATATACTGTTCAATCGTCTCGCTGGATACCTGGCCAGCCGTTCCGATGTAGTACGATTGTTCCCAGAACCCACCGCCTCACAGATATTCCTCCAAGTACGACTCGTGTTGTTCCCACATCTCCCGCGCCGTGATGCTCTTGACCGCCCGTGCGATCTCGCTCGGTGAGTGCTTCGGGTGGGCTGACAGGAATAGGTGTATGTGGTCGGGTGAGATGTGGAGTGACAGTATCTCGTAGTCGTACTCGTCGCACACGCCTCGGAAACTCACTTCTAACGAGTCCTCGATTGGTTCGAGAATCGCGTGACGGTATTTCGGACACCACACAAAGTGGTAGTTGACATTGTACACTGCGTGGTTTGACCGCTTCTCGCCCATACAGACAGTACGTGAGCAAGAATTAAGCATTTCAGTATCTAAGTAAGGGTGTGAGATGACAAAACGACTGTCCGTAGACTTCGAGGACGATGTGTACAAGGAGTTCTCGAAGAAGTGCATCGAGGTTGACGAAACCAAGTCCGACGTAGTGCGTGGACTCGTCAACGACTGGCTCAACGAATCCGAATAGTGACCGACGCACAGGCCCTCGTCAAGACGTTGGACTTCCAACTCGACACCCAGAGTGGCAACGAGGGTCTGCTGTACGACGCCACACTCGAAGCCCGCTCGGTGTACAACGAGACCATCCGCCTCGCCAAAAAAGGCGTGGACTGGGACGCGATTCCCGACCGAGTAGCCGACGACGCCAACCTCGTGAAGAACACGACACAGCGCGTTGTCGCAAAAGCACTCGGTGCGATGGAGAACTACTATGAGTACGACGACTTCGGCCAACCGAGTCACACCAAGGACGGTGTGTACCCGCTCCGGGCGAACTTCACGGAGGGGTACAACCTGTCGCTCACCGACGACGGTGACGTGGCGTTCCGAATCAGCGCGAAGCCGTACAAGCACGTCAAGGGCGTCCTCAAAGGGAGTGAGCCTCACCTCGACATTCTCAAGACCGCGCTTGAAAACGACGAGTGGAAGATTGGGACGGCAGAAGCCCTGTTCCACAACGACAACCCCGAGTTACACGTCAACCTCACCAACACCGAGCAAACTGTCCGTGACAAGCATGACTCGCGGACGGCCGTCGGTGTGGACGTGAACGAGGACAACGTGGCTCTCACCGCACTCTCCGAGGGTGGCGTCGAGGATACGTTGGTCATCGACTTCCCTGAAATCAAGTTCGAGCGCCACCGTTACTTTACGATGCGAAAGCGCGCGCAGAACGCAGGGAAGGACAGCATCCACGATACGTTGGAAGGGCGTGAGAAACGGTTAGTCCGTGACCGACTCCACAAGGTGAGTCGTCACATCGTGGAGTGGAGCCGTCAGTTCGAGAAGCCGTGCATCGTCTTTGAAGACCTCAAAGAGATGCGCGACAGTATCGACTACGGCACTCGGATGAACCGACGCTTGCACCATCTCCCGTTCCGCGCCCTTCAGTTCTATACCTCGTACAAGGCGTCGTTCGAGGGAATCCCGACAGCGTGGATTGACCCTGCGTACACGAGCCAACGGTGTCCGATGTGCGGACATACGGAGCGAGCGAACCGCCACAAGAAGCGGTTCAAGTGCAAGTCCTGTGAGCATCAAGACCACAGCGACCGTGGTGCAAGCGTCAATATCGCCGTGAAAGGCGTGAAGAAACTCGATTGGAATGTGCCTGCTCTCAACAGCCTTCCTGTTGTTCGGAAGGTGCGACGGCAGGCATCGGGGGTCGTGGACGCCCCGACCGTGACCCACCCGACCGCTCGAGGCTATCAGGCCGATGGTCGGATGGGAGTGTCCGACTAAACCACGGGAAGCCTCGGGGCTTGACCCCGAGGCGGTTCACTCCTCCGGATCCTCGCCGCGGGCGCGCTTGTACATCGCGAGCGCCGCCTCCCGGCGCGACGAGTGGTCGACGATCGGCTCCGGGTACTCCGGTGCCGCGTTCGCCCGCTGGGTCCGGGAGCACTCGTGCCAGCCGTGGACGATCTCGGGGTCGACGCCGCGGAGTTCGGGGACGTATTTCGATATATACTCGGCGTCCGGGTCGTAGCGTTCCCCCTGCGTCATCGGGTTGAAGATCCGGAAATACGGCTGCGCGTCGGTCCCGGTCGAGGCTGCCCACTGCCACCCGCCGTTGTCGTTCGCGGTGTCGTGGTCGGCGAGGCGCTCGCGGAAGTGGTCGTAGCCGTGTCGCCAGTCGGCCAGCAGGTCCTTCGTCAGGAAGGAGGCCACGATCATCCGGACGCGGTTGTACATGTACGCCTCCTCGCGAAGCTGGCGCATCCCCGCGTCGACGATCGGGTACCCCGTCTCGCCGCGCTTCCAGGCCGCGATCTCTTCGGGGTCGTCGCGCCAGTCGATCCCCTCCTCGTACTCCTTGTAGTTCTCCGTGACGACCGACGGGTCGTGGAACAGCACCTGGGTGTAGAACTCGCCCCACGCGAGCTGCGCCTGGAACTCCTCGACGTTTCCCTCCGCGTCGTCCTCGGGCCGGTCCGCCGCGGCCGCCATCGCCTCCTCCGTGGCGGCGTACACCTCCCGAACCCCGATCTCGCCGTACTTCAGGAACGTCGAGAGCCGTGAGGTCCCCTCGCGGGCCGGGTGGTCGCGGTCGTCCTCGTAGGCGAACACGTCCTCGGCGAGGAACCCTTCGAGTCGCTCGCGGGCCGCCTCGGTTCCCGCCGGGCCGACGGCGGCGTCGGGCTCCGCGAACCCGAGGTCGGCGGGAGTCGGGAGGTCGCCGACGGCGACGTTCGCGTCGGCCGCTTCGGGGACGCTCGCCGCCCTCGCGTCGAGGTCGTTCCCGTCGACGAGATCCGACCCCTCGGGTGCCGGGGCCGGCGCGTCCTTCCCGCGGTCCCGCCACTTCTTCCAGTAGTAGGAGTAGACGGCGTACGGGTCGCCCGCGTTCGTCCGGATCGAGTCGGGGTCGTGTAACACCCTGTCGTGGTGCGCCTCGCGGGCGACCCCGGCCGCGGCGAGCGCGCGCCGCACCGCCGCGTCGCGCTCGCGGGCCAGCCCCGAGTAGTCGCGGTTCCACACGACGCGCTCGGCGTCGAGGCCCTCGGCGACCGTCGGCAGGACCGCGGCGGGGTCGCCGCGGGCGACGAGGAGGTCGCTTCCGCGGTCGCGGTAGGCGGCCCGAAGCGACTCCAGTCCGTCGAGCAGGCGTCGGACGCGGACGTCGCTCGCGTGTGCGAGCACGCCGGGATCGAAGACGAAGACCGGGGCGACGGCGTCGCGGTCGGCCGCGGCCGCGAGCCCGACGTTGTCGGCGATCCGGAGGTCCCGTCGATGCCAGAACAGTTCCATGGCGATCCCACGGCGGCCGGGACCGTGAAAGCACCGTCACGTCGCTCGGACGTCCTCGTCGGTCAGGAGTACGCGCTCGTCGGTCAGAGCCGTCGGCCGCGCGTGTACCGGACGTGCGCGGCCGAGGCGACGAGAAGCAGGCCCGTCATCGCGCCCATCACGACGGCCGGGCCCAGCGCGGCGAACGGGGGCGTTCCGCTGGCGTACGCGATGGTGACCGCGGCGAAGAGCACGGTCAGCCCCAGGTAGAACTCCGACCAGGTGAACTCGTTCTCCCCGACGACCTCCAGATACGCGTCGAAGTCCCCCGCCGCCGGCGCGAGCGTCACCAGCCCCGAGTTCCGGTCGTACTCGATCACGCCGCTGCGCTCCATCCGCGGCAGGTGCGACTGATACAACGACGTGTAGAGCCGCTTCCGCTGCGTGTACGTCACCTCGACCGGCTCGACGCCGTTCTCCTCGGCGGCGATGGCCGTCGCCAGCTCGCGGAGCTTGATCTCGCCGCCGTTCGATTGGAGGAACCGAAGCACGTGCCTGCGCCGGCCGTTGCTCAACAGCGCGAACATCTCGTCGGTCGGAACCTGGGTCGGGTCGCCGTCGACCGTCCCTCCGTCGTTTGCCGCGGTTTCCTGGTCGGTCACGGGTTGGTCGTTCGCTCCGGCCGTCTCCTCGATCGCGGCCTCCCCGGATCCCGCCGAGTCGCCGCTCGATCGACCTGTTCCCTCCGATGATATCTGATCCATGTGGGAGCCCTCGTTTCCTCGTTCCACGGTCGATTCCGCCACGAACGGTCCGGTCGCGTCGAGCGACCGGTCGGTCGCGAACGGCGGCCGCTTCCGCGGTGGCGGCCGACTCCGAGGGTTCGTCCCTCCGGGAGCCCCGCCGACCGAGCGCGGGCGCGGATCCGTCGCGCGGTGTCGTCACGCTGTCAGACAACTCGTCACATATTAACAGTTCCTATATTTCTTTTTTCCTATATTTTTTGAGACGACGAGAACGATCCGTCGGCGGAGCGTTACCGAACCTCACCGTCTGAGGGCGTTCTATACGCCGAAACACGCGGCTCCGTCGTTCGGTCGATCGGTTCGCGTTCCGTCTTCATATCCATAGACGATCTAATGTAAAATAGACGTAACTTTTAGTGGTCCCCTTCTGTAGTTTCCGATCTGATGGGGGGGCACACCGAACTCGAAGCCGGCGAGGAGACGGCGAGCCCCCCCGACGTCCGGTCGTCGGGGACGGCCGGATCCGAGAGGCCGACCCGCGACGAGATCTTCGAGGTCCTCTGTAACGAGCGGCGGCGGTACGTGCTCCGGTACCTCCGAGAGTCGTCGGCGGACCGGCTTCAGATCGGAGACATGGTCGAGACCATCGCCGCCTGGGAGAACGACAAGCCGGTCGTCGACGTCGAGTACGCGGACCGGAAGCGGGTGTACACGGCGCTGCGACAGACGCACCTCCCGAAGCTCGACGAGGCCGGCGTGATCGAGTACGACAGCCGACGCGGGGAGTTCCGGCCGACCGACGGCATGGCCGACGTCGAACTCTACCTCGATTACGTCCCCGAAGACGAGATCTCCTGGGGGGAGTACTACCTCGGACTCTCGCTCATCGCGGGGGTGCTCTCCCTCGCGGCGGCGTTCGTCGGGACGCGCTTCGGCGTCGTCTCCGTCTCCACCGCGGCGGTCGTCGTCGTCGCGGCGTTTCTCGTCTCCTCCGGCGTTCACGTGTATCACGCCCGCCGAAACGTCCTCGATCAACCGCCCCTCGAGCACCCGTGAGTGATCGACGATGCTCGCACGCCTCCGCCGGACGCTTCGCTCCGCGGCCGCGGAGGAGCCGGTCCCCCGCGAGACGGTCTTCGAGATCCTCCGAAACGAGCGACGACGACACGTGCTCAGGTATCTGAAGGCACACCCCGACCGGCCGGTCGCGTTCGACGACCTCGTCGAACACGTGGCCGCCCGCGAGAACGACGTCCCGCCCGACGAACTCACCGCCACGCAGCGCAAGCGCGTCTACTCCGGACTGACGCAGACGCACCTCCCGATGCTGGCGGAGCGCGGCGTGATCCGGTACGACCCCGAGACGCGACGCGTCGACCTCACGGACGCGGCCCGTCGGGTGGAGTTCTACCTCGAACCGGTCCCCGAGAGCCGGATCCCCTGGAGCTACTACTTCCTCGGGCTCTCGCTCGTCGCGGCCGCCCTCCTCGGGTCGAAGGCGCTCGCGATCCCGCCGTTCGACGCGGCGCCCGTGGCCGTCCTCCTGGGGCTCATCGTCCTCGCGTTCCTCGTCTCCTCCGCGGCGTGCGTGCGGGAGACGGGTCGGAACCGTCTGGGTGCCGACCTCGACGAGGAGTGACGCGGATCCGCCCGAGACGCCGACGCCCGTCGCCGCGCCGGCTCGAGCGCCGGGACCCCGTATCACAGGTTCCAGAGGTAGTCGACGACGGGGATCAGGACCAACAGGAGAACCAGAAGCCGCAGCACGTTCCGTTTCGTCACGAGCCGGTAGCCGCCGATCCGGCCGCCGTCGACGCGAAGGCGACCGATCCCGGTTCGGCGCGGATCGTCCGACGGGTCGTTCGGGTTCATCGCTCGTTCGTCCCTCTCGTCGAGTCCGCTCCGAGGTTCCCCGGCTCCCCGAGGGGCCTCCGGGCCGGCCGGTCAGGCCGACCCGGACGCGTTCGTGGCATCGTTCCCGGCGTCCGACGTCGGTCCGCTGCCGTCGTTGTGGCGGCACTGTTCGGTGTAGAAGCCGAGGTCGAACTCGACGGAGTCGCCCTGGATCTCGTTGCCGACCGACTCGCCATCGACCGACCACTCGAACCCGACACAGAACCCCTCCCCGGCCGGGAAGCACTCGACGTCGGTTCCCCCGTCCGGATCGGCGTCGAGCGCGAGCAGCCCGGCGAAGCCGTCGGCCTCCTCGTCGGCGCCCGCCACGACGCCGAGGTCCTCCATCAGCCCGGCGAGCGTTCCCTCGAAGATCGACGTCTCGGCCTCGTCGAACGTGTTGCTACAGTCCCCGTCGTACCAGAGGGTCACGTCGACGTGGTCGGCGAGGTCGCCCGTGTCGTCGCTCTCCTCGACCGACCCCGGACTCGACTCGTTCATCGACGCCCGTTCCGGCTCGGTCAGCGTCCCGCCGTCCTGCGAGAAGTTGCCGGCCTCGAGCCAGACGTAGCCGGGGTTGTCACACAGGTGTAGCGAGAAGGTGATCTCGCCCGTGTCGCCGGGCTTGACGTCGTCGAGTTCGACGAGGTGTTCCTGATCGGGGTAGTTCTGGCTGCGGAAGACGGCCGGCGTGTCGAGTTCCGCGCCGCTGTCGATGCCGCAGGAGCTGTGGATGGTGACCGGACCGACCGCGTTGTTGGTGTCCTCATCGAGGCCGCTCTCGAGGACGATCTCGTCGGAGTTCTGCCCCTCTCCACCGCTTAGGATCATGACTTCTTCGACGGGTTGGGGATTGTCGCCCCTCCGGTCGTTCTCCTGTGCGGCACCGTTGAACGACGCCGAGAGTCGAAGCGCAAACTCCTCGCTTAGCGGACCGAGTGCTCCCCCGTCAGTGTAGCCATCCTTCCAGCCCCAGTCGGCTTCCCACTCCGTGTACGGATCGGGTCCATCGTCTCGAACCTGCCAATCGCCGTTACCTGCCAACCAGCCCGACATCTCCGGTGCACCCTCGATGGCGTACGAGGCCGCACCGCCACCGTTCGTTTCCGTGTCGTCGTTGACGACAACGAGGCTCAGTTCGTCCTCCTCCGTGTCCTCGTAGAGGAAGATCACGCTCGTGTTCCCTCTCGTTATCCCTTCGTTCTGCGCGGCGAAGTCGCTGTACTCGTAGAAGTCCTCCACGCTGTCCGCGGAGCTGAGCGGCTCGATACAGTACGACTCGCCCCCGTACGTGACGTAGTACTCGTCGTCGTCACAGTCACAGCAGGCGGGGATCTCGGCCGCGTTGAACACCGGATCCGCGTCGCCCGCGCCGGAGTATCTGACGCCGCCGAGGTCCTGGAGTCCGTCGCCGTACGCCTGGCCGTCGACCGCGGTGTCCGGGTAGGCGTTCACGGGGTGTTCACCGACCTCGCCGTCGGTTCCCGGTATGGGCCCGTCGTAGGTCTGTTGCCAGTCGACCTTCAGGTCCAACTCGCCCGCGGTCAGGGTGTTGGCCTCGAACGATTCCTCGTCGCTGAAGTACGCGCTCGTGCCGAGTCCGGCTCCCGCGCTCGCGACGCCGATGCCGCCGAGGGCCGCCAGCGCCGTCCGACGCGAGAGTTCGAAGTTGTCGTGGTTGCTCATGTGTCCTCATCCCCTTCGGGGGAGACCCGCCGGCGGAGTCGAACCGCCGCGTCCGGGACCGGTCCCGGACGCACACCCGTGTCGGGCGATGGTTTCGTCAACGATCGTCTACGAGGTCGCGTTACCCGACCCGCCGTCGGAATCGGTGCCGTTCATGGCCTGTCCGCTGCCGTCGTTGTGGCGGCACTGCTCGGTGTAGAAGCCGAGGTCGAACTCGACGGAGTCGCCCTGGATCACGTTGCCGACCTCGGCCGGCACCCACCACTTCATGCCGATGCACTTCTGGGCACCCGCCGGGAAGCAGTCGCGCTCGGGCGAGGTCGCTCCCTCGCCGTACCCCATGTCGGCGGTCCCGTCGAGCGGGATCCGGCCGTCGTTGCGCTCCATGATCGCCATGGCCTCCGCGAGCGTCACGGGACCGTCGTGCTCGCCGTCGCCCTCGCCGAGGATCAGCTGCTCGCCGCCGCCGACGACGCCGCCGATGTCCTGGAAGACGGAGACGACGTCGGAGACGTCCGCGCTGAACGCGAACTGATCGACGTCGGGGTAGTTCGCGGGATCGCTCGCCATGTCCCCGAGAATGCCGCTCGGGCTCCCGCTCCCGTAGGCGATCGTGAAGATCTCGATGTCGTCGCTCTTCGCGTTGGTGGCCTCCTGTTCCGGACTGGTGTTATCGGAGTCAGTCACGTCCGTCCCCTCGTTCGGCGAGCCGTCGCCGAGGACGACCATGATCTTCCGCGCGCCGGAGCGGGCGTTCCCGCTCTCGCCGTACTCGGAGAACGTGTCCCCGGTCGTGAGCTCCTCGTGGGCGCGCTCGACCGCTGCCTCCATGTTCGTCCGGCCCCCGCTCGACAGGCCGTTGACCGCCGTCTGGACCGCGCCGTGATCGCCGGTCAACCCGGCGTCGAGCGTCGAGTCGTTCGGGCCGCCGTCGCCGTCCTGTCCGCCCGTCGAGAACGACACCAGGCCCACCTGGTCGTTCGGGCCGAGCGCGGAGATGAGCTGGTTCGCGCCCGTCTGCGCCTGGCTGAGGGATCCGCTCATCGAACCGGAGCGGTCCATGACGATGACGACGTCCGCGAACTCGTCTCCGGTCTCGCCGCCGCCCGTGTCGCGGACGTTGTCGCAGTCGTCGTCGTACCAGAGTTCGACGTACGTGTTGTCGGCGAGGTCGCCCGTGTCGTCGCTCTCCGTGACGGAGCCCGGATCCGACGAGTTCATCGACACCCGTTCCGGCTCCGTCAGCGTCCCGCCGCTCTGGGAGAAGTCGTCGGCGGTGAGCCAGACGTAGCCGGGATTGTCACAGAGGTGGAGACTGAACGTGATCTCGCCCCAGTCGCCGGGTTTCACGTCGTCGAGCGCAACGAGCGAGTCCTGCTGTTCGATCGGGCCGCCGTCGTCCGCCGACCGATTCGGCGAGGTGAAGACGTCGTCGGGCAGGTCCGCGCCGCTCTCGAGGTCCTCACACGTGAGCTCGATCGGGACGTTCTCGCCGTCCTCGTTGTCGAGCACGTACTCTTTGCCGTCGATCGACTGGAGCCCGTCGCCGTCGTGGTCGGGGTACGCGTTGACCGGGACGACCGTCTCCGCCGCGCCGTAGTACGACTGCTGCCAGTCGACCTTCAGGTCCAGTTCACCCGCGGTGATCGAGTTGTTCTCGAACGATTCCGTGTCGCTGAAGTAGGCGCTCGTGCCGAGGCCTGCTCCCGCGCTCGCGACGCCGATGCCGCCGAGGCCGGCGAGCGCCTTCCGCCGCGATATCTCGAATCCGTTGTTGTCGCTCATTTTCGTTCACCCCCCAAGGGGGACACCCACCGGCGGAGTCGAACCGCCGCGCCGCGGCGAGGCCGCGTCACGAGCCTCCGGGATCGCCGGAGCCGTCGTGGTCCGAGTGGGCGACCGCGGATCCGGCGACGACGTGGCCGCCGGACCCGCTCGTCGACGCTACTGGAGCGTCGCGTTCTGGCCGTTCTCGCTGCTGGTGAAGTTGTCCGCGCCGGAGTACGGTCCGCCGACCGGGATCCCGACGTACGGCTGTTCGCCGCCCGCGCTGGCGCTGAGGCCGAACACGTAACCGTTGCCGCCGGTCGCGAGGTCGGAACGCGGGACGACGATGACCGCCTGGGTCCCCGACTTGGACGCGGCGATCGACGAGGGAACCGCGGACCAGCCCGTCCCGGTGTCCTTCTCCCAGTTCGGTCCGGACTCGACGCCGGAGTAGCGGAACGCGTCGTTCCCCTGTGCGTTCCAGGCGACCTGGTAGTCGTAGGTGCCGTCGCCGTCGAGGTCGAACGGCATCGAGAAGTTGGCGCTCGCGAAGTTCGGGTCCGCGAGGCTGTACTGGCTCCCGTCGGGTTCGTCGAACGTGATCCGGTACGCGACCGCCTCGTCGCCGTAGGAGACGTCGACGCGGGCGACGCCGTCCGGGATCGGCTGGCCGATCCCGTCGGGGTTGACGTAGTCCGCCGCGTACGTCTCGTCCGCACACGGGTTCTGTGCCCCGTCGTTGTGGCGTGACTGGATCGCGTGGAACGACAGGTCGAACTCGAGGGAGTCGCCCTGGATCCCGTTTCGAACCGTGGTCGGGAGCTCCCAATCGAAACAGAGGCAGGGGTTCGCCCCGTCGTCGCCGCCGGTTCCGGCGAAAGGAGCCTGCCCCCCCGCGGCCGCGTCCCCGTCGCCGGTGCCGTCGAGCGGCACGCCGGCCTGGAGCGTCCCGAGGACCTCCCGGAGGCTCCCGGAGAGGATCGTCTCGCCCGTGCTCGTCCGCTCTCCGGCGTCGTTCAGCTCACAGTACGTGACGTCGACCAGGATCTCCTCCTCGAGTTCGCCCTCGCCGTTGTCGTCTTCGGGCTCCGGCTCGGTATAGCCGTTCTCGCTCGTGCCGGTCAGCTCCCCGCACGCCCAGACGTACGCCGGGTTGTCGTCGATGGTGACACAGAAGTACGAGTGGCCGTGGTCGCCGGGCTTGACGTCGGCGAGGGTCTGGCTCATCGCCGTTCCGTCCCCGTCGAGCGTCAGGTCCTCGCCCGCGGCCGTGCCGTTCACCTCGTCCGTGAAGCTGTTGACCGTGTAGCTCCCCGCGGAGCCCTGCTCCTCGTGGACGACGTAGTCGACGGCGAGATCGAGCTCGCCGGCCGTCATCATGTTCCCGGTGAACTCCTCCTCGTCGCTGAAGTACGCGCTCGTTCCCAGCCCGGCTCCCGCGGAGGCGGCCCCCACGGTTCCGAGCCCGATCAGTGCGTTCCGCCGTGACAGTTCGAATCGTTCGTCTGACATCGTGGATCGACCCCGACGTCGTTCGCCGGGCGTGGTAGACGGCCACGATACCCACCCCCTTAGCCAATCACACCATTTCTGATGAAACGTCGTCGTTGAGTTCTGAAACGTCGGATTCGATCCGTTAACGTGTCGTTTCCCTGGGTAAAATCGCCGCTTGAGTCTCCGATTCGACCGACCCGTCCCGCCGGATCCGAGCCTCGAGAACGACCGGCACGAATCGCCGACCGCGACGGGTTCCCTCGGAAGAACTCTTCGGAGTACGCACACGCTACTCGCGACGCGTTCCCCCTAACGGCCGATTCGGTGCCCGTCGCGAGCCGGGCGGTCGGAGGGCCGGACCGCGACCGCGACGGCGTCGCCGCGCGTGACCCCGACATGCGTCGCCTATCGATCTTCGTGCTCAGCCTGTCGAGAACCGGCTTCTCGTAGGTCGCGCGTACTTAGGTGGGGGGCTCGTGTGGGTATCGACGACTCGGTCAGAACACGGGTCAGGATACCACACATGGCGATAACCGATCGATACGGGGGGCTCCCCGAAACGGAGATCCACGACCTGCTCCGCAACGAGCGTCGGTGTCGGACGATCAAACACCTCCAGGACACCGTCGGAACGACGACCCTGCGGGAGCTCGCGGAGACCATCGCCGAACACGAGACCGGCGAGTCACCGCCGCCGAAGAACGTCCGTAACAGCGTCTACAATTCGCTCCACCAGACGCACCTCCCGAAGCTCGACAGGCGCGGGATCGTCGAGTACGAGTCGGACCGGAAGACGATCCGGCTCACCGAGGACGCCCGCGCCGTCGACGTGTACATGGAGGTCGTCACGCCCTACGGGATCACCTGGAGCGAGTACTACAGCCTGCTCGGCACGCTCTCGCTTTTCGTCGTCCTCGCCGCGCTGATCGGCGTCCCGGTCGTCTCCGTGCTCGATCCGGTCCTCTGGGTCAGCGTCTTCCTGGCCGCGTTCGCGGCCTCGCTCGGCTACCAGCTGTGGACCGACCGGTGGCTGTATCTCAACGCGCTCTTCGGATGAGCCGCCGACGCGACCGTCCGCCCGGAGCGGCGGCCGACGATCCGCCGACCGCCCGCGGAGTGGCCCGATCCACGACCGACCGTCCGCGGACCGACCGCCGAACTCCGCCGAACTCCGCCGACGGCGGCGGTCCCTCGAGTGACTGCCCGCGTGCGCCCGCCGGACCCGCCCGCGGGCGGATCCGCGCCGGTAGGGTTGTCATACCTATGTCCCGTCGTCGCCTCTGATGGGGCATGGACGCGTTATCTCGGCTTCCCGTCTGGCTCCGGAACCCGCGGTACACCGGGTCGAACCGCTGTCTCCCGTGTACGATCGTCAACCTCGTCATCGCGGCCGGGCTCGCGGCCGCGGTCGCGACCGTCTCGGTCGTCTGGGCGGTCGTCGCCCTCGCCCTCGCGGTCGCGACGATCGGGGTCCGCGGCTATCTCGTTCCCGGCACGCCGGCGCTGACGAAGCGCTACCTTCCGGACCGGGTGCTCGCGCTGTTCGACAAGGGCCCGGAGCGGGCCGGCGTCGCGAGCGGGACGACCGCGGCGACGGAGCCGACCGACGAGGCACCTGACCACGTCGACCCCGCGACCGCCCTCCTCGAGGCCGGCGTCCTCCTTGAGGACCCGACGATCGACGACTTCGTCCTCGAGGAGCGGTTCCACGACGCGTGGCGGCGCGAGGCGCGGGACCTCGCCGACGACGACGGGGACGAGTCCGCGCTCGCGGCGTTCCTGGATCTCGACGCCGAGTCGGTCGCCCTGACGGACCACGGCCACGCCTACGTCGCGACCATCGAGGACGAGCCCGCGGGCCGCTGGGAGTCGAGACAGGCGTTCCTCGTCGATCTCGCCGCCGCCGCGGTGCTCGACGAGCGATGGGACGGCTGGCGGACCCTCCCGACCGCCCGGCGCAGCGAACTGCTCGGGAACCTCCGGCTGTTCGTGGAGACGTGTCCGACCTGTGACGGGGCCGTGACGCTCGACACGACCGTCGTGGAGTCCTGCTGTCGGCAGTACGACGTGCTCGCCGCGACGTGTGAGGCCTGCGGCGCGCGGCTCTTCGAGGCCGACATCGATCCCGCAGTGCTCGAACGCGCCGCCGAGGCGTGACCGATCGTTCGGAGACGAGGTGAACCGGACCGTTCGGAGACGAGGTGAACGACCGGCCGGTCGCCGGGGCGTGGTCGGTGACCGATCCCGGAACCCGGCGCCGCGGGCGGCCGAACCGATCGGCGCGGTCGGACGCGATCGACTCTCCACCCTTCGTCGGCCCTCGCGTTTTATGCCGTCGCTGGCCCTCGCACCGGTATGTCGAAACCCCGGCCGAGCTATCGGGTTCTGCGGCTTCTCTGTGCGAACGCGGCCGGCATGGCCGCGTTCCTCGCGGCGTACCTGGTCGCCCGCGATCCCCGCGCGGCGGTCGCGGCCGCGGTCGTGATCGCCGTCATCGGGTACGTCGCCTCGAGCGCCGTCGTCGACTACGCGGTCGACGCGGCGACCGACTGATCGGGGGCTGAAAAACGGTGCGGACGGCCGCCCGTCGAAGAGCGAGCCTCGGTCCGCCTCAGAACGCGTCCGCGTGGACGGCGATGTCGGCTCGAAGCTCCTCTCGAACCGCCGACTGGACGTGGCAGATGTCCTCGGCGCGATCGACGATCTCCGCGGCGGTCTCGTCGTCGAGGTCGGCCTCGACGTGGAGGTCGAACGTGATCGCCGCCAGGTCGTCGTCGTCGTCGAGCTCCGCGCTCGCGTCGATCTGTACCTTGCCGAGGTCGTCCTCGCCGCGCTGGCCGCCGCCGACGCGGAACGCGGGGATGAAACAGGAGGCGTACGTCGCGACGAGCGCGGCGTTCGGGTTCGGGCCGGTCTCGTCGGTCGCGTCGATCCGGAGGTCGAAGTCGCCGACCTGGCTCGTGCACGCGTACCCTTCCTCACAGACGGTCGTGGTCTCGATGTCGGACATGTCGTCTCCGAGGTGGGCTCCCGCGGGCCTAAAGGTTCCTATACGGGCCGTTTCGCGGGGGCCGATACGGGGCGTTTCGCGGAGCTACGCTTCCGGATCCGGACCCGCCGACTCTCGGGTCAGAGCGTGTAGGTCTCGTCGCCCTCCAGGATCACGGGCTCGGCGGCCGCGCCGGCCGCCTTCACCTCGCTGACGAACTCTCGGGTGTCGATCTCGATCGGCGGGAACGTGTCGTAGTGCATCGGGAACACCACGTCGGCGCCCACCCAGTCGGCCGCGATCCCGGCTCCGGCCGGGCCCATCGTGAAGTGGTCGCCGGCGGGCAGCGCGGCGGCGTCCGGCTCGAGGTACGGGGCGATCACGTCGACCATCTCGGACATGAGGCCGGTGTCGCCGGCGTGGTAGAACGTCGTACAGTCGGGGTCCGACTCCTGGGTCGGCTTCTTGTCGCCGATCACGAAGCCCGTGGGCATCCCCGCGGAGGTGCCGTACCCCGTGTCGATCCCGTTCGAGTGGTCCGCGCGCACCATCGTCACCCACGCGTCGCCGCACTCGACGGTGCCGCCGATGTTCATCCCCATGCCGCCGACGGCGTCCTCGTGGCCGAAGGTGTCCTGAACGTAGCCGACCAGTTCGGGGGTCGCGACCAGCGTCGCGTCCTCGTACCGGTCCGCATCGGAGATGTGGTCCGTGTGTCCATGCGTCAGGAGGAGGTAGTCCGGGTCGAGCTCCTCGGGGTCGACGTCGGTCTTCGGGTTGTCGAAGTGCGGGTCGATCAGTAGTTCGGTCTGGTCGACGACGACGTGCCACGTCGAGTGGCCGTGCCAAGTGAGCTCCATGATCCGGTCGGTACGTCTCGACGAAGGGTAATAAACATCGACGCCTCGGAAGGCGGATCCGCGATCCGGTCGGCGGATCGGCGGACCCAGCGGATCCGGCGGATCCAACGCGATCCGGCGCCCCGGATCCGCCGACGTCGCCCCGGATCCGCCGACGCCGCGTTCACCCGACGAAAGCGATAACGGACGGGAGCGTGAACGTCGAGCGGATGCCCTCCGAGCCCAGCGCCAGCGGCGTGTCCGCCGCGTGTCCGGCGTGTGGCGAGTCGGTGCCCGCCGGAGCGAGCTTCTGTCCCGACTGCGGCGTCGACATCGACGCCTCCCTCCCCGCCCGCTGTCCCGACTGCGAGGAACGATTCGCCGACGACGACCGGTTCTGTTCGAACTGCGGTGCGACGCGACCGAGAGCGCGGACGGCGACCTCGACCGCGTCAACGTCCCGCCGAGGGACCGGTTCGGAGTCGTCCGGCTCCCGTTCGGGCCGATCCGCGTCTCCGGGCTCGCCCCCGGACGAGAGCCAGCGCGCCTTCCGCCGGCGGGTCCAAGAGCACCTCGACGCCGGCTGGGAGATCGAACGGGACGACGGCGACCGCGTCGTCCTCGTCGACAGGGGGATCGGCTCTGTAGGCGTCCACGTCCTCCTGTTTCTGATCACCGGCGGGATCGGGAACGTCCTGTACGCCTGGTGGCACTACTCCGAGCTGGCCGAGCGTCTCCGGCTCGTCCGGGGCGATCCGACGACTCCCCGCCCTCCGTCGAACGCCGACCGCGAGGGGACGCTCGAGACCGTCTCCACGTATCTGCTCGCCGGGCTGCTGTTGCTGATCGGCGGCTGGATCGCGACGGTCGCGGCGATCGGCGGATCGCCGGGGTTCGCGCTGATCGGGGTCGGCTTCGCCCTGCTCGGTGCCGGGGCGGCCCCGCCGGTCCGTCGACGGCTGGGTCGCAGGCACGGCCTCGCGGAGTTCGGTCGCCGCCGCACCGTCGACCACCGCGTGGTCCGGCCGACGGAGCGGGTCGAGGAGTCCTGCGTCGTCTGCGGGGAGGCGTTCGACCGCGGGCTGGTGCGGCGGCGGCGCGACGAGACGGTCGTCGCGGGCGTCCCCCTCGTGACCCACGACGAGCGATACAACCACTACTGCGTCGACTGCGCCCGCGCGGACCTGTTCGGGGGCACGATCGGCGACCCGCCGACCGCCAAGGCGACGGCTGCGAGGTCGGAGCCGGGCGGATCGGGGTCGGAGGACTCGGAGTCGGGGGAGCCGAAGGAGTCGGAGACGCGGTCGACGGCGATGGAGTCGGCGGCGGACCCGCGGGAGCGCTGACGCGACCCGGCTCCGCGAGCGCGTCGAATTCCGCCGGCAACAACGGACCCATTCACGGGGACTTTAACCATCACGATCAATTCGGGGACATGCACTACGCACGGTTCCGCGACCCGGCCGGATCGGTTCGGAAAGGACCCTACGACCCTGAGACCGAGACGGTCGCGTTCGGCGACGACGTGTACGACTTCGACGACCCCGACATCGACGTGCTGCCGCCGGTCGACCCCACGAAGATCGTCTGTATCGGCCGCAACTACGCCGAGCACGCCGCCGAGTTCGGCAACGACGTGCCGGACCGACCGCTGCTCTTCTTGAAGGGACCCAACGCGCTCGCGGGTCACGGCGACACCGTCACCGCCCCCGAGGGGAAAGACCGGATCGACTGGGAGGCGGAGTTCGTCGTCGTGATCGGCGAGTCGTGTAAGGACGTCGCGGCCGAGGACGCGATGGACGTCGTCGAGGGGTTCACCTGTATGAACGACGTCTCGAACCGGGACGACCAGAACCGCGAGCAGAACTGGGTCCGCGGGAAGGCGTTCGACAACGCCGCCCCGCTCGGCCCCGTCGTCGCGACGCCCGACGAGGTGCCCGACGAGGCGAGCATCGAGCTCCGCGTGAACGGCGAGCGGAAACAGAACGCCAACCTCGGCCAGCTGATCTTCGACGTGCCGACGCTGATCGAGGAGATCACGACGTACCTGACCTTGGAGGAGGGCGACGTGATCGCCACCGGGACTCCCGAGGGCGTCGGCCCGCTCTCCGACGGGGACACCGTCGAGGTGACCGTCGAGGGCGTCGGGACGCTCGAACACGACGTGCGGATCCCCTGAGGTCGGGATCGCACCCGCCACACGCCGTCGAACGCCGCCACACGCCGTCGAACGCCGCCACACGCCGTCGAACGCCGCCACACGCCGTCGAACGCCGCCACACGCCGTCGCGAACTTTCCGGAGTGCGGACCGATCGCACACCGCGTTTCCGATGAATCCGGCGTGCCGGGGCGTCCGCGCCTCCCCGCCGCGTTCGATCACGCTTAAGGCCGGCCGCCGCCGACCCACGGGCATGCAACCACGGGATCTCTCGGATCACTCCCCGTACGTCCCCGGTCGAGGCGTCGAGGAGGTCGCCCGCGAGCTCGGGATCGACCGCTCGGAGCTGATCACGCTCTCCTCGAACGAGAACCCCCACGGCCCGAGCCCGGCGGCCGTCGAGGCGATCCGCGAACACGCGGATCGCGTGAACGCCTACCCGAAGTCCTCACACGCGGACCTCACCGACCGGATCGCCGAGGAGTGGGGCGTGTCCACGGAGCAGGTGTGGGTCTCGCCGGGAGCCGACGGCTCGATCGATTACCTCTCGCGGGCAGCCCTCGAGCCCGACGACCGGGTGTTGGTGCCCGATCCCGGCTTCGCCTACTACGCGATGTCCGCCCGGTACCACCACGCGGACGTCGAGACGTACCCGCTCTCGATCGACGACGGGTTCACGCAGACCGCCGAGAACGTCCTGAGCGCCTACGGCGGCGAGCGGATCGTCTACCTCACCTCGCCGCACAACCCGTCGGGATCCGTGATCCCCCTCGAGGAGATCGAGACGATCGCGGACGCGACCGCCGAGGAGACCCTCGTCGTCGTCGACGAGGCCTACGGCGAGTTCGCGGCCGTCGACAGCGCGATCCCGCTCGTGAGCGACCGCGACGACGTCGCCGTCCTCCGGACGTTCTCGAAGGCGTACGGGCTCGCCGGCCTCCGGATCGGCTACAGCGTCGTGCCCGAGGCGTGGGGGGAGGCGTACGCCCGCGTCAACACCCCGTTCGCGGCGAGCGAGCTGGCGTGTCGGGCCGCGCTGGCCGCGCTCGACGACCCGGACCACGTCGCGGAGTCGGTCGAGACCGCGCGGTGGGCCCGCGAGTACGTCGGCGAGGAGCTCGCCGCCGAGACGTTCGATTCGGCGGGGAACTTCGTGCTCGCGCGGGTCGGCGACGGGAGCGCCGTCGCCGAGGCCGCCAGGAAGCGCGGCGTCATCATCCGGGACTGTACCTCCTTCGGCCTCCCCGGCTGTGTCCGGATCTCCACCGGCACCCGCGAGGAGACGCGGGAGGCGGTCGACCGCCTCAACGACGTGCTGGCGGACCTCGAACTCGAGGCGGAAGCGTGACGGGAACGGACGGGGACGCGACGGCCCACCGTCCGGACCGCGTCGCGAACGCGGGGGGCGGCGACCGCCCCGACCGCGTCGCCGTCACCGGCACGCCGGGAACCGGAAAGTCCACCGCGACGGACCGCCTCGCCGACGAGTACGACGTGATCCACCTCAACGACCGGATCAAAGGGAACGACGACCTCTGGACCGAGCGCGACGACGAGCGCGACACCCTCGTCGCCGACCTCGACGCGGTGGCCGACCACCTCGGCGAGTGGAGCGGGGTGCTCGACTCGCACTTGGCGCATCACTTCGACGTCGACCGGGTCGTCGTCCTGCGGTGTCATCCGGAGACCGTCGAGAGTCGGCTCCGCGAGCGCGGCGAGTCGGCCGCGACCGCGGCGGAGAACGCCGAGTCGGAGGCGCTCGACGTGGTCCTCTCGGAGGCCGTCGCGGCACACGGCATGGCGAACGTCTACGAGGTGGACACGACGGATCTGGAGCCCGAGGCCGTCGCCGATGCGGTCCGCGACGCGATCGAGGGGGCGGTCGAGCCGAGCGCCGGAACCGTCGACTTCACCGACTACTTATGAGCCGGGCGGGCGTTGCGGACGGTCGAACCATGTGCCCGTCCTCGGAGGGGAGATCCGCGTGACGCTGGACCGGTTTCGGTCGGTCGCGGACCGCCTGCTCGGCCCGTGGGTGCGCGCCGCCGACAGGCTCGGGCTCTCCCCCGACCAGGTGAGCGTGCTCGCGTTCGGCGCGGCCCTCCTCGCGGCCGGCGCGTTCGCGGTCGCCGACCCCGCGTTCTACGTCCTCGGGTCGCTCCTCGTGTCGCTCAACGGCTGGCTCGACCTCGTCGACGGCGCGCTCGCCCGCGAGCAGGCGGTCGCCTCGGACGGGGGCGACCTGCTGGACCACGTCCTCGACCGCTACGCCGACATCGCCGTCATCGCGGGCTTCACCGCCGGGATCGACGCGTACGCGCTCGGATTCCTCGCGGTGACCGGCGTGTTGATGACGTCGTACCTCGGCACCCAGATCCAGGCGGTCGGGATCGGCCGCGAGTACGGGGGGCTGCTCGGACGCGCGGACCGGCTCGCGCTGATGGGGATCGTCGGCGTCGTCGCCGCGGTCTACCCAGACCCGATCGTCGCCGGACTCGACGCGGTCGCCCTGCTCCTCGCCCTCTTCGCCGCCGTCGGCCACCTGACCGCCCTCCAACGATTCTTCGGCGCGTGGCGGGACCTGTGACCGGCGGCCGTCTCCCCTGGCACGCGGCCGTCTCCCGTGACCGGGGCCGCTTCCGCCGCCCCCACCGCGCGAGCTCGCGAACCTACTCCGGGCCGGGCGTGAGCCGTTCGACCGTCGCCCCGCAGGCCGCACACGAGAGCACGTAGTCGTCGCCGTCGACCGCGTAGCTCCGATCGCTTTCCGCGCCGCAGGCGGGACACTCCTCCTCGATGACCGCGCCGTCGCTGTCCTTCGGCGCGCCGACGGCGACCACGCGAGCGGGCGTCTCCCCGACGGCGCGCGCCAGGTTCGTCGTCTCCGGCGGAACGAGGACCGCCTCGCCGGCCGTCACGGGGAGGACGCCGTCGGCCAGTTCGACCTCGAGTGCTCCCTCGAGGACGTAGAACAGCTCCTCGTGGTCCGGGTGTCGGTGGGTCGCCCACGGGAGCCGCTGGCCGGGGTCGGCGACGTAGTAGTTGAATCCGAACGCGGTCGTCCCGAGGGCCTCGTCGACCTCCTTCTTGTGACGGGTGGGGTTCGGCGCGTC
Organism: Halorubrum halodurans; assembly: GCF_002252985.1. Taxonomy (GTDB): domain Archaea; phylum Halobacteriota; class Halobacteria; order Halobacteriales; family Haloferacaceae; genus Halorubrum; species Halorubrum halodurans. Next base: position 50,098 of record NZ_NHPJ01000079.1, on the reverse strand, counting down.
CGGCAACGCCTCGACGGCGACCTTTCTCGCGTCGCTCATGAGCGGGGGATCGGCCCTCACCGGCTTACCACTTGTGCGGATCCGAGCCCGGCCATCGAGTTTAAAAGCGTCCGCCCGAAACGGTGAGTCATGCCGACCTTCGAACTGAACCTCTCGGACGACGTGTACGCGGAGTTCCAGCAGCTCGCGGACTCCGAGTTCGTCACCGAGGAACAGGCCGCAGAGGAACTGATCGCCTCCGGGATCGAGGCGTACAACGTCAGCGTCGTCGACGACGATCCCCGCGACGAGATGCTCGACGGCGCGGAGAACAACATGTTCGACACCGCCCAGGATCCGGGCAGCCTCGAGGACGATCGCCTGTAGCCGCCCCGCTCCGCCGTTTTCCGTTCAGTACCCAAGCCCGAGCAGCCGGTTCGCCAGCAGCGTGACGAGCCCGAGCGCCATCACCGCGGCGAGCAAACCGAACGCGACGGCCCACCCGGCGAGGTCGGAGACGGTCCCGACCACGACGCTCCCGGACGCCCCGACCACCATGTAGACGGTGCGCACGAGGCCGAACCCCGCCCCGCGTTCCGCGTCCGAGAGGAGGTCCATGAACCGCGACTGGAGCGGCGCGCCCCACGACATCGCCAGCCCGACGAAGAGGACGCCGAACAGTATCGGCGCGAGCCCCGCCCCGTCGCGGGTCGCGACGACGAGGAGCGCGTACCCGGCGACCCCGGACGCCATCGTGAGGATCACGGTCTCGTCCCGGCCGATCCGGTCGGAGAGCGAGCCGGTCGCCGGCTGGGTGCCGCCGTGGACGAGGAAGTACAGCGAGAACAGCAGCGCCGACAGCGCGCCCGAGAGCCCGCCGCCGACCTCGAGGAACGTCGGCAGGAAGGAGGCGGTGGCCTGCCAGGTGAACGCGCCGAGCGTCGCCAACCCGGTCGTGTAGAGGATCGACGGCCGGGAGAGCAGCTCCGCGAGCGGGCCGACCGCGAACCGCTCGCGCATGGGCTGGTCGGGTCGGCGCGGCTCCGTCGGCCGGATCCGCCACGCGAACAGCGCGAACACGGGGACGGCGACGGCGACGCCGAGCAGGACGCCCGTGCGCCAGCCGTAGCGGGCCCCGACGAGCGCGGCCGCGGGCGGGGCGGCGAGCCCGGCGATCGGGCCGCCGGCGACGTGGACGCCGATCGCCCGCCCGATGTCGTCGAACTGCCGGGTCAGGAAGGTGGTCGCGACCGAGTAGTGGAGGCCGGCACCCGCGCCGAGGACGACGGTGAACAGCATGAACGCGAGGATGGACGGCGAGGCGGCGATGAGCAGCGAGGCGACCGCGGTCGATCCGACGGCGACGAGGATCACGGTCCGCTCGCCGTAGCGGTCGCCGAGGATCCCCGAGGGGAACTGCGCGAGCGCGTACGCCACCCACATGCCCGAGAGCGCGAGCCCGACGGTCGCGTTCGTGACCTCGAAGGCCGCGGTGATCTCGGGAACGAGCGGACTGATGGCCAGCCGGGCGACCATCGTCGCGGTGAACGCGAGGGTACAGAGCCCGAGCGCCGTGTGTGCGTACCGCCAGTTCACGGCCGCCCTACCGGACCCGCATCAAAGCGGGTTCCGATCTCGGCGGCGGTCGCCGGGACCGGCCTCCTCCAGGGGCCTGCCACGGCGTTCCGACGGGGCTTCCCCCAGCGAGAACTTCCCTGGCGGGGGCGCGATCCCGCGAGCGCCCGTCAGGGCGCGAGACGGATCGCGAGGGAGTTGCGAGCGCGGGAGCGCGAGCAACGAGGCTGGGGAGGCGTGAGGTGCGGGGCGGTCCGGTGAGTGTGGCGGTACGGTGAGCGTGACGGTCCGGTGAGTGTGACGGTCCGGTGGATGGAGCGGTCCCGCGACCGGGGAGAGATCCGGACGCCGGCCACCCGTCGACCCCCCGATCTCCCCGCCAAAGACGCGATCTACCCGTCGAAGTCGTGGATGCCCGCGGTGGTCACCTCGACGCCGTCCTCGGTGATCAGCAGCGTGTGTTCGGCCTGGCTCACGAGCGCGTCGTCCGCCTCCTTCAACACGGGGTAGCCCTTGATCACGTTCGCCTGTTTGAGCCGGCGCAGCGCCATCCCGGCGCGGTCGTCGGAGAGCCAGCGGGCGGCGAAGGGGAGCCCGTCGAACTCCGCGATCTCCTCGAGCGCCTGTCGCGCCCTGCGGTCCCGGACGCTCTTCTCGCGTTCGAGCTCGAAGATCTCCTCGTCGGTCCCCTCGCCGACCTTGCCGCGGCCGTCGGTCGCGAACGGCTCGATGGCGACCGCCTGCCCCGGCTCCAGCTCGACGGAGCGGTCGACGCCGCGGTTCGGAACGCTCGGGCCGGTGTGTGCGTCGTACCGCTCGACGCCGTGCCCGGAGAGGTTGAGAACCGGGGTGTAGCCGTACCCGCGGATCACGTCCTCGATCGCCTTCCCGACCACGCCGACCTCGACGCCCGGCCCGGCCTCGTCGATCGCGGCCTCCAGCGCCATCTCCGCGGCCTCGACGAGCTCGAGGGTACCGGTGTGGTCGACGGTGACCGCGGCGTCGGCGATGTAGCCGTCGACGTGGACGCCGACGTCGAGACACACCATCTCCTCGCCGAACTCCGTCTCGTCGTCGCGGGACGGGGTCGCGTGTGAGGCCTCGGGATCGACGCTGAGGTTGACGGGGAACGCCAGTCCCGCGCCCTCCTCACGGACGAAGTCCTCCACCCACTCGGCGACCTCGAGCTGCGTTCGCCCCGGCTCGACCATCGACCGGGCCTCGTTCATCGCCTCGGCCAGCACCGCGCCGGCCTCCCGATAGCTCTCGACCGCGTCGTCGTCGAGGGGTCCGTGACTCATGGGTTCGGGTTCGTCGAGGGATCGCAAAGAGGTTGCGGGAGCGGTCCGATCGGCGAGAGCCTCCATCGGTTGAGGTGTCGGCGTTCGTCTCCCGTCCGACCCGTCGAACCCCGTTCTCCCGACGCGTTTCGGTCCGAAACGTCTGGTCACTCGACGGTGCTTATAGAACGGGTGTTTCGTGTGTGATCGGGGTGAGTAGAAGGCGATCGTTGCTGGCGTGGTGAACATCTCCAAAGCCCCAGTCGCCAGGACTCGATGCGCTCGCTGTGCTCCTCGGTCGCTCGTTTCACTCGCTCCCTGCGGTGCTTGCGTCGCGCGTCTTTGCCCTCGCGACTGCCCCTTTGAGTCCCACCCCACTCCGCACAGCCCCGCACCTCACGCCTCCCCAGCCTCGCGGCTCGCACTCTCCGAGTGCTCACCGCGTCCCTCGCGGGCGGTTCGTGCCCTCCGGGGCACTCGGAGGCGCGCCACCGCAATCGATCGCTCACTCCTTCGGCTACACTGAGCGATCCCACGTCCCCCGTCCCGTCCGCGCCCGTGTGCGAGGGGGCGACGGGACGCCTCACACGATCTTCATCATCCGCGTCTCGAACTTCCCGACGCGGACGCGCACCCATCCCGCCAGCTCGGCGTCGAGGTCGGGGTCGTCCGTGTCCACCCGGAGGGCCCGGACGTCGTCGAGCTTCGCGCGGGACGCGACGATCGTCACGTCGCACTCGCGGATCACCGCGGGCGAGAGCTGCGGGTTCCCTCGGCCGAAGACGAACCCCTGCCCGCCGATCGGCGAGACGACGACGACGTTCTCCTCGCCGAGCGCGTCGAGGATCTCCGACTCCGTCGCGTCGCGCGCGACCACCTCGCCGTCGCGCCAGACGTCGACGCCGATCGGGGAGGGCGAGAAGCCGAGTTCGGCCTTGATCGCGCCCACCGTCGAGCCGGGGCCGAGGACGAAGGTGACCCCGTCGCCCTCGCGCGCCCGGACGTCCTCGGCGACTCCCTCCGCGAGCGACTCGACGGTCCCGCTCGCGGTCTGTTTCGACGACTGGAGGTCCTCGGCGACCGGGACGTGTGCGACCCCGCGCAGTTCGGGGTGAACTTCGCCCTCGCGATAGGCGTCCTCGTCGATGTCCATCACCTCGCGGCGCTCGGTCCGCGAGAACGTCGCCGCGACCTCCGCGGCGTCCTCCGGCGAGACCGCGAACACCGAGGAGTACACCTTCACGCCCGCGGGCACGCCGAGCATCGGCACCTCGCTCCCCTCCAGGGCCGCCGCCACGTCCGTCGCGGTGCCGTCGCCGCCGACGAACAACACGAGGTCGACCCCGTCGTCCAGGAACGCGCCCACGGCGCGACGGGTGTGATCGGCGGTCGTCTCGGGGGCGGCGCCGCCCTTGCCGTCGTCCCCGCGGGCGCCGTCCCCCTCGAACGGGTCGACGACGCGGGCCGGCTCGAACCCCGCGTCCCGGACGATCCGCTCGCCCATCGGGTCCGCGACCGTCGAGACCGTCGTCTCCGGGGCGACCGCGGCGAGCCGTTCCATCGCTCGCCTCGCCCGGTCGGGCGCGCGCGGCTTCGCACCCCTCGCGCGCGCCTCCTCGACCTTCCCGTCGGTCCCTTTCAGTCCCACGCGACCGCCCATCCCGGCGATCGGGTTCATCACGACGCCGACGTGCATACCCGACCTTGCGGCGGCGACCACTTAACGGATCTCTGACGGATCGCCGGCGCGACCGATCACGCGGCGTCATACAACGATCCGTCGACGAAACGAAACAGGATCGACCTCAGAAAAGATCCCTACGCCTCTCTATCATCTAAAGACGTTTTATGAGATAGATTTATGACGAACGGTTCACTCGGGTCGAAGCGTATGAGGACTCAGTCCGTCCACGTCGGACGCGGCGGTGACCTGGTCGATCCGGAGCACGCCCTCCCGTCACCGACGCGACCGGGAACCGAGCCGCGACCGTCGGCGATCGGCCGGCCGGCGAGGGATCGATGAGCGGCGCGTTCCGACGCTTCGCCGAGGAGTTGCTGTCGTACCGGACGACGCCGGGGAACGAGGGACCCGCCCAGGAGTGGCTCGCGGATCGGCTCGACGCCTTCGGCTTCGAGACGTACCGCTGGACCGCGGACGCCGACGCGCTCGCGGAGCACCCCTCGTTCCCGTCGGACCCGGACGCGATCGACGTGGCGGGTCGCCCCTCCGTGGCGGGCGTCGTCGAGTTCGGCGACCCCGAGGCGGGGCCGACCGTGGTCCTCAACGGCCACGTCGACGTCGTCCCGGTCGAGGAGGGGGCGTGGGAGACGGACCCGTTCTCGCCCGCGTGGGACGGCGACCGACTCGTCGCGCGCGGCGCGGTCGACATGAAGTCGGGGCTCGCGGCCTGCGTGTTCGCCGCGAAGGCGCTCGCCGACCGCGATCCGTCCGATCTCGACGGGCGCGTCGTCGTCGAGAGCGTCGCCGGCGAGGAGGAGGGCGGGATCGGCGCGGCCGCCGCCGCGCTCTCCAATCCCTATCCGTTCGACCGTGACGCCGCGATCGTCGCGGAGCCGACGGAGCTGAAGCCGGTGACCGCGGTCGAGGGGTCCGTGATGCTCCGGCTGGGTCTCGAGGGGACGTCCGCACACGCGGCGACGCGATGGAACGGCGAGTCCGTGCTGCCCCACTTCGAGCGGATCCGCACCGCGCTCCGCGAGCTCGAATCGACCCGCGCCGACCGGGTCGACCATCCGCGGTACGGGGCGTACGACAACCCGTGGCCGATATCGATCGGCACCGTCGAGGCCGGCACGTGGGCCTCCTCCGTCGCGGCGTCGCTCACCGCCGAGATCCGCGTCGGCGTCGCGCCGGGCGAGACCGTCGACGAGGTCGAGTCGGCGGTGCGGTCGGCGATCGATGCCGCCGCGGCCGGGAGCGACTGGCTCGCCGACCACCCGCCGTCGGTGGAGCGGTTCTCGATCCAGTTCGAGCCGGCGGCGGTGGACGTCGACGAGCCGATCGTCCGGTCGGTTCGGGACGCGATGTCGCGAAACGGCCTCGCCGACACGGCCCCGGTCGGAGCGACCTACGGGGCGGACTCGCGACACTACCAGGCCGCGGGGATCCCGACGGTCCTCTTCGGCCCCGGCAACATCGAACGGGGCCACTTCCCCAACGAGTCGGTGCGTTGGACGGACGTCGAGACGAGCCGGGACGTGCTCGCCGACGCCGTCTCGTCGTTCCTGGGATCCGAGGCGAAGATCAACATTTAAGCCGGGACCGGGACAACCTTCGACCATGATCCTGTCCGCCGTTCAGCCCGAGCCGCTTCCGATCGAGGCGACCGCGCTCGCCGTGCTCGCCGTCAGCCTGATCGTCACCGCCGTGTGGGTCGCCTACCTCGCGCGCTGATCGCGGCGTCGACGCGCCGTCTCACGACCCGTCCGCTCGCTCCACCAGTTCCGCTCGATCCCGCAGCCACGCCGCGGCCCGTTCGGCCTCCGCCGCGTTCTCCGCCGTTATCTTCACCCTGACGCTCTCGCCCGGATACGACCCCACGCGCACCTCGAACCGCTCTCTGAGCTCCGCGAACCGGTCGATGAGCGTGCTCTCGGGCTCGTCGACCGCGACGACGACCGCGTGGGTCGGGATCCCGTCGAACGCCGACTCGACGCGCTCGAACATCGCCTTCATCTCCGCCGGGACGCCCGGCAGGACGTAGACCGACTCGACGACCGCGCCGGGCGCGACCCCCTCGTCGTTGGGGAGCGGACGGCAGTCCGCGGGCAGGTGCGTCGTCTCCGCGGCGAGGTCGCCGGCGCTGTACCCCCGCTCCTCGAGCCACGCGGCCGCCGCCTCGTTCTCGACGACCTCCCGGCCGAAGGCGGCGGCGACCGCCTCCATCGTCACGTCGTCGTGGGTCGGCCCGAGCCCGCCGGTGACGATCACGGCGTCGTACTCCGCGTGGTACTCGTTGACGACGCGGGCTATCTCTCCGACCTCGTCCGGGACGACCGTCACCCGCCGGACCGCGACGCCCCGGTCGGCGAGCCGGCCGCAGAGCCACGTCGCGTTCGTGTTCTCGGTGTCCCCGACGAGGAGTTCGTCCCCGACGGTGACGATGGCGGCGTTCATGTGCGAACCCACGCGCGGCGAGTAAAAAAGGCCGCCGACGGTCGGATCGAGCGCCCGGTCGGATCGAACCGCCGGTCGGATCGAGCCGTCGGCGCGACGGTCCGCCTCCGGCGTCGTCTCAGCGTAATTCAAGGTGGAGCCCCCGACCTCAAGGGCGACCGAAGGGAGCGAGTAGGTCGGGGAGGAAACCGACATGATACCGTCAGTACCACGTTCTACACGTGGCTAACTCTCTTCCGAAAACGGTATTAATATAAAAATTTAGCGTAACATCTGAATTACGGATGGAGGTACGTCGCACGGTCCCCGTCAAACTCGACGTGGCCGACAGCGACGCCGCTCTCCTCCACGAAACCATCTCCGAGTTCCTGTGGGCCGCCAACTACGTCGTTGACCACGCCTGGCAAGGCGAGTACAAGACCACGAGCAAAGCCCAACTCCAACGTGAGACCTACGACGACGTGCGGGCCGAGACGCGACTTCAAGCGAATCTCGTCCAGAACGCCCGAAACAAGGCCGCCGACGCCGTCCAGAGCGTCGTCGCTAGGTGGAAACAGGGCGACTACGCGGGAAAGCCGCGCTTCTCCGCGCCGACGCTCGTCTACGACAAGCGATGTGCGACGTTCAACGACGACCACGCGACGCTCTCGACCGTCGAGGGCCGCATCACCGCCGAGTACGTTCTCCCCGACGAGGACCGCGAGACGCCTCACTCGGAGTATCTGTTCAACGACGACTACGAAGTGACGGGCGCGGAACTGCACTACCGCGACGGCGAGTTCTACCTTCACGTCCGCACAAAGGCGGACGTGGAGTCCGAGACTGCCGACGACGGCAACGCCGGGCACAGCACAGTCCTCGGCGTTGACCTCGGCATCGAAAACGTTGCCGTCACCTCCACGGGTTCGTTCTGGAACGGCGCAGAGCTGAACCACTGGCACCGCGAGTTCGAAAAGCGGCGCGGGTCGCTCCAACGACGTGGAACCCGGGCCGCTCACGAAACCATCCAGTCGGTTGGACGCACCGAGACGGGACGCTACGACCACTTCCTCCACACCGTCTCGAAGGAACTCGTCGCGGAAGCCGTCGAGAACGGCTGTGACGTGATCGCGTTCGAGAACTTGACCGGAATTCGTGAGCGGATGCCGAACGCCAAGAAGTTCCACGCGTGGGCCTTCCGACGCCTGTTCGAGTACGTCGAGTACAAAGCCGAAGTCGTCGGCATCACGGTCGAGCAGGTGAGTCCCGCCTACACCTCCCAGCGATGTTCGAAGTGCGGGACGACACTCCGAGAGAACCGCGAGACGCAAGCACGGTTCTGTTGCCAGAAGTGCGGTTACGAAGTGAACGCCGACTACAACGCGGCGAAGAACATCGGTCTGAAGCATCTCCGCTCGGCGCAAACGTCGTCGGACGGAGGCGCACCCGTAAACGTGCGCTTGAATCGCGGGACGTTGAACGTGAACGGTGAGTACGAGCCTGCCAGCGATGGCCAGAACGGGAGTCCACGCGAAAGCCCCGCCCTCAACGAAGTCGTTCGAGAGACGCGCCGCGTCTCTCGTGATGACGAGACGGCTCCGCCGTCTCGAACCACGAACGGCAATAGCGCGGAACGGAGTTCCGCGGACCATTCGAGCGGGCCGCAGGCCCGCGAGAAGACGCCGTGAGCGAGTAGGGTAGGGTAGTTTACAGGAAGCCGTCGTCGTCCTCGTCGTCGTACACGCCGACGCCCATCTCGCGGCGCCGCTCGCGGAGCTCCTCGAGCTGGCGTTTGAACCGCAGCGTTCCGACGGCCGCGACGAGGACCGCGACGGCGAGGATCCCGCCGAAGATCACGAGGTCGCTCTCGCGGTACGCCTGGACGACGATCGACCCCGTCACCTCCTCCCAGACGATCCGGTCGCGGTCGCCGACCGTCTCCACCTCGTAGCTCCGCGGCGAGACGTGTCCGACGAGCGGGAAGTCCGTGCTGAATCCGGGCGGGAGCGTCACGGCGTAGGAGCCCTCGACGTACGCCAGCGACGTGAACCGCCGAGGCGACCCGGCACCCGAGAAGGCGACCGCTCCGCCCTCCATGTCGTCGGCGAGGCGGATCCACGTCTCGTCCGGGGTCCGCTCGACCTCGCCGCCGCGGGCGCGGAACTCGCTGCCGGTCACCACCTCGCCGTCGGGGTAGCGGTACCGGAACGCCTCGAACTCCAGCGGCTGGTCGCCGGCGTACGGGGTCTGCCGGTACAGGCGGAGCTCGTCGCGGCCGGAGAGGTCGTAGACGACCGTGTAGCGCGCGTCCGTCGAGAGCTCGAAGACGGCGTCGCGGTCGGCGTCGAAGTCGTACTCGCGCGGCGGCTCGGCGTCGAGCGTCTCGTTCGTGACCTCGCCGCCGCCGGTGACGTAGCCGAGACAGCCGGCGCTGGCGGCGAGCAGCGCGACCATCGCCACCGCGAGCGCGAAGCGTCGGTTCACGGTTCAGTTCACCTCAGACGACACAGCGCATCTCCGCCGGGAGATACGAGCCGATCGCGGCGAGCAGTCCCGGCGGGTCCGTGTTCTCCGTACAGACGATGCTCTGCTCCAGGAGGCCGAGCCGCTCGACGGTGACGATGTCCCGCGCGTGACCCGCGCGGTTCACGGTCGCCCGAACCTCCCCGCGCGTCGCGGAGTTGACGTTCAGCCGACCCGACCCGCGCTGCCAGTCGTAGAGGCGGTCGCGCTCGGCGTCCGCGAGCCGGTGCGGGTCGGCGTCCGGATCGTCGGGGTTCCCCCCGTAGACGAACTCCATGGGGAGGTGTTGGACGAGGCCGAACCGCTCGACGACCTGCTCGGGCGAGCCGACGCCGAGACCCAGCTCCCCGGCGGGGATCCGGACCTCCTCGCCCGCGTCGAGGACGAACCCGTCGGAGTCCCACGACTCGAGGGTGCCGACGTACGTCTCGCCGGGGACGAGCCCCTCGTCGTGGGCGACGACCTCGCCCCACGTCTCCGCGAGGACGTTGCGGGCGACGGTGGCGTCCTCGCCGGTCACGTCGACCTGGACGAAGCCGTCCTCGCGGACGCCGACGGTCCACTCGACGGCGAGCTCGCCGACGTCGTTGTCGACGAGCGAGTACATCCCGTCGAGCGCGCGCTCGCGGGCGTCGCCCTCGACGTAGCACTTCGTCGCGAGGACGACCATCAGCCGGTCACGTCCGCGTTGAGTTCGTCTCGAAGCTCGTCGAGGCGCGCCGACAGCGCCTCCTGGAGCCGGTCGTTCTCCATCGCGTCGAGCGGCGAGCCGCACTCGGGACACTCGAAGCCGAAGTCCATCGCCTCGCCGAACTCGAAGCGGAGCGAACACACCTCACAGAGGTAGAACTCGTGGGTGCGCTCGTACTCCTCGCGGTCCTCCAAGGCGTCGAGCAGCCGGTACATCTCCTCCTGGAGGTTCTCCGGGATGTTGTCGTAGTGGAACGTCCAGAGGTACGTGAGCCAGCCGGAGTCCTCGTCGCGGACCCGCCGGTAGGTGGCGAGGTCGTTCTCGTAGAGGATGAAGAGCGCGCGGCGGACGTCGTTGAGCTCCAGCCCGAGCTCCTCGGCCAACTCCTCGTCGGTCACCTCGCCGTCCGGGGGTGCGGCAGCGACCGGCATCCCCGTCGGCCCCACGAGCTCGTGGAGGTACTTCTGGATGACGGGGTCGTTCAACAGGTCCTCAAAAGCCATTACCGTGATCTGGCGGCGGAGCGAGGTTAAAAGCTCCGGAAGGCGGAGCCGACGGCTCCGGCCGGTCCGCCTCCGACGGGGACCGACGGCCTCCGGCAGAGCTATACGCCGCCCGCCTCACGCCTTCCGCGTATGAACTCCGGTCCGATCGATCGGGCGGCCACGGCCCTCGGCGCGCTCGCGCTCGCGACCGTCCCGGTCGTCCTCGCGGCGGTCCCGATCGTCCCCCTGGCGTGGCTTCTCGGCGCCGCCGGCGGTCCGGAGCTCGGCGGCGGAGCCGTCGCGCTGAGCGCCGTCCTCGTCGGGCTCGGGACCTCCGCCGCGCTCGGCCCGGTCCTCGTCGACCGGCGGATCGCGCGGCTCCCCGACGCCGACCTCGACGACCGCCCCGCGGCGTTCGTCGAGTCGCGCGTCGACGCGGTCGCGGAGGCGGTCGGCGTCGACCCGCCGCCGGTGACGGCCGTCAGGGCCGAGGCCGCCAACGTCGCCGTCGTCGACGGCTACCGGGGACCGCGACTCGTCGTCTCCACGCGGCTCCTCTCGCTGCCGGCGGCGGACCGCGACGCCGCGTTGCGCCACGCGCTGGTGCGTCTCCGCACCCGCGAGGCCGCCTTCACGACCGCCCTGCTGCCCGGACTCGTCGTCGTCGAGTGGGTGACGCTGCTCGCGACGCTGCTCGTCGGCCGCCGCTCCGACCGCAGCCCGGCGGACCGCCGCGTCAACCGCATCCACGGCTACGAGCCGGACCGCGAGCGGATCCCGGCGCCGGCGTACGCCGTCGCCGGCCTGCTCGTCTGGCTCGTCGCGCTCCCGGCGTGGATCCCGGCGATCGTCGGCGACCGACTGTTCGTCGCCGACCGGCGGCGCGCCGCCGACGCCGCGGTGGCCCGCGCCGGCGAGACGGAACGCGACGGGCTCGCGAACGCGGTCGCCTTCGCGGGGGAGGCGGCGGGCGCGGCCGACTGGCCGCCGCTCTTCGACCGGCTCTCGCTCGTCTCGATGGCAGACGACGAGACCGGTCGCGTCCGCGGAACCACCCGCCAGGAGGCGCGGGTCCGGCTCGCGCGCCTCCGGTCGAAGCGGGCGCTGTAGGCGCTCGTCGCCCCCGCTATCGGCTCCGCCCGGCCCTCACGATCCGGGCTCTCCCGTCGGAACGGACAGGCGAAGGGTCGTCCCCTCGCCCTCGTCCGTGGAGACGGCGAAGTCGCCGCCGGCCCTGTTCACGATCCAGTACATCAGCCAGATACCCAGCCGTTCGGCGTGTGTCACCGCCGTCTCGCCGTGTCTGAGCACGGTCGTCTCGTGGTCCGGGATCCCCGGCCCGTCGTCCTCGATCTCGATCGCGACCCATCCCGGCTCCGGGCGGTCGACCCGGATCTCGACGGACGGGGTCGGCGCGTCGTTGTGTTTGACCGCGTTCTCGATCCCCTCCTCGATCGCCGTCAACAGCCCGACCGCGACGACCTCGACCGGGTCGTCGGCCGGCAAGGAGAGCTCGAACGTCGCGTTCGGGTACCGGTCCTCGAACGTGCCCACCAGCTCGGAGAGTCGGTCGCGCAACGCGATCGCGGTCCCCGACGGCTCCGACGACAGCGTGTGGTCGATCTGCCGTACCTTCTCCGCGATCCCCATGAGGTCGTCCGCCGTCCGCTCTATCACGTCCACGGACTGCGGCTCCCCGTCGTCGATCTCCTCGCGAAGGAGATCCACGTACCCCTCGATCAGGTTCATCTTGTTCCGGAGGTTGTGGTTCAGGACGCGGTTCATCACCTCGAGCCTTCGCTCGCGGATCTTGCGGTCGGTAATGTCCATCTGGAACCCGACGTAGTTCGTGACGGTCCCCTCCTCGTCGCGTATCGGCGCGACCGTGAGCCGGTTCCAGAACTTCCGGTCGTTCCTGCGGTAGTTCAGGACGTCCACCGACACCGGCTCCTCGGCGCGTATCGCCGCGCGGATCCGCGCCGTCGTCTCCGTGGCGGTCTCCTCGCCCTGGAGGAACCGACAGTCCTCGCCGAGCATCTCGGAGCCGTACCCGGTGAGGTCCTCGAACTCCGCGTTCACGTAGGTCAGCGGGTTGTCCTCGTCTCCCGGCTCCGCGAGGGTGATGCCGACCGGCGCCTCGTCCATCGCCCGCTCTTTCAGCCGCAGGTCCTCGACGGTCTCCGCCAGGCGCCGCTCGCGCTCTGCGAGCCGCAACGAGGTCTCCCGTCGCTCGATCAGGTTCGCGACCCGCGCGGAGAGTTCGGCACGTTTCACCGGGAGATCGACGACGTCGTCGACGGCGTCCCACGCGCGCTCCGCGGTCGGGCCGGTCGCGTCCTCGGGGATCAGGAGGACGAACGGGAGGAACGTGGAGGCCGACCGCTCCCGTCTCGACTCGATCCGATCGCCCGCCCGCTCGAAGCCGGCGGCGTCGAGCAGACAGCAGTCGAACGCCGACTCGAGCGCGGTCGGGTCCGTCGCCGTCTCGATCCGATACCGGTCGCACAGCGCCTCGACGAGCAGCTCGCGATCGCGGCCCGGTCGCATGAACAGCAGCAGGCTGGGTTCGCTTCCGTGATCCTCGGCGCCACGGACCGCGTCCCCGTCGACCGCGTCCGAACCCGATGCCATCTCCCGTAGTAGAAGCACGCACGTCCACTAAGCGTTGTCCCTGCGCCACGCCGCTTGCGGGGGCGTCGGCATTTTATAACGCTGCTCGCCGAAGGACGGACGAGATGTCACCATCACTCCCCGACCGGGTCTCGACCGGCGTCGTCGGCCTCGACGAGATCCTGTCCGGCGGACTGATCCCGGAGCGGAGCTACATGATCAGCGGCCGGGCGGGAAGCGGGAAGACGATCCTCGGCCTCCACTTCCTCGCCGAGGGGGTCGAACGCGGCGAGACGGCGCTTTTCGTCAACCTCGAGGAGGACCTCGGCGACCTGAAGGCGAACGCCGCGGCGCTCGGGTTCGACACCGACGCGATCGAGTTCCTCGATCTGAGCCCGAGCGCGGACGTCTTCACCGAGGACCTGTCCTACGAGGTGTTCGCCCCGTCGGAGGTGGAACGGGAGTCGTTCACGGACCGGATCGTCGAGGGCGTCACGGCGGTCGATCCCGATCGCGTCGTCGTCGACCCCCTGACGCAGCTCCGGTACCTGACCGACGACGACTACCAGTTCCGCAAACAGGTCGTCGGCTTCATGCGATTCCTCAAAGGGCGGGGCGCGACCGTGCTGTTCACCGTCCAGAACACGGCGTCGCAGCCGACCGACGACCTCGAGTTCATCACGGACGGGACCGTCGTGTTGGGGAGCGAGCCCCACGGGAAGTCGATCCGCGTGCCGAAGTTCCGCGGATCCTCGACGGAGGGTGGCGACCACGCCTATCGGATCACCGACGGCGGGATCGAGGTCTATCCGGCGCTCCAGCCGGGCGAGCACGTCGGCGAGTACGAACCCGAGCAGGTCTCCTCGGGGATCCCGGAGCTCGACGAGCTGCTCGACGGCGGGCTCGAGCGGGGAACCGTGACCATCGTGAGCGGGCCGACCGGCGTGGGCAAGACGACGCTGTCCACGCAGTTCATGAAGGAGGCCGCCGGGCGCGGGGAGCGGTCGGTGATCTACCTCTTCGAGGAGACAGAGGAGACGTTCCTCGCCCGGTCGCGAGCGGTCAACATCCCCGTCGACCGGATGATCGACAAGGGGACGCTCCAGGTGACCGAGGTGGAGGCGCTGGAACGGTCCCCCCAGGAGTTCGCCCGGATGGTCCGCGAGGAGGTGGAAGAGCGGGACGCCGACATCGTGATGATCGACGGGATCTCGGGGTACCGGCTCACCCTCCGCGGCGAGGAGACCACGATGCTCCAGCAGATGCACGCGCTCGGGCGCTACCTCAAGAACATGGGCGCGACCGCCGTCTTCGTCGACGAGACGCGAAACGTCACCGGCGAGTTCCAGGCGACGATGGAGAACATCAGCTACCTCGCCGACAACATCGTCTTCCTCCGCCACCTGGAGATCCACGGGGAGATGCGGAAGGCCGTCGGCGTGTTGAAGAAGCGAACCTCCGACTTCGAGCGGACGATCCGCGAGTTCGAGATCACGGAACACGGGATCACGGTCGGCGAGCCGATGTCGAACATGCGGGGGATCCTCGGGGGCACACCGGAGGTCGTCGACCGCGAGCGAACCGGCGGAGCCGACGGGGAGTGAGGGGCGGCGTCGAGCGAGCCCCGAGCTACCCGTCGCCGTCCGCGTCCACCACCGTCTTGCCGGTCGCCTCCGGCACCACGCGGCGGTCGGCGTCGGCCCACTCGCGGTCGAGCTCCGCCCCCTCGAAGAGCCGGTCGAGGAAGACGGCGAGGCCGGCGACCTCCGAGTGCGGCTGGTTCGTCACGCCCACGTTGAAGTCCGCCCGCTCGTAGAGCGCCCACGGGACCTTCTCGCCGCCGACGACGACGAGCAGGTCCCGCCCCGCCTCGCCGTCGCCGCCGACCTCGTCGCCGCCGCGGACCGCCTCGCGGATCTCGGCTTCGACGTCCTGGATCCGCTCGCCGTACATGGTGAGATGGACGACGACCCCCGCCCAGTTCCGGACGATCGCCGTCTGGTCGTCGCGCAACTCGACGCCGAAGGGACCGCCGAACCGGTCCGTGATGTCTCGTACCGTCTCCGCGGACTGCCCGGCGTTGTCCGGGAGGATCACCCGGTCCGCGCCGAGCGCCCGCGCGGTCAGGCCCACGTGCGTCGTCATGCGGTCGTCCCGTCCGGGTCGGTGGCCGTACCGGAGGACGGCGACCTCGCGTTCCTCGCTCATGCGTCCACCTGCGACGGGGAGGCGTGAGGGCCTTTCGATGCCGTCGGCCCGTCGCTCCCCCGCCGAAGGTGATCCACAAATGTGGATCGATATGGTCGACGACGAGCCGAGGTGACCACGTAACTGAAAGATTCATTTGGGAGGCGGTCGCGGATCCGGTATGACGAGCGTCAAGGAGTTCCGCGTCGTCGAGCCCGCGACCGCCGAGGCCCTCGGCAGCGGTCGGTTCGCGTTCACCGACGCCTATTCAGTGTTCGACTGGGGACGGATGCCCGACGCGATCCCGCACAAGGGTGCGAGCCTCTGTACCATGGGCGCGTTCAACTTCGAGCGCCTGGCCGACGCCGGGATCCCCACGCACTACCGCGGCGTCGTCGACCCCGTCGCCGTCGACTCCGGGGCCGATCCCGAGGCGGCGGTCGTCCCGCTCGCCGAGGCCGGCGCGCCGCCGACCGAGATGGCGATCGAGCTGACGCGGGTGCCGGACCTCCCGTATGAGGGCCCCGACGCGGGGTACGACTACGACGCGTTCCACGCCGCGGGCGGGGCGAACTACCTCGTCCCCCTGGAGGTCGTCTTCCGGAACACGGTCCCCGTGGGCTCGAGCCTCCGGAGCCGGCGCGACCCGGCCGACCTCGACCTCGACTTCGAGGAGTGGCCGGACGAGTCGGTCGGCCTGTCTGACCCCGTCGTCGAGTTCTCGACGAAGTACGAGGAGCAGGACCGGTACCTCTCGCGGGCGGAGGCCGACCGGATCGCGGGCCGCGCCGACGTCGACGCGCTCGCCGCCCTCGCGCGCGACGTGAACCGCGTCGTCACCGACCACGCCGAGGCGGCCGGGTTCGTCCACGAGGACGGCAAGATCGAGTGCCTCTACGTCGACGGGGAGCTCCGCGTCGCCGACGTGGTCGGGACCTTCGACGAGAACCGGTTCTCCTACGGCGGCCAGCAGGTCTCGAAGGAGGTCGTCCGCCAGTGGTACAAACGCGCCGACCCCGAGTGGGTCGAGGCGGTCGGCGAGGCGAAGGCGGCGGTCGGCGACCGCGACATCGCCGACTGGCGCGAACTCTGCGAGGAGGAGCCGATCGATCTCCCCCGAGAGGTCCTCGAGGCCGTCTCGGCGATGTACGCCGCCGGCGCGAACGCCTACACGGGAACCGACTGGTTCGACGCGCCACCCGTCGACGAGGCGGTCTCGGCCGTCCGGTCGCTGGACGGATAGGACGGGCCCGCCGGGCCGAGCCGGGGCGAGCCGGTCCCCGCGGCGGGGTCATCGGGCGAACTGGACCCCGGTGACCTCGAACCGCGTCCCGCCAGCCGAGCCGTCGGTCACGCGGACGGTCCAGCCGTGGGCGTCGGCCACCTCCTTGACGATCGACAGTCCGAAGCCGGTCCCGTCGTCCGCGGTCGAGTAGCCGGCCTCGAAGATCTCGTCGCCCTCGTCCTCGGGGATGCCGGGCCCGGTGTCCTCGACGTAGAACCCCTCGTCCAACTCGCCGACGACGAGCGTCACGTCCGTGCCGCCGTGCTCGACCGCGTTCCGGATCAGGTTCTCCAGCAGCTGTCTGAGGCGGCTCCGGTCGGCCCGGATCGTCCGATCGATGGACGGCCGGATCGTCGAGTCGGCCGTCTCGACGGTCCGCCAGCACTGCTCGGACAGCTCCGCGAGATCGACCGGCTCCGTCTCGCCTATGGGCTCGCCTCGACGGGCCAGCGTCAGGAGGTCGTCGACGAGGTCGTCGATCCGATCGAGGGCCCGGTCGAGGGGGTCGACGTGCTCGCTGTCACACGTCTCCCGAACCAGCTCCACCCGTCCCTGGGCGACGTTCAGGGGGTTGCGAAGGTCGTGAGAGACGATGCTCGTGAACTCCTCCAGGCGCTCGTTTTGCCGCTCCAGGCGCTGCTGTTTCTCCTTCCGCTCGGTGACGTCCCGCGAGTTGACGACGTAGCCGTCGATCGTCGTGTCGGTCCGGTTGCTGGCGATGGACTCGATCCATATCCAGGAGCCGTCGCCGTGTTCGAACCGGTACTCGACGCGCTCCGTGACCGTGCCTGGGCTCCGGACCATCTCTCCGAACGTCTCCGCGATCCGCCCGCGGTCGTCCGGGTGGACGTACTCGAAGGCGTTGGTCCCGACTCGCTCGTCCGACTCCTCCCCGAGGACGCGCTCGGCGGACGGGCTCTGGTAGAGGATCGTCCCCGACTCGTCCAGGACCGAGACGAGGTCCGTGGAGTACTCCGTGAGCGCGCGAAACGCCGCCGACGTCTCCGGTTCCCACGACGTCATGCTCCACGCTCTCTGACCGACTCAGGTCTCGCCACGCCGTCCCCCGGACCGTGGCGTCCGTCGCTCCACGTCCCCGAGCTCCGAGCACTCGATTTCCACCACATCCAGTTGTTCGTATGTCAGTATCGGTCTGAAAACGTTTCCGGCGGCACCGCCGTCCCCGTCGGGTGCCGTGGGGACCGTGCCGGGCCCTCGCCGCCGCGTGGCGGGTTCGCGCCCCCCGCCGCCGGCCGGCGTCGAGCGGTCGGACCGCCCGCCACGCGTCGGCCGCGGCGCGAAGTAAACGGTTTCCGTAGTTCTGATACACGAAATATTTTACACCCGTGCGAGAGACGCATCCGACAGGGCCCGGATCATGCCACACGATGTCTTCCCACGGTCGGAGTACGAGTCGCGGGTCGAACGAACCAAGGAGCGCCTCCACGAGCGCGACCTCGACGCGATCGTCGTCGCGGACCCGGCGAACATGAACTACCTCGCGGGGTACGACGGCTGGTCCTTCTACGTCCACCAGGCCGTCGTCGTCACGCGCGACTACCCGGAGCCGGTGTGGGTCGGCCGCGACATGGACCGCAACGGGGCGCGCGCCACGACGTGGCTCGCTGAGGAGAACATGCGAGCGTACAGCGACGACCACGTCCACTCGCCGTACGACCTCCATCCGATGGACTTCCTCGCGGACGTGCTCGAGGACCTGGCGGTCGACGCCGGCCGGATCGGCCTCGAGATGGACGCCGCCTACTTCACGGCGAAGTCGTACACCCGGCTCCGGTCGCAGCTCCCGAACGCGGAGTTCGTCGACGCCGACCTCCTCGTGAACTGGCTCCGGATACACAAGTCCGACCGAGAGATCGCCTACATGGAGGAGGCCGCCCGCATCTCCGAGGAGGCGATGCTCGCGGGGCTCGACGCCATCGAGGCCGGCGTCCCGGAGTACGAGGCCGCCGCCGCGATCTACGACCGGCTGGTCCGCGGCACCGACGAGTACGGCGGCGACTACCCCGCGATCGTCCCGCTCATGCCCTCCGGCGACCACACGGGGACGCCGCATCTCACCTGGACCGACCGCGAGTTCGAGGAGGGCGACCCCGTCCTCATCGAGCTGTCGGGGTGTCGCCACCGCTACCACTCGCCGCTCGCGCGGACGACGTTCGTCGGCGACCCGCCGGACGCCATCGAGGAGACCGCGGACGTCGTCGTCGAGGGGATCGAGGCCGCGCTCGACGTCGTCGAGCCCGGCGTCACCTGCGAGCGCGTCGAGCGCGAGTGGCGCGAAACGATCGCGCAGTACGGCGTCGAGAAGGAGGACCGCATCGGCTACTCGATGGGGCTCGGCTACCCGCCGGACTGGGGCGAGCACACCGCCAGCATCCGCCCCGGCGACGAGACCGTCATGGAGGAGGGGATGACCTTCCACATGATCCCCGGCCTGTGGGAGGACGAGTTCGGCGTCGAGCTCAGCGAGACGTTCCGGGTCACCTCGACGGGCGCGGAGACGCTCGCGGACTTCCCGCGCCGGCTGTTCACGGCGTGAGGAGGGACCGGGCTCGGCGTCGGGTCGACCGGCTCACTCGCCGACGGCCGCGTACCGTCGGGCGTACGAGCCCACGAGCGGCACCGCGTACTCCTCTCCCTGGTACGCCTCGTACATCAGGAACGCCCACGCGAGGAACGCGACCGGCGTGAGGAGCAGGCTTCCGATCCCCAGTACCGCGGCCGCGATCCAGCCGACGCCGGGGACGAACGACGCCAGCGTCAGGACGACCGAGAGGACCATCGAGGCGACGAACAGCCCGCCGAAGACCAGCGTGCTCTGGACGGCGTGGAACCGGACGAAGGCGTCCTCGGGCTCCGAGACGTAGAACAACACGCCCGTGATCGGTCCGAGCAGGTAGCTGAGCGCGCCCGCGACGGCGGGTTCGAGCCCGGTCCCGGTCGCCGTGTCGGCGGTCGTTCCCGATCCGGTCGGCCCCGTCTCGTCGATCCCGCTCGTCGCCTCCACGTCCGTCGATTCCTCTCCCGCGAGCGGGTCGTTCGTCGGCTCCTCGACGACGGCGTCGACGGCATCGACGGCGTCTCCGGCGGTTGACCGGTCGGTTACCATTGATAGTACACCGGGGACGCATACGCTCGCTGAGGTATTAAAGACGGACGGCGGTCGGCGGCTCCGCTTCCGGGACCGGATCGCTCAGTCCCCGTCGGGCGCGGCGACGAGGTTCCGGAGGTCGGCGGGGTCGCCGCCGGACTCGAGCGCGGCGACGTTGTCGGCGACGATGTCTGCGAGCCGGTCCCAGTGTTTCGGCGTGTGGCCGCCGGTGTGAGGCGTGACCAGGCAGTTCTCGAGGTCCCAGAGCGGGTGGTCCGCGGGCAGCGGCTCGGGATCGGTCACGTCGAGGGCGGCCCCGCGGAGCCCGCTGGAGCGGAGCGCGGACACCAGGGCGTCGGTGTCGACGATCCCGCCGCGGGCGGCGTTGACGACGACGGCGTGCGGCGGCAGCGTCGCCAGCTCCGCCTCGCCGATCAGCCCGCGTGTGAGGTCGTTGAGCGGGCACGCGACGACGACGTAGTCGCTGCGGGCGAGCGCGTCGTGGATGGCGTCTTCCTCGAAGCCGACGACCTCGTCGGTCGGGCCGCCCTTCGAGGGGGTGTAGCGGACTCCGATCGTCTCCACGTCGAACCCCTCGAGGCGCTCGACGACGTGCTGGCCGATGGAGCCGAGCCCGATCACGGTGACGGTGCTGCCCGCGAACTCGTGCGACTGGAAGTGTCGCCACTCCGCGTTCGACTTGCGCCGCCACCCCTCGTGGAGCCGGCGGGCGAACACGAGCATGTTGGCGATGGACTGCTCCGCGATCCCCGGCGCGTGGATCCCGCCGGCGTTGGTGACGGCCACGCCGCGGTCCGTGAGCGCCTCGACGGGGACGTGGTCGGTGCCGGCGAAGGTACACGCGAACAGCTCCAAGCGGTCGGCGTCGGCGATCTGCGCCTCCTCGACCGTGATCCCGGTGACGACCCGCGCCCGCGGGACGAGCTCGCGCTCCTCCGCGGGCGTCCGCGCCAGCGCGACCTCGCGGTCGGGCAGGCGGTCGCGGAGCGTCTCGGCGTACGATTCCATCGACAGTCCCTCGGTCCCCTCGCGGAGGACGACGACGTCTGGCTCGCTCATTGGTGGATTCGCCGCCTGCTGGCGGTGATGTTCGGGGATTCGCCGGACCGGTACTTACCTTTTTTGTAGTCTTCATATACGATCATCGTGTACGCTTAAGTACGTTCGAGCGCCACGGGCTCACATGACACGACCCGTGGCGGAGCGGCTCGTCGAGACGCGCCGAGAACTCCACGAACACCCCGAGCCCGGCTGGCGCGAGTTCTACACGACGAGCCGGCTGGTCGAGGAGATAGAGCGGATCGGCGTCGACGAGCTCGCGGTCGGCCGCGAGGCGTACGACCCCGACGACCGGATGGGCGTCCTCGAGGAGGACGCCTACGACGAGTGGGTCGAGCGCGCCCGCGACCGCGGCGCGCGAGAGGACGTGCTCGAACGGACCGCGGGGGGCGTCACCGGCTGCGTGGCCGTCCTCGAGCGCGGCGAGGGGCCGACCGTCGGGCTCCGGGTCGACATCGACGGCCTGTTCATCGAGGAGTCGACCGACGACGACCACGTCCCGGTCGCCGAGGGCTTCCGGTCGGAGACGGACGGCGTGATGCACGCCTGCGGCCACGACGCCCACATGACCATGGGGCTCGCGACGCTGGAGGCGGTGGCCGAGAGCGACTTCGCCGGGCGGTTCGTCGTCTTCTTCCAGCCCGCCGAGGAGCTCGGCGGCGGCGGCCACCCGATGGCGGAGAGCCGGTTCATCGAGGGGATCGACTACCTGTTCGCGGTCCACGTCGGGCTCGGCCACCCCACCGGTCGCGTCGTCGCCGGGATCGAACGGGCGCTCGCGATCGCCCACGTCGAGGCGACCTTCCACGGCACCTCGGCGCACGCCGGCAAGTCCCCGGAGGAGGGCGACAACGCGATGCAGGCGCTCGGCACCGCCATCTCGAACGCGTACGGGATTCCCAGACACAGCGAGGGCATGACTCGTGTGAACGTGGGCTACGCGGAGGCGGGGAGCGCGAGCAACGTGATCGCCGACCGCGCGCGCGTCGAGGCGGAGGCCCGCGGCGAGACGACGGCGCTCAAGGAGTACGGGAAATCCAGGCTGAAGCGGGCGTTCCGCGGGGCTGCGGAGTCGCACGGCTGCGAGCTCGAGTTCGAGGTCACGACCGAGTGCCCGCGGGCGGACAGCGACCCCGAACTCGCCGACCACGTCGCCTCCGTCGCCGAGGGGATCGAGGGCGTGACCGAGGTGCTGCCGGTCGCGGACTTCGGCGCGAGCGAGGACGCCACGTACCTGATGGACCGCGTCCAGTCGAACGGCGGGCTCGCGACGTACATGATCGTCGGCACCGACCACCCCACCGGCCATCACTCCCCGACGTTCGACGTCGACGAGGAGAGCCTGCCGATCGGCGTCGGGGTGTTGACGGAGGCGATCCTCGGCGTCGAAGGCGGCGACGTTTCGGCCGACGGCGACGTCCCGGCGACGGACGGCGGCGTTTCGACCGATAGGGATCCTTCGGCGACGGACGGCGGTTCGACGGGGGCCGACGCCGATCGATGACGGCTCCGGTCTCGATCGGGGACGTGGAGGCGGCCCGCGAGCGCCTCGACGGCGTCGCCCACCGGACCCCGCTCGACCGGTCGCGAACGTTCGCCGAGCGGAGCGGCGCGGCCTCGGTCGGGCTCAAACTCGAGAACCACCAGCGGACCGGCTCGTTCAAGATCCGCGGGGCGTACAACGCGATGGCCCGGCTCTCGCCCGCCGAGCGCGACGCCGGCGTCATCGCGGCGAGCGCGGGCAACCACGCGCAGGGAGTCGCGCTCGCGGGCGAGCTGCTCGGGATCGACGCGGAGATCGTCGTCCCCGAGGTGACGCCCGCCTCGAAGATCGAGGCCACGCGGGGGTACGGCGCGACCGTCGTCGTCGAGGGGGACATCTACGAGCGGGCCTACGAGCACGCGCTCGAGCGCGCGGAGGCGACCGGCCGGACCTTCGTCCACCCGTTCGACGACGAGGCGGTGATCGCCGGCCAGGGGACCGTCGGGCTCGAACTCCGCGAGCAGTACCCCGAGATCGACACGGTCTGTGTCGCCATCGGCGGCGGCGGGCTGATATCCGGGGTCGCGACCGCCCTGCTCGCGGCCGACGACGACGTCCGCGTCGTGGGCGTCCAGCCGGAGGGCGCGCTCCACGCAAAGCCCTCGATCGAGCGGGACGAGCTCGTCGAGCTCTCGGACGTGGACACGGTCGCCGAGGGTATCGCCGACACCCGGATGCTCGAGACGACGTGGCGGGTCGTCCGCGAGCGGGTCGACGAGGTCGTCGCCGTCACCGACCGGGAGCTGTCCGTCGCCGTCACCTTGCTCGCCGAGCGGGCGAAGACGGTCGCGGAGGCCGCGGGGGCCGCGCCGGTCGCCGCGCTCTGCTCCGACGACCTCGACGTGACGGGCGAACACGTCGCGGCGGTCGTCTCCGGTGGCAACGTGAACCTCACCGACCACGCGGAGCTGACCCGGACCGGCCTCGCCGAGCTCGGCCGCTACACCGAGGCCCGCCTCCTCGTCGACGGCTGGCCGCGCGCGCTCGGCGATCTCACCGACGCGGTCGCGGACCGCGGGGCGGAGCTCGACGGGCTCGAGCGGGGGAAGCGACGCGCGGACGATGACCCGAACCGAGTCCCCGTGACCGTGCGGATCGAGGGCAGCGGCCCCGATCACCTCCGCGGGACGCTCGACGCGCTCGCCGACCTCGACGGCGTCGCGGTGGCGTCGCGGTCGCTCGAGGGGTAGTCTCGTTTCCGAACGGTCCGAACGCCCCCGACCGGTTCGACCGAACCCGCCGTCTCAGGCGGTCGTCGGCGTCGGTCCCGCGGCCGCGACCGCGTCGAGGAAGATCGAGATCCCCAGGTCGATCTCGCGTTCCGTCGAGTCGAGCGGGGGGAGAAGCCGGATCGTCTTCTTGCCGCAGCCGAGCGTGAGGAGGCCGCGCTCCAGCGCCTCCCTGACGACCTCGCCGCGGCGTTTCGGCGTGTCGAACTCGACGGCGAGCATGAGCCCCTTCCCGCGCACGTCGACCACGTGGTCGCCCGCATCGTCCGCGAGCAGTTCCTTCGCCTGCCGGCCGCGCGTCCGCGCGTTCGCGAGCAGGTCGTGCTCCTCGATCGCCTCGATCGTGAGCGCGCCCATCATCGACCCGAGGAGGTCGCCGCCGCCGAACGTGGAGCCGAGCCGGTTCTTCTCGTCGGGGAACAGCTCCGAGCGGCCGACGGTCGCGCCGACCCGGAGCGCCTTCGCCGCCCCGATCACGTCGGGTTCGAGGTCGTAGTGCTCCGACGCCCAGAACTCTCCGGTGCGGCCGACGCCGGACTGGATCTCGTCGACGATCAGGGGGATGTCGTACTCGTCGGTCACCGCGCCGACCTCCGCCATGAACGGCTCGCTCGGGAAGCGGTAGCCGCCGACGCCCTGGATCGGCTCGAGGACGACGAACGCGACCTCCGCGGGGTCGACGTGGCCGCCCTCCGGCGCGAGCGCGTTCCGCAACTGGGAGCCGCCGCCGGCGAAGAAGCCGCAGTCGCACGTCTCGGCGGTACACTCGCGATCCGCGCAGAACGGCACCGTCTCGATCCCGGCGACCTCCGGGTAGTGGCGGGTGTAGACGTCCTTGGAGTTGGTGAGAGAGAGCGTTCCGAGGGTCCGGCCGTGGAAGCTCCCGCCGAACGCGAAGCCGTACTTCGCGGCCGGCTTGTGGTCGTGGGCGACCTTCATCGCGTTCTCGATCGCCTCCGCCCCGGAGTTCGAGAGGAAGACGGTGTCGAGCCCGAACGTCGCGGAGACCTCCGTGAGCCGCTCCATCAGCTGGGCCGATCCGGGGAAGGGGGCGTCGTCGGGGTCCGGTCCGGAGCCGAAGTACATGTCCTGGCCCGCGATCTTCATCGGCTCGACGAGGTCGAACTCCCGGAGCGTGCCGAGCACCTTCTCGTTGTTGTAGCCGAGCGGCGCGGCCCCGATGTGGCACGTGAAGTCCATCAGGACGTTGCCGTCGACGTCGGTGACGAAGGGGCCGTCGGCCTCGCGGGTGACGTCCCAGACGAACTCGTGGGAGTACTCGCTGGGCGCGGCGTGCTCGCCGTAGCGTTCCACCCATTTCTCGGCGTTCGGACCCGGCAGACCGCCGGCGTCCGGCTCCGCAGTGTCCCTGTCCATACACAGTAAGTGTGTACAGTGTCCATTAAAACCTTCTCCCGACGCGCGAGCGGGCGAACGGGGACGCGAGCGGAACGGGCGGGAAACGCCGGCCGCTTCCCTCGTCGGTCGATTCGGTCGCCGGCCGACTCAGTCGTCGTCGGACCCGGCGACGGACCCGGACCGCGACCCGGAGTCGTCCTTCGATCCGTACAACACGGTGTCGTTCTGGAAGAGCACCTGATCGTAGTTCTCGCCGAAGTCCTTGATCAGCGCCAGCATCGCGAGGAAGCAGACGAAGGCGAACGGCGTTCCGGTGATGATCGCCGCCTGCTGGAGCGTGTTCGCACTGCCGGTGCCGCCGAGGATCATCAGGATCGCCGCGGTCATCCCGAGGACGACGCCCCAGAAGATCCGGTTGATGTTCGACGGCTTGGCCTTCCCGCCGGTCGTCATCATCGAGACGGCGAGCGTCGAGGAGTCCGCGGACGTGACGAAGAAGGTCGTCACGAGGATCATGAAGGCGTAGATCAGCACGGACCCGATCGGGATCGTCATCGACGCTCCGCCGAGGTTCAACGTGAAGTTCAGCGCCTCGAAGAGGATGAACCCGGACACCTCCGGCCCGGCCTCGCCGGCGATCACCGCGCCGAAGTCGGCGATACCGTTGTGCTGTGCCCAGACCGCGGTGCCGCCGACGAAGGTGAACCACGGGATGGTTGCGCCGGAGGTCGCGACGATCCCGGTAAAGGCGACCTCGCGGACGGTCCGCCCCTTGGAGATCCGCGCGATGAACAGCCCCGCGAACGGCGACCACGAGAGCGCCCACGCCCAGTAGAACACCGTCCACGCGTTCATCCAGCCGGTCGCGCCCGACTCGCCCGCGCCCATCGGTCCGGCACCGGTGAAGAGGCTCATCGAGACGAACTCGCTGATCATGCCGCCGAACGCCTGCGTCCCGAGCAGCACGAGGAACAGCGTCGGACCCACGACGAACGTCACGAGCATGAGCGCGACGAAGAGCACCATGTTGAAGTTCGAGAGCCGGCGGATCCCCTTGTCGACCCCGAGCACCATCGAGGTCGTGAAAAGCAGGGTCATCATGGTGACGACGAGCAGGATGCCGAGGTCGCCCATGTTGATCCCCCACTGGTAGTCGAGGCCGGTGACGAACTGGCTCCCGATGAACCCGAGCGACGTGGCGACGCCGCCGATCGTCGCGAAGACGGCGAGGACGTCGACGACCTTCGCGAGCGGACCGTCGAGGTTGTCGGCACCGAGGATCGGCGTGAGCGCCGAGGAGACGCGCAGCGGGACGCTCTCGTAGTTGTACGCGAAGTAGCCGATCGCGATGCCCATGATGGTGAACACCGCGAGCTGCGGTAGCGCCCAGTGGAACAGCGTCTGCTGGACGGCGATCGTCATCGCCTCGGCCGTTCCGCCCTCGACGGTACTGAACAGCGGCGAGGGGTTGCTGTAGTAGAACAGCGCCTCGGTCGGACCCCAGAAGACGACGCCCGCCGCGAAGCCAGCCGAGTACAACATCGCGAAGAAGGAGAGGAAGCTGTACTCCGGCGGCTCGTCGCCGAGCTTGATGGCGCCCCACGGCCCCACGATCAGGAACAGCAGGAACAACACGATCAAGAAGACGATGAGCAGCAGCGCCCAGTTGAACGCGCCGAGCAGCTGGTTGTTCAGCGACGAGATGCCGCTCTCGACGGCGGACGGATTGATGAAGAACGCGACGATCACGCCCAGGGTTATCAGCGCGCCGAACGCGAAGACGGTCGGGTCGATCTCCTCCCGGAACGTCGCGATCGGACCGTCAGCCTCCTCCGCGTCGCTCACGCGGGATCACCCCCGCGGAACCGTCTCGAGATAGGGCGCACGCGACGGTCGTCGTCCGATTCCCCCCGCCGGCCGGTTGCCGTGATACGTGATAGCACAGTCCGGTTGTTGAATCGGCCTTACATAAATGTTGTCCTTTTTCGTATTCGTAGTACACGGTTGTTGTGTATACCCGGCGCGAGCGGACCGAAGAACCGGAACGGCGTGCCGGAACTCCGGGTCGCCGCTCCGTCGCCGTGCCGTTCCGTCACCGTGCCGTTCCGTCGCCGTACCCCTCCGCCGTCACGCCGGGATCTTTTCACCCCCTCCCGCGAAAGCGAGGGCATGCGACACGCGACGCACGCGCCGTCCGCACGGGCGGCCGCCGATCCGCGAGAGAGCCGACCGTCGCCGATCCCGACCGACTCGAGCGGAGCGGACCCGATTCGCGGGAGGAAGAACCGATGACCGCCGAACCGACCGCGAACGGCGGCGACGCCGATCTCACCGTCTTCTGGCACGAGCGCATGCTGGATCACGAACAGCCGCCGGGAGCGTTCAAGCATCCCTCGACGCCGATCGTCGCCGCCGACGAGACCCACCCGGACCGCCGCGAGCGCGTCGAGAACATCGTGGCGACGGTGGAACACGGCTTCCCCGAGGAGAGCCGCTTCGTCGAGCCCGACCGGGCGACGCGGGACGCGATCGAGCGCGTTCATGACGCGGACTACGTGGACTGGCTGGAGGGGTTCTGTGCCGACGGCGGCGGCCGGATCGGCCGGACGACCACCGGGGCGAACGAGGCGACGTACGACGCGGCGCGGGTCGCGGCGGGGGCCGCGGCCGCCGCCGCCGACCACGCGTTGTCCGGGCGGGCGGGAATCCCGTACGCGCTGTGTCGTCCGAGCGGCCACCACGCGCAGCCGACCCAGGCGGACGGGTTCTGTTTCCTCAACAACGCGGCCATCGCGGCCGAGGAGGCGCTCGCCTCGGGCGCGGACCGGGTCGCGATCGTCGACTGGGACGTCCACCACGGCAACGGGACCCAGGAGGCCTTCTACGACCGCAACGACGTCCTCCTCGTGAGCGCCCACCACGACCACGGCTCGTGGTCCGAGTACCACCCGCAGGAGGGGTCGCTCGCGGAGGACGGCGCGGGCGACGGGGCGGGATACACCCTCAACGTCCCGCTCCCGCCGGGCACCGGCGACCGCGGGTACGAGCGCCTGTTCGAGACGATCGTCGAACCGGTCGTCCGCTCGTACGACCCCGACCTCGTCCTCGTGAGCGCCGGCCAGGACGCGGGCACGGTCGACCCCAACGGCCGAAACCTCGTCACCCGCGGCGGGTTCCGGACGCTCGGGTCCAGAGTTCGGGCGCTCGCCGACGACGCCGCCGACGGCCGCCTGGCGCTGATCCAGGAGGGCGGCTACCAGCCGTCGCACCTCTCCTTTGCCACCCTCGGCGTCCTCGAGGGCGTGCTCGACCGACTCGTCGACCTGGACGGGTACGGCCACGACGACCCGATGGCGTGGCTCGACGAGCCGACCGACCTCGTCGACGCGTGGCTCGACGAGGCGATCGACCACCACCGAACGCACTGGCCCGTCCTGGCGGAGCCGGCCGACGGGTAGCGCCACGCTGACGGTTCCCGTTCTCCGCCGTTACCGCCCGCCGCGCTCCTCCCGTCAGTCGCCGCGTTCCCGCCGTAGCGCCGCGAACCGCTCGAACGCCGCGTCGCCGACCGCCGCGACCGCGTCGCCCGCGTCGCCACCGTTCTCGGCTTGCGTCGCGAACGCCGCGAACACGAGCGGCGGCGTCCCGCCGTCGTCGGCCGAGACGACCCCTGTGTCCAGCGCCGCCGTCGGGAGGCCGCCGGTCTTGTGTGCGATCGGCGTCCCGTACGGGAGGTACCGGGCGAAGAGCGACGCGTCCTTCTGCTCGTCGAGCGGCACCCGGAGCCGGTCGTACGCCGCCGGCGACAGCGTCGCCTCGTGGACGACGTCGGCGAAGAAACGGGCACAGTCGGCCGGCGTGGTGAGGTTCGCCGGCTCGCCGTCGGGCTGCTCGCCGAGCGGCTCGAAGTCGTGGCCCTCAAGCGTCGCCATCATCTTCCGCCGGAGCCGGGTGTCGGCCATGCCGAGCCGCGCCGCGGCCGCCTCGATGCGCTCCGCGCCGAGCTCGTCGATCAGCTGGTTGGTCGCGGCGTTGTCGCTGATCGCGATGGTCGCCCGCGCGAGGTCCTCGAGCGACGGGGTCGGATCGTCGAGGAGGTGAAATATCCCGCTGCCGCCGACGCGGTTCTCGGCCGCGATCGGTCGCGGCTCCGCGAGCGCGTCGAGTCGCCCGTCGTACGCCTCGTAGAGCGCGTAGAGTATCGGGAGCTTGATCGTGCTCGCGGCGACGAACGTCCCGTCCGCGTTCCGTCGGTGGAGCACGTCGAACTCCTCCACCTCCCGTGACAGGCCGAGGAAGACGCCGAGCCGACCGTCGAACCGGTCGGCGATCGCGTCGATCGCCTCCGCGAGGTCGGCGTCGGTCTCGACGGGCGGGCGGTCGGGTCTCATCCGTCTCGGGCCTCCGTCGGTCCCGCGGGCGGCGTCCGGACCGGCACGGCGACCGGTCGGCCGGCGCCCGCGAACTCGGGGGTCGGTTCGGACACGTCGCGACGCTCCCGCCGGAGCGGCATAACGCCTCGGGAAGTCCCTTCTCCGTGCCGGCACTCGATCCGGTTCGGCCGGCCGTCGCGTGGCCTCCGCCGCCCGTTCAGCGGTCCAGCCGGTGGTGCGTCACGGCTGCGGACCCTGACGCGGCCGTGTCGAGCGTCGCGACGCGGAAGGCGTCGTCCGCGCCCGCGACCGGGATCGGGAGCCCGCCGGGGTTCACCCGCACGGTGCCGTCCCGTTCCTCGACCCCGTGCGCGTGGGTGTGGCCGTGGAGGACGTAGTCGTAGTCGCCGCAGTCGACGAGCGCGTCGACGACGACCTCGCTCGTCCCGTGGGTGACGGCGACGTCGACGCCGTCGACCGAGAGCGTCCCGGCCTCGCCGTGGTAGGTCCCGAACGCGTTCACCGTGGACTCCACCGCCCACTCGCCGTCGTTGTTCCCGCGGACGGCGTGGAACTCGAAGCCGGCGTCGAAGGGGGTCACGGAGAAGGGGGCGACGAAGTCGCCGCAGTGGACGACCGCGTCGACGCCCGCCGATTCGAACAGATCGATCGCCGCCTCGACGGCGGCGAGGTCGTCGTGGGTGTCGGAGACGATGCCGACGAGCATGTCCGCCGGTACGCGCGGCGCGTTCAAAAGCGACCGGGGCGAGGCGTCGACGAGCTCCGAGGACACGCGAGCGCGGTCGGCCCCGCTCCCCGCCGATCACGCCTCGACGCGCTCCGCCGGGTCCTCGCTCCCCGAGTCGTCCCCGCGCTCGCGGCCACGGCGACGGCGCCGGAACGCCCCGAGGGCCGCGAGGACGTACGCCGCCCCGACGGCTCTGAGAAGCGGCGTCGAGCGGTCCGCCCACCGGACCTCGTCCGGCTCCTCGTACAGGAGTCGGGCGGCGAAGGCCCGGTACGCCCTCGGGACCGCGAACACGACGAGGCCGAAGACGCCGGTGACGTTCGCCGGCCACGCGGAGGCGCGGCCGCCGAGCAGCCCGGCGGCGACCGCCAGGACGCCCTCGGCGCGGACCGCGGACCCGACCCACGGCTTCGTCTCCGCGTCGGTCTCCTCGAGCGCGACCGCCTCGAAGGCGTCGACCGCTCGGTCCGGAAACAGCGCGGCGAGGGCTCCGGCGAGCCCGAGGATCGCTCGTATCATGCGCGTTCGTGCGGCCCGTCGGGAGAAAGGGACGTCAACGGTTCTCACGCGCCGAGAGCGGTCGGGACCGGTCGGGAGCAGTCCGACGGCTCGTCGGGGGCGTCCGCTCCGCCCTCTCGACTACTCCCCGTCGAGCGCCTGCCAGGAGAGCCGCGGGTTCCGGGCGGCCCCGACCTGGTCGATCCGGGCGGCGGCGGTGCGGTTCGGCGCGGTCTCGAGCGCCTCGTCGGCGTCCGCGTACGCCAGGTCGAACGCCTCCGCGAGGTCGTCGAGCGAGGAGCGGTTCTCGATCTCGGTCGGCTCCGTCAACATCGCCTCGGGCACCATCTCGGGCCACTTCGTCGTCGGCGGGTGGACGCCGAAGTCCAGCATGCGCTTGGCCACGTCGGCTGCGTCGCGGTCGCCCGCGGTCGCCGCGAACTCGTGGTGGAAGGGGCCGTAGGGAACCTCGAGGTCGACCCGCTCGGCGAGGTAGTTCGCGTTGAGCACGGCCTTCGCCGCGGCGTCACGGAGCCCCTCGTCGCCGAGCCGGGCGATGTAGGCGTACGCCTTGATCAACACGAGCCAGTTGCCCTCGAAGCCGTGGACCTTCCCGATCGACTCGGCGGGCTCGAAGCGCTCGTACCCCCTCTCGCCGTTCGTCTCGCGAACCCGCGGGCTCGGGAGGAAGTCGGCCAGCTCCGCCGTCACCCCGACGGGGCCCGCGCCGGGGCCGCCGCCGCCGTGGGGCGTCGCGAACGTCTTGTGGACGTTGTAGTGCATCACGTCGAACCCCATGTCGCCGGGGCGGCCGCGCCCGAGCAGCGCGTTGAGGTTCGCGCCGTCGTAGTAGAGCAGCCCGCCCGCGTCGTGGACGATCTCGGCTATCTCCGTGATGTCGCGCTCGAAGAGCCCGACCGTGTTCGGATTCGTCAACATCAGGGCGGCGGTGTCGTCGCCGACGGCGGCCTCGAGCGCCTCCAGGTCGACGCGGCCGTCCTCGCCGGAGGGGAGTTCGACCACCTCGTAGCCGGCGGTCGCGGCGGTCGCGAAGTTGGTGCCGTGTGCGGACGCCGGGATCACCACCTCCGAGCGGTCGTTGCCGTGGTGCTCGTGGTACGCCTTCGCGATCAGGATCCCCGTGAGCTCGCCGGCCGCACCGGCGGGCGGCTGGAGCGTGACGGCGTCCATCCCCCCGATCTCCCCGAGGAACTCCTGGAGCCGGTACTGGAGCTCGAGGTTCCCCTGGACCGACCGGTCCGGCCGGTCGGGGTGGACCGCGGCGTTCGGGTCCGCGGCCACGTCCTCCGTGAACTTCGGGTTGTACTTCATCGTACAGCTCCCGAGCGGGTACGGGCCGGCGTCGATCGCCCAGTTCATCTGCGAGAGCCGGGTGTAGTGGCGGGCGATCTCCGGCTCCGAGGGCGCGGGAAGCGTGAGCTCCTCGCGGGTCAGATCGTCGGGGAGCGGCGACTCCTCGCGCACGTCGACCGTCCCCTCGCCCTTCTCGGAGAGCAGCGGCTCGTGAACCGCCTCCTCCTCGCGCGTGTAGTCGGCCTGGTCGTGGATCATCTCAGATCACCTCCTCGAACGCCGCGACGAGGTCGTCGGACTTCCCGGCGGTGAGGTCGGTCACGCACACCTGGAGCAGGTGCTCGCCGACGACGTGGACGAGGAACCCCGCGTCGGCGAGGTCGTCGGCCACGGGAGCCGCCGGCTGGTCGGTCCGCACCGCGAACTCCCGGACGTGGTGGCGGTCGTGGACCGGCGCGGCCGCCCCGGAGACCTCGTCGAGGCGGTCGGCGAGGGCGGCGGCCTCGCGCACGCAGTCGCTCGCGAGGTCGACGAGGCCGTCCGGCCCGAGCCACGCGGCGTGGATCGCCGCGCGCAGTGCGACCCACGCCTGGTTCGTACAGATGTTCGAGGTCGCCCGCTCCTTGCGGATGTGCTGTTCGCGCGTCTGGAGCGTGAGCGTGAACGCCCGGTCGCCGGCGGCGTCCTCGCTCGCGCCGACGAGCCGGCCGGGGACCTGCCGGAGGTGCTCCTCGCGGCAGGCGAAGATCCCCAGTCCCATCCCGTAGGCGGTCGGGAGCCCGAGCGCGCCCGCCTCGCCGACGACGACGTCGGCCCCGACGCTCGCGGGCTCTTCCAGCACCGACAGCGCGACGACGTCCGACCCCAGCGTGAACAGCGCGTCGGCGTCGGCGGCGATCTCGCCGATCGCGGCGAGGTTCTCCTCGATACAGCCGCGGAGCGTGGGGTTCTCCGCGTACACCATGACGACGTCGTCGCCGACGCGGTCCGCGAGGGCGTCGAGGTCGGCGATCCCGTCGTCCATCGGGTACGACTCGACGGTCAGGTCCGCGCCGGCACAGTAGTTGTCGAGGACCGCCCGCTTCCCCTCCCGGAGGTGGCCGGGGACGAGGACGACGTCGCCGGACGTCGAGCGCGTGCGGTCCGCGAGCGTCGCGGCCTCCGCCAGCGCGGTGGCGGCGTCGTACATCGAGCAGTTCGCGACCGGGAGCCCGGTGAGCTCGACGAGCATCGACTGGTACTCGAAGAGCGCCTGGAGGAAGCCCTGGGAGATCTCCGGCTGGTACTGGGTGTAGCTCGTGAGGAACTCCGCGCGGTCCGAGAGGTGGTCGACGACGCTCGGCACGTAGTGGGCGTAGTGGCCGCGGCCGAGGAACTCGGTCGCGTCGGCGTTCCGGCCGAAGATGCGGGCGCACTCGTCGCGGATCCCGCGTTCGGTCCGGGCGTCGATCCCGAACGCGCCGTCGAAGGCGACGTCGTCCGGGATGTCGAAGAGCGCCTCCTCGTCGGCGACGCCGATCGTCTCGAGCATCGCCGCGGTCTCGGCGTCGGTGTGGGGCGCGTACGGGCTCCCGCTCATCTGTGCCCCGCGTCGGTTCCGGCCGCGGTCGACCCGGCGGCTCCGGTTCGTCCGGTTCGTCGGGTCGGTCCGGTCGGTGAGGTCAGTCCGGTCGGTCCGGATCGGTCGGTTCGGTCGGTTGATCGGGTCCGCTCCGGTGGCGTTTGGTGGCTCGTCATGTGGTGTCGGGTCGGTGTGTCGGGCCGTGCCGCGTTCAGGCGATCTGCGCGTCGTACTCGTCGGCGTCGAGCAGTTCGTCGTGGTCGACGCCGTCGCTCGGGGCGATCTCGATCAGCCAGCCGTCGCCGTAGGGGTCCTCGTTGACGAGCTCGGGGCGATCGAAGAGCTCCTCGTTGACCGCGAGGACCTCGCCGGACACCGGCGCGTACACGTCCGAGACCGCCTTGATCGACTCGACCACGCCGAACGCCTCGCCGGCCGCGATCTCGTCGCCGGCGTCGGGAAGCTCGACGAAGACCACGTCGCCGAGCTCGTCCTGTGCGAAGTCGGAGATGCCGACGCGGACGGCCTCGTCGTCGACGGTGGTCCACTCGTGCGATTCCAGATATCGTAACTCGTCGGGAACTTCGAAGCTCATTGTGGGATCGATCGCGGCACACGTCGACCTGACCGGACCGGGTCGGACCCGGATCGGCCGTCGCAGCCTCCGGATCGGACGGCGGCCCCGTCGTGTGCGCTCGCGATGCGCGTGCGTGTTCCTACCGAGGACGGGGAGATAAAAGGTGTGTTCCCGGCGGCCGATCCGCCCCGTCCCGCCGGAGCGCGGCGGGGTCCGAGACGGCGCGTTCCGGCCGGGTTCCACGCGTTCGGATCCCGACGGTTTATTCTCCCGGCGGGTCGGAGCGCGACCATGCTGATCACGCTGGAGGGGCTCGACGGGAGCGGAAAGACGACCGTCTGGGAGGCGCTGAAGGACGTCCACTCGGAGGCCGTCTTCACCCGCGAGCCGACCGACAGCTGGTACGGCGACGCGGTGTACCGCTCGATGGGCGACGCGGGCGCCGACCCGCTCGCCGAGCTCTTCCTGTACACCGCCGACCACGCCGACCACCTCTCGGGGACGATCCGACCCGCGCTCGCCGACGGAAAGCTCGTCGTCTCGGACCGGTACTCGGACTCACGGTTCGCCTACCAGGGCGCGACGCTCGCCGAGAGCGACGTCGACATCGCCCGACCGATGGAGTACGTCCGGGGGATCCACGCCGCCTTCTCGCGCCCGCCGGACGCGACGATCTACCTCGACCTCGACGCGGCCACCGCCGCGGAGCGCGCCGGCCGGACGGACAAGTTCGAGCGGGACGGCTACCTCGCCGCGGTCAGAGAGAACTACGAGCGACTGATCGACGCCGAGCCCGGACGGTTCGTCCGCGTCGACGCCACGCGGCCCCCCGAGGACGTGATCGGCCGCGTCGAGGACGTCGTCGAGTCCCTTCTCGGGGACGCGGAGTAGCGAGGGAACGCGCTCGATGCGTCGCCGGCCTCGCTTCTCCCGCTTCTCGCCCCCGTTCTTCTCCTCCCTCTTTCCCTCTCCCCCTCTGCTCCTTCTCCTCTCTTGCCCTCTCTCTCTCTTCTCCTCCCTCTCCCCCCCTCACCGGGTGTCCGGAAGCTCGTACTCCTCGGGCGGCGGCACGTAGAGGTAGTCGATGGCGACGCCCAACACGATCGGCAGGGCCACGAGCACCGAGACGACGATCGTCGGACTCACGAGGTCGACGCCCGCCCCGACCCCGATGCCGGTGAAGAACAGCGTCGAGACGAACAGCAGCATCGGCGTCAGGACGACCGTGTACAGCACCCATCCCCACGAGGTCGCCAGCCGGAGCCTGAAAAAGCGCGTCGTCACGCCGGCGACGAGCGTGTGGAAGGCGACGAGCCCGACGAGGCTCGCGAACCCGAAGAGCGCGATCATACCCGCCCTACGGGCCCCCCGCTTTTGCCCCTATCGCCCCGCGCCGGTCCGCGACTCCCGCCGGGCGGGGTCGATCCGTCACGACTCAGACCGTTCCTCCGTCACCCTGGCGTCTGGCGGACGAGACGAGTCCCGAAACCGGGTCGGTGTACTCGTAGCCGGGGATCACGCCCTGGACGTAGGTTCCCTCGACGAAGTCGATCAGCGCGCCCGCGTCGTCGACGCCGCGCCGCTCGTTGATGTCCGTCAACGCGAACCGGACGACGATCTCGTCATCATCGCGACCGACGCGGGGATCGAACTCGTGGTCCCCGCGGGTGACGCCGCCGACGTCGACGACCCGGCGCTCGAACGTCTCGTACCACCCCGTCTCGACGACGTCGGCCACGTCGTCGACGGTGACCGCCGACAGCGTCGGAACGCGGACGACGATCGAGAGCCGTATCCGGCCGTCCTCGGAGGGCGGCTCGGCCTCGACCGCGGCGTCGAAGGCGGTCGTCACGGAGCGCCACCCGCCGTCGTCCGCGGACTCGAAGGAGCCGTGGTCGCGGAAGGCCCGGCGGACGCGTCCCGGAACCTCGTCGCCGTCGTCCTCGCGCTCGCTCTCGCTCATACCCCGAGAAGGGCCCGCGTCCCCAAAAGGACCGCGCGTCGGGACGGGTTCGCGTCGGTGTCGGGACGGGTTCGCGTCGGGGTCGCGACCGCGCGCTCGTCGGGGCACCGGGCTCGGGTCGGCCGCTCGCCGGAAACGGCGCTCCCCCGCGCGTCACCGATGGGGGCACGTCGGGCCGGTACTGGTGTGCCTTTGTATCCGGCCGCGGGAGGGGAGCCATGGCAGACCGATTCCGCTCGACCGAGGGATTGATCGACGCGCTCGCGGACGCGTCGTTCGACCGGCCGCCCGCGCTCGTCAGCAACGCCCACGTCACCGGCCTCGGCGTCGCCCGCGCGCTCGACGCCCACGACGTCCCCGTGATCGCGCTCGACCGCGCGGCCGGCGACGGGTCGGACTCCGTCACCCACGACGGGCTCGCGCCGCCCTCCGACGCCGTCGACGTCGCCGGGGCGGTCACTTACCCGCTCGCGGACCTCGACGGCTTCCGCGAGGACGTGGAGGCGATCGTCGACGCCGCCGGGACCGAGGCGGTCGCGTTCGGCTGTATGGACGAGTGGGCGCTCGCGTACGCCGAGGCCGACCCCGACGGCGTCCGGCTCCCCTACTCGGGGATCGACACGATCGACGACGTGTTGAACAAGTCCCGGCTGTACGCGACCTGCGAGGAGCTGGGGATCCCCTACCCGGAGACCCACCGGTTCGGGGGCGCTTCGAGCGGAGAGGCCGGCGACACCGCCGGGATCGACGCGGACGCCCTCGACGCGGCGGCCGACGCGCTCGGCTTCCCGCTCGTGGTGAAGCCCGCCCGTAAACGCGAGTTCGAGGAGGCGTTCGGCACGAACGTGGTGACCGTCGCGGACCGCGCGGAGTTCGGGGAGGTCGTCGCGAGCGCGGCCGCCGAGGGCGTCGAGGTGATGGCCCAGAAGCGCGTCGACGTCGCGACCGGGCGGGACCACTCGCTGGCGTCGTACGTCCCGCCCTCGGGCGTCGACGACGCGCTCGCGGTCGTGGGCAACGCGGCGGTCCGGTACCCGCTCCAGTTCGGGACCTCCTGTCTCGTCGAGACGGCAGACGAGCCCGCGATCGAGGAGCGCGCGCTCGCCGTGCTCGACGACGCCGGCTACCACGGGATCAGCGAGGCGGAGTTCGTCTACGACGACGAGCGCGAGGAGTTCCTGCTGCTCGACGTCAACACCCGCCCGTGGAAGTGGATCTCGCTGCCGGTCGCCGCCGGCGCGAACCTCCCGATGGCGGCGTACGCCGCGGTCACCGACGCGGAGTACGAGTCCAACCTCGACGCGTCGAGCGAGCCGAACCGCTGGGTGTACCTCCGCGACTACCTCTCGCTTCTCGCCGGCGACGACGCCTTCTGGGACCAGCTGTCGGGCGACGACTGGCGGCGGCTCGTCGCCGGCTCCTTCGAGCGCGAGGGCGACCTCACCACCGGGGTCTACCGTCCGTCGGATCCGGCCCCGGCCGCGAAGCTGTTCGAGACGGCGTTCGTCGACCGCGAGTACTACTGCTCCTGTTGAGGGGTACGCCCGCGGGATCGGCCGCTCCGGCTCACTCCGTGAGCGATCCGAGGTGGTCGACCGTCTCGCGCATGAGGTCCGCGTCCGCACGCCGCGGGAAGTACAGCGAGAGCCCGTCGACGCCGAGGTCCTCGTAGGCCGCCAGCCGCTCGGCCGCCCGTTCGGGCGTGCCGGCGACGGCCGCCGCGTCGACGACCGCGTCGGGGACTTGCTCGGTCGCCGCCTCCGGGCCCTCGTCCCGCCAGGCGTCCCGGATCGCGTCGGCCTCGTCGTCGTACCCCGCTTCCGAGAGCATCCGATGGTAGAACGACCCCATCGTGCCGACGTAGAACGCGATGTGGTGTCGGACCATGTCGCGAGCGGCCTGCCCGTCCTCCGCCACCGCCGCGACGGTGTTCGGGACGACGGCCAGCTCGTCCGGATCGCGTCCCCGTCCCTCGGCGCTGTCGCGGAACTCCTCGTAGAGCTCCTCGAACCGCCCCTCGGGCATGAACACGGGCATCCAGCCGTCGGCCTCGGCGCCCGCCATCCGCACGTTCGTCTCCCCGAGCGCGCCGACGTAGACGGGAACGTCTCCCGGCGGGTCCACCCTGAGCCGGAAGCCCGAGAGGTCGAAGTCCGTTCCGTCGTGGTCCACGACCTCGCCGGAGAGGACCCGCTTTACGATCCGAACGGTCTCCGCCGTCCGGCCGACGGGACGGTCGAACTCGGCGCCGTGCCAGTTCTCGATGACGGCGGGACCGCTGGCGCCGATCCCGAGGCGGAACCGGCCGCCCGTGGCGCGAGCGGCCGTCGCGGCGGCCTGCCCCAGCAACGCGGGTGACCGCGAGTAGACCGGGACGATGCCCGTTCCGAGCGTGACGGTCTCGGTTACCCGTGCGAGCTCCCCGAGCAACGTGAACGCCTCCCACCCCCAGGTCTCGCCGAGCAGGACGCTCTCGAGTTCGGCCCGTTCGGCGCGACGGGCGAGGTCGAGCGTCAGGTCGTGATCGATGTCGCTGACGTTGATCCCGACGTTCATGGTCATAGGGTCTCCCCCGCGATCACCTCTCGCAGTATCTCGTTGGTTCCCTCGTATATCTGTGGGATCTTCGAGAAGCGGAAGAACGTCTCGACGCGGTACTCGTCGAAGACGCCGTACCCGCCGTGTAGTTGGACGGCCTCGCTCGCGACGTCCTCCAGAAGCGTGGTCGCCAGCAGCTTCGCCTTCGCCGACCGGTCGGAGTCGACCTCCCCTTCGCGCTCGAGGTCACGCCCGACCTCGTAGACGAGCGCCCGACCGGCGTCCAGTCGGGTCTCCAGGTCCGCCACCCGGTGGCGAACGGCCTGCTTCTCGGCGACGGCGTCGCCGAACGCCTCCCGCTCCGTGGTGTACTCGCGGAGCAAGTCCATCGCGCCGCGGGCGGCGCCGATCGACGCCGCCGCCACCTCCAGGCGGGCCTCGTCGAGGAAGGCCATCGCCTGATAGAAGCCGTCGCCTTCCTCACCGAGGCGATCCTCGACGGGCACGCGTACGTCGTTCAGGAAGACTTGCGCGACGTCGGTCGGGGCCGGTCCGAGATACCCGTCCATCGACGTCCGGTCGACGCCCTCCCGGTCCGTCGGGACGACGAAGGCCGAGATACCGCGATGAGGCTCCTCCGGCTCGCTCGTGCGCGCGTACACGACGAGCGCGTCGGCGACGCTGCCGTTGCTGATGAACACTTTGTCGCCGTTCAGCAGGTACGCGTCGCCGTCGCGCTCGGCCGTCGTCCGGATGGCGGCGAAGTCGGATCCCGCCTCGGGCTCGGTCATCGCGACCCCCGTGACAGCCTCGCCTCGGGTGGCGGGTCGGACCCACTCCTCGACGTGTTCGTCGCGGCCGTGCTCGACGAGCGGTTCACACCCGAACGTCGTCGACGTGACCGACTCGGCGATACCCGGGTCAGCCCGGTGGAGTTCCTCGTTGACCAGCAACGAGGCCACGACGTCGAGCCCCGCACCGCCGACCGACTCGTCGAGTCGGGGGGCGAGCAGGTCCGCCTCGGCGGCGGTCTCGATCACGTCCCAGGGGTAGCGGCCCTCGCGTTCGTGCTCGACCGCGACCGGTTCGATCTCCTCGCGGCCGAACTCGCGCACGTGTCGTCTGATGACGCGCTCCTCGTCGGTCAGTTCCATGCGACCTAGTATCGACGTTTTCTGGATATAACTACCGGCGGCGCGATGCGGCGGTCCGCGGCCGAATCCTCGATTCTCCGTAATCCTTTTGTATCGATGTGACGCCGGTCCGCCTGTCACCGGATTCCGTGGGCGACGTCGCCAATGAACTACCTCGACTATCTGGCATCGAACGAACGCGCGTTTCCCGACCGAGTCGCCGTCCGGGAGGGTGACGTAACGTGGACCTACGCGGACCTGCTCGAGGACGCCCGCTCGGCGGCCACCGTCCTCCGCGACGCCGGGGTCGACGCCGGGGACGCCGTCGTGGTGATGCTCCCGAACACCTACCACTTCGTCACGTCCACGCTCGGGTCGCTCGCCCGGCGGGCGGTCGTCGTCCCCGTGAACACCCGTTTCCGGCGGCGGGAGGTCGCGTCGCTGCTGGATCAGGTCGAGCCGAGCGCCGCGATCGCGAGCGGGGAAACGCTACCGGCGGTCACCGACGCGCTCGAGGAGAGCGACGCCACCGACGCCGCCGACGTCACCGTCTTCGGCGTTCGCACCGACGACGCCCCGGACGGCGTCAGACGGTGGGACGCCGCGGTTCGCACGACACGTCCTGCCGTCGCCGTCCCCGAGACGATGGGCGAGCGCGAGGCGTTCGTCCTCCACACGAGCGGAACGACCGGTCGTCCGAAGGGCGTGGTCCACACGCATGCCAACCTGATCGCCGTCAGCGACGCCTCCGTGGTCTCCTACGAGATGGGGCCGGGGAGCGTCTTTCTCGCGGTCATGCCGCTGTACCACTGTACGGGTATCGGAACGATCCTGGGACCGACGCTGAAGGCGGGCGGCGAGCTGCTCCTGCGCGAGGAGTGGGACCCGGTGGCGGCGCTCGACGACGTCGAGGCTCACGGCGTGAACGTCTTCTCCGGCGTCCCGGCCATGTTCAAAGACTGGCTGGCCGTGGCGCCGGACCGCTCGGTCGACACCGACTCGGTTCGCACCGGCGTCATCGGCGGGGCGGGCGTGTCCGCCGACCTGATACGGCGGTCGGAGGCGTTCCTCGACGCGCCGGTCCTCAACGGCTGGGGCATGACCGAGACCTTCGCCGCCGGCCTCTGGGAGGACAGACGGGGGTCGCGACGGCTCCCGAGCGTCGGCCGGACCTCCGGCCGGCTCATCGAGGCGAAGGTCGTCGACAGATCGACCGGCGCGGAGGTCCCCACGAACGAACCCGGCGAGCTGCTGGTTCGCGGCGAAGCGTTGTTGACGGGCTATCTCGACCACGAGGCGGAGTGGACCGGCGAGTGGTTCCACACCGGCGACTACGCCCGCGTGGACGAGGACGGCTACGTCCACGTGCTCGACAGGGTCGACTACACGATCATCACCGGCGGCGAGAACGTCTACCCCCAGGAGGTCGAGGGCGTCATCGAGGAACTCGACGGCGTCCGCGAGGCCGCCGTCGTCGGGAAACCCGACGAGTGGAAGGGGAGAAAGCCGGTGGCGTTCGTCGACCGTCTCCCTCGAGCCGATCTCACCGCCGAGGAGGTGAGAGACCACGTCCTCGCGGAGCTCGCGGCGTTCAAACATCCGCGGGACGTGACTTTCGTCGACGCGCTCCCGCGGAACGCCACCGGAAAGCTCGACCGGCAGACGCTGGAGGAACGGCTGTAACCCCTTCACGGCGTGTGGAACGGTGACCGATGGGCTCGGCTCCACCGAGAATCGGTTTCGCCCGACCCGCGGGGTTCCGATCGGTTCCGGATGGTCCGACACCGACAGAACGCTTATTCGAACGGTCCGCGAAGGAGGAGTATGGCGAGTGCGACACGCGACGCCCCCGACGAGGAGGGCGTCGAG
The DNA here is from genome assembly GCF_002252985.1 of Halorubrum halodurans. Lineage (GTDB taxonomy): Archaea > Halobacteriota > Halobacteria > Halobacteriales > Haloferacaceae > Halorubrum > Halorubrum halodurans. The sequence goes on along the minus strand of NZ_NHPJ01000079.1, from coordinate 8,472 downwards.
TTCATTCACGAGGACGGCGGGAAGATCACCGCGAAGGACCTCGAGAGCGGTGTCGCATCCTACGGAGATACGAAAGCCGAAGCACTCCGGATGCTCGCGGAGGCGATCGAGCTCCACGAGGATGGCGGCGAGCCCGTCACCGACGAGGACCTCGAGGAGTGGGGCCTTGAGGACACGAAGCCCGGCGTCGAGGAGCTTCCCGAATTCATGAAGTGAATGGTCCGGACGAACTTCTCCGGACAAGAGATCGCATCAGTGCTCAACGACTTCGGATACAGACGAGTCGGTCGGGTTGGAAGCCACTTGAAGATGCGATACGCGTCACCCGATACCGACGAGGTGCGGATCGTCACGATCCCAATGAAGTCCGAAGACGAGATCCCGACTGGAACGCTCCACTCGATCGCTGACCAGTGTGGAGCTGAGGATTTCCACGCGTGGTGTGAGTGGATCGACGCGCATCGATGACTGCCGAGCCGTGATACGTGCGAAACCATCGAGTGGATACGACTGCCAACTGACGACCCCATCCTCGAAGTCCTCGAAAACGGATCTCGGTTCGCGCCGGGAGGTCCTCGTACAAGGGGACCCGGTCGCCCCCCCAACGCCGCGAGCCCGTCGACGAGCGCCTCGTCGATCGTGTTCACGAGGTAGACTCGTGTGAGAGTTCCGGTGCGCCTCGCTGAACACGAACCGCGTCTCGGTCACTCCGGCTGATACGGATCGGTCGCGACGTCGAGGCGGTAGACGTCCTCGGCGGCGTCGAAGTCGTCGTCGAACGCGTAGAGGTAGCCGAGACCCTCCAGTCGCATGTACGCGACGGTACAGGCGTGGACGAACGAGAACCGTTCGTGTTGCCGGAAGAGGCCCTTCGCCGTCGCGAACGCGTCCGCGGTCAGGGAGTCGACGTGGAGCCGCGTGTTCTCCTCCACGCGGTCGAGAAAGTCGACGGCGGCGTCGTGACCAGCGTGCGTCGTCAGCCCGTTGAGCGTCTCCGCGAGCACGTAATCGAGGATCACCGCCTCCGGCAGGTCGGCAGTGTCGATTCCTCGGAGGATCGGGAGGGCGTCATCGTGTGCGCCGTCGCGGCGGTACGCCGCCGCGAAGAGAACGGTCGTGTCGACGAGCGCGCGCGGCATCTACTCGGGGTCGACGCCCCAGGCGTCGTGGTCGCTCTCGACGTTCGTCTCCTGATCGCCGTCGTACCCGTCGAAGTCGCTGAACGTCCCGCTGCGCTGTTGAACGACCCGCACGCGGAGCGTTCCGTCGTCCTCGATCCGCCAGCGGAGCTTGTCGCCGTCGTCGATCTCCAGCTCTCGGCGGATGTGTGCCGGAATGTTCGCCTGATTCCCCGAGACCTTGCTCTCGGAGTCGACGCTCTCGCTGCTCATACGCGGCGGTATGGGACCACCGCCAATAATCCTAGTGTGCCATCACACTACGGTTCGGAACGTGGATCTCCATTTCTCGTTCAGCCGGCCGTCCGTATCCGATGATTGCCGAATCAGCGCCGTTCGAGGGGAGGTTTCGGCCCGTCAACGCCGACGAGGGAGTACCGCTTCGTCCCTCCATCATCCTCGACCTCGATCAGGTCGTACTGCTCCGGCTTCGGCAGGTAGTTCTCCCGGAGATACCGTAGCGTCACGGGGTCGTCGTGCCGCTCCTCGTACCGGGCGTAGAGTTCCTCAACGAACGGCCGTCTCTCGGTACCCGGCGCTCACCACGATCGTTCCGAACGCGAACGTTCCGCCCTCCACCCTGTCCATCCGGGCGTCCAACTCGTGCCGGGCGGCCGCAGTCCGTCGGTCCAGTTGCCCCAGCGGGTCCTCACCGGTCGCGTCGAACAGCGACGTGCTCAGCCGCGTGAACGCCCACAGCGCCGCGTTCGCGGCGCGGTTCCCGCGCGGTGCGAAGCCGGCGACGACGACGCGGTCGGCCAGCTCGCACCACTCGCCCACCACCGCCGCCGGATCGGGGAACAGCGAGGTGACGAACGTTGATAGCACCGCGTCCGCGTCGGCGACGGCCGGGGTGGCCGCATCGCCCCGTACGAGCGAGACGTTCCGCCAGCCGCGGCGGGCGATCAGCACCTGCGCGCGGTCGAGCATCCGCCCGGTGAGGTCGACGCCGACGACGTGACCCGACGGGCCGACCGCCTCCCGGAGCGCGGGGAGGTTCGGGCCGGGGCCGCAACCGAACTCGACCACCGTGTCGCCCTCGTCCACGTCCAGCGCGTCGACGCAGGCGTCCCGGACGCCGCCGACGCCGGCGGTCGCCCGCGCGAACCAGTCGTAGACCCGCGCCCAGCGGTCGTATCTCTCCCGTACGCGGTCGACGTGCTCGGGGCCCGTCACGACTCGCTCACTGCCGCGGGCGGCGTCTTCGGCCACCAGCGCTCGGGGCTCTCCCGCGCGACCGCGGAGTGGCACTGCTCGGATCCCGCACAGGCCCGCGGCCGCCGGTAGTCGATCCCGCGCTCCGCGAGGTAGGTGACGTAGCCGTCGTCGACACGGTCGAGCTTCTCGTGACAGAGCCAGCGCGTTCCGCACCGACCCGCGCCGAGGTTCCGGTACGGGCAGGTGAACGTCGTCCGCTCTGCGCCGTCGGTCTCGGTGTCGTCGATCCGGACGCCGACGAGCCGGTAGGCGAGCCTGAGCCGGCGAACCGCGGTTTCGGGCGTGCTGGCGCCGAGGAACAGCCCGTGTGCCAGGACGTAGCCGAAGTCGTGTAGCGCGCGCTCGACCGGGGAGAGGTCGTCGGGGTCGTCCTCGAGCAGGTCTCGGAGGTCGGCGTACCACGCGGCCGCTTCGGCGATCTCCGGGAGTTCGTCGGCGGCTTCCCTCAGTCGTCTCCGGCGCTCGGGCAACGGCGCGGCGCCGTCGCTCAGGCGGAACGCGGGGACGGCCTCGGCGTGGACGAGCAGTTCCTCGCGGAGCGCGTCGCCGTCGGCGTAGGCGTCCGCGAGCCCGCGGAGGCGGTCGTACCACTCGCCGGCCATCCGGCCGTAGGCGCCGTCGAGCAGGTCGTCAGCACGGTCGTCGTCCGGTGGCCGGGGGAAGCGGTCGATCAGGTGACGTAGCTGCTCGGGGTCGGGCCCCGCCATACGTGGGAATGGGTGTCAGGCCACTTGAACGTGGGTGCGCGGCCCTCGCCCTGTGTCGATTTCGTGGTGGCGTTTCGACGGTTGGCTACTGCGACGGCAACCGCGACGGCATCTCGAAGCATGACCACCCGTAACCGCAGTGCGCCGGGTACGAGGTCTGATGCGGCACCGAGTTCCTCCCCCTCCCGCGACCGCCGACGGCTCTAGGGTCGATCGAATTCCAGCTTGGACGGTAAGAATCAGCCTCTGGAGGTACGGAAGTGCGGAAATTAGGTGGCTGGGGAGTTCCCGGCCCCTAATACGCCACGGCCAAAGACCGTGGACGTCGTAGGTGGGCCAACACGGGTAGCGGCTGAATGATCGGCGATGCCCCGTTTCGACCGGGATCGAATTTGTCTCGTCAATAGTCGCGTTCATGGTCAGAAATCCTCCGGCAAGTAGTCGGTCCGGCGGTACATCCGCTCGCGCTTGCTCGCCTTGTCGTAATGCGTTTCCATCGTCTTCTCGGTCATATCGACCCGGTCACCGAGGACCGCCTTCGGCGTCCCTTCGTCCAGGTAGGCCGTGACCGATCCCGTCCGGATCGCGTGCGGCGATCGCGAGGACGGGCACTTGCTCGCCTTCCGGGCTTCGGTCGCTTCACACTCGTCGGGATCTCGATCGTGGGGACACTCGACGCCGTACATACAGGGCCGGGTGACCCGGTACATGTCCTGTTTCACCGTTCCGCGGGCGACGCGACCGTGCGTCGTCGTCAGTATCGGAGCCCGATCGTAGTCGTCGACCACGTCCTTCCGCGGTCCTTCGATGTACGCGATCAACGCGTCTCGGACCGAGTCGTGAATCTGAACGTCGCGCTCCGACCACTCGCCGTTCTTCAGCGGCGTCTCACTCTCGGGCCGGTGACGGACTTCGAGAACCCCCTCCTCACGGTCGAAGTCACCCAGGTCGAGCGAACGAATCCCGCCCCGTCGCATCGACGTACGCCACAAGAGTAGCAGCTCGACGTGTTCCCGCGAGGCGTACTGATACCGATTCAGGTATTCGAGCGCGGCCTCGGCCGCGCCTTTCTCTAGCAGCTCGTCGCTCGATTGTTCCGACTTCGGCACGCTCGGGAGGATGATCTTCTCGTGAAGTCCCTCTTCGACGGCCTCCACGTTCGCACAAACACGGAGGAACTGGCGGATCGTAGAGAGCTGTCCCTGTAGGGAGATCGTCTTTAGTCCGTCCTCCTCGCGACGTTTGATCCGGTAGTTGTGAAGGTCGAGCCCATCGAGGTCCGCCATGCTCCGGATCCCGTTTTCCTCGCACCATTCGACGAACTGGTCAACCCGGTACCGATGGGATTTGAGCGTCGACGTACTCACTTCCTCGCGCCGCTGGTCGAGATACAGATCCCGCGCGACCGACGGCGGAATGTCTTGTAGATCGTCGTCGCTCACTCCGATCCCTCCGTCTCGTCGTCGCTATCGTGTTCGTCATCCTCGTCGTCGTACATCGCGAGCTGCTCCGCGATCCGCCGGGCGTGGCCGCGCTTCTCGTCGGTCACGCGGATCCTTCTCCGTCGAGATCGCGATCGTAGGGACCGACCTGGGTCACGAGCCGCACGCGATTGCGTGGGATAAGCGCACCCGTTTTCCGGTCGCTGAGTTCGTGAAATACGCCGTCCACGTCGTCGTGAGCGGCACACTTCTGACACCAGAAATGGTGGTTCGTTGGTTCCCAGGAACGATGCCCGCGAGGGCACACGTACCGCCACCTGTCCTGCCGGTCTTCGATCCGCACAACTTCTTTCGGGACCATCGATTCAGGCCGACGGACGGATGTATTAAAGGTAGGATCCAGACGCGCGGAGTGAAACTGAAAGTGGTCGACTCCGGCGGTTGTGTTGCGGTTCCTCGGTCGATCGGGGCCTTCAAACCCCGGCGCGTAGTGTCCAAACATGGCTTTCGTGCTGTCTCACGGAAGCCCACGCGGGCCCGCTGTCCCAGCAGCGGGGTCCGCTTTTGTGAACGATCGGACCCATCGAGGAGCGACGGGTCCGCGAGAGTGCTTCCGTTATTGCCTACACAAGAATACAGGGTATTTAATTTTGATGCTGTACTCTATTACTTCTAAATGAGAACTCAATCACACACTAGTGATTACCACATAACTAAGACCCGCATGACGGTACTGACAGAGCATGAGGCCCGTGGTGAGTTGGATGACTAAGTCCGATGATGCTATCCTAGAGCTTCTCGACGAGTGTGGGATAGCGATCCCTCCACGGGCGATCGCGTTCAACGTCGACAACGTGTCGCGGCCTACAATCGATCGACGTCTTCCGAAACTTGAACACGCAGGGCTCGTCGAACGCTACGATGATCCGCAGGGATACACTCGTATCACCGATCGCGGTCGTGCCTACCTCGTGGGCGAACTCGATACCGATGACCTCGAGTAATTGGTAGACCGACGTTTCCCCGATTATTTCTCGATCCGAAGCTCCCTCGCGGTGTCAGCCGATATCGTGAGTCCACTAGGACCGATGGACACTTCTCCGTCCACAGATTCCGTGATGAGTCGGTGAAGATCCTCGAGATATGAATCAGGGCGTTCCTCTTGGATCCGTGTCGTCGCCTTTCCTTCAAGATACGCTCCACGGTGGGCCACGTATATCTCGACGAATTGGCGGCGCGTCGCGGTTGAGCTCTCCCAGACGACGGCAGGGAGGGCAGACAGTTCGGTCTTTGAGCCCTTCGGCGCTCCCATCACAACGAGACACCGCCCTAGGACTGAGGAATCCGTGGTCGGATAGAGTTCGGTCGCTCGGGAATCGCTGTCGGAGTGGCGCGTCCGTACGTCGACGCCGACAGACTGGAAAGCCTCGGAGATCACCGTGGGATCCATCCGCCGACCGGATGTCACCGCGGGAACGAAAAGTTCGCTGACGCTCCCGCCTGCGAGGACGTGTGCCAGCAACTCGACGAGAGCGGCCACCACGTCGCCCTTCGGGTCGGGATCGAGCCATCCGTGATCGATCGCGGTCTGGATGCCACGGACCGGGTCGGGCATCCCTCCGTTGAGCCAGCCACGGACGCGACTCGGAGGGAGGTTGAGGGCGTTTCCGACGCGGGTTCGCCCATGGTTGGGATGATCGGCAGCGTACTCCTGAACGCGTCGGTAGTCGAGGACTTTCTCCCACGGGTCAAGGTACTCGCGATCGCTGTAGGTGCGGGCGAGGGCCTGTGGTGTGGGGTACATACACGTGATTATTCGTGAACAGGATTTGAACGTGCCGACTCCGTTTTCAAGGATGATATTTACGACAGCAGGTACATATACTGGATCCGCCTCTGTTTAGATAGCCAGCGACCGGCGAACGCGGATCGGGGGACGCTCGTACCCGCGTTCTCGGCCCCAGCTGGGTTCAATCATGAAACCAAGCAACCTATTCACGACGGACGATCGGGCTGTGAGTCCCGTTATCGGAGTCATACTCATGGTCGCAATTACCGTCATTCTGGCCGCCGTCATCGGAACGTTCGTCCTCGGACTCGGTGATTCGCTCGGAGACAGTCAGCCGACAGCACAGTTGGACTTTAGCGTAAATGAAAGCTCGAATACGGGAGAGATTACTATTGAACACGGTGGCGGTGAGGAACTTCAGCTATCTGAATTCAATATTCAAGTCCGAGATGCAGATGGAAACGTTGTGGACGAAACACAAACGCTCTCGAGTGTAGCGAGTGGTGAAACTCTCGCTGTTGGTGAGTCATCGACGATTGAATTCGACGCTACTACTGGTGGAACCAGCATAACCAACATCCGACTGATCCACACTCCTTCAGATTCGATCTTCGTTGACAGAACCCTTACGATCGAGAGCTTCAATAGCTACGGCGCACCGTAGCCGTATATATTCAAATCGGTTGAATACGACTCATTTTCACACACAATTAGACACAACTCTCACTAAATTGTTTATTTGTCTGTCTGGCCAAACATTCCACGTTACCGCCACCGGCTTTCTATCCGCGTCCGGTACCGCAACCCAATTACATCAGTATTGAACTGCTGGATCGTCGTCGGATCTAGTTCGTCGCGAGCCTCTCGAATGTTCGTCTCTGACTGAATGAGGTGCGCGAGTGCCGCGTCGATGACGACCGACATGGGTGGGTCGTCGTCGGGACCGCTCGCCACGATCTCGCTCGCCTTCTCGAGCTGCCGCTCACGTTCATCGGAGAGTTTCAGGCTGGTTCGACGGCTCATTTATACCTCACCGTATGTACGGGGGTCACGATCCCGTCGTTCTGGAGTGGCTGAACCGGTCCGCCTTGAAATGGTCCGGGCGGATCGACTCCGATCTCGACGGTGGTCACCCACAACCCGACCGATTTCTATGTACTTCAACCGTCCTCGAAGACCACCGAAGTACATAGATCGCGGTTCGTGAATACATCCACGTCGGACCCCACGGGGTCGCGTCGAGAACCCCCTTCCGGCGGGTTTCACGCTCGCCCCACGAGTTCGATCAACGAGGGGACTTCGCCGTTCTCCGGGAACCGTACCAGGTACGCGCGCTCGCCGACGCGCTGGGTGTGCGCGTCGGCTTCCTTGATCGACCCGTCTTCGGCGACTAATCCGTCTAGCTGGAGGTGTTGCTTGTCGATCGTTACGGTTCCGCTTCCGTCGCGGTCAACGAGACTTTTGAATCCCATCGACGCGTCCGGGCACGGTGGTTCACTTAAAGATACCTCAAAGTGACACCTGACGGGCCTACGCCGTACTGAATGCGGGAGTATATGGGGATCACCGTGACCGTCCCGTCCGCATGGCTAAGATGGAATTCGACGCGCTCGACGCGGCCCTGGTCGTCACCGGGCTCGCGTCGGCGTTCATGCTCGTCGGTATCGCACAGTTCCAACTATTCGACGTGACGTTCTCGGCGACACAGTTCACCGTCTCCGGGATCGGGCTCTCGACCGCCTGGATCCTCGGCTACGGCTCGATCGCCGGGACGATCCTCACGAACGAAAACACCGAGTTACAGACCCTCTCGGAGGACATTCAGGGGCTTCAAGGGTACTACCTCGCGGCTGCGGTCGGGACGCTCGCGCTTCCGATCGCGTTCATCGTGTTTCCTGACTCGGTCGGCAGCTTCTTCCAAAGCTCCGACCTGTGGGGGCTCCTGTACGTCGTCGCGGTTACCACCGGGCAGTTCGCCCTGGGGTGGATGCTATGAGTTCGATCTGGGACGGCGAGGACACGATCGCGGGAGTGATCTGGATCCTCACCTCGATCGGCGCGGTCAACTGGGGGCTCCTCGAGTTCGCCGACTACAACGCGGTGGCCCAGCTGGCGGACGGGCTCGGTGAGCCGGCCGT
>NZ_NHPJ01000094.1 GCF_002252985.1 Halorubrum halodurans | reverse complement strand
GGCCGGGCGCGACGGCGGGGTCGACCTCCTCGGGCTCGTCGGTGTCGCCGCCGACGACCGTCTCGCCGTCGTCGGTCTCCACGTAGACGTCGTCGGCGAAGCCGGCGAGCGCGTTCTCGTACTCCGCCGTCTCGAGCCGCTCCGGGGTCTCCGGCGCGTCCGCGATCCCGGCCGCCGGGCGGAACCCGCCGAGCGGATCGTCGATCGTGATCCCGTGGTCCGAGAAGAACGTCTCGTACCGGCGGTAGTGCTCCTCCAGCTCGTCGCCGGGGATCTCCATCATCTCCGTCCAGCCGTGGTTGAAGAAGTCGAAGTTGGCCTGGACGTGGGTGATCTCGCGGGCCTCGGCCTCCGGGAAGCCGGCCTCGAGGGCGGCGACGTACGCGTCCATGGTCGCGTCGAAGAAGTCGTCGAGGTGGTCCCTGCGCTCCTCGCGCCGCTCCTCGTCGGCCTTGTTGAGGAAGATGCTCGTGTGTAGGTCGACGAGCTTGTCGTTGGCGACGTCGCCGACCACCGGGGTCGTAAGCGCCTTCTTCGCGGCCCAGTGGCGGATGTTCTGCCGGATCTTCATACGCGTCGTTGGGTCGGGACGGCCTTGAATCTGTGGCGATGACGGCGCGATCCGACGGCCGATCCGCCGGACGGAGCGGTCGGGAACGTCGAACCGCTGGGCGAGCCAGGGACTATCACGGTTCTGAACGCGGATGACAATCCACATTAACCCCCAATCCGAAACGCCGCCCATGAGCGATTCGTACGTGATCGTCGGGGACGGGATCGCGGGGGCCTCCGCCGCCGAGACCCTCCGCGAGGAAGCGCCTGACGCCGAGATCACGGTCATCACCGAGGAGGGGGAGTCCCTCTACAACCGGATCCTGATAAAGGAGTTCGCGAAGGGGAAGCTCCCGGAGGCGCCCATCTCGATCCACGACGAGTCGTGGTACGACGACCACGACGTCGACCTCCGCTTGAACACGCTGGTCGTCGACGTCGACGTCGAGAACGACGCGGTCCGGACCCACGAGGGGGAGACGATCGAGTACGACTCGCTGCTGCTGGCGATCGGCGGGACGCCCCAGCAGCTCCCCGTGGGGAACGCGGACGCGGAGGGGATCCACCACTTCTGGACGTTCCAGGACGCCCGGAAGATCAAGGAGAGCGTGGAGGACGCCGACCGGGGCGTCATCGTCGGCGCGGGGCTGCTCGGCATCGACTTCGCGGCGATCTGCGGCGCACAGGACGTGGAGGCAAAGTACCTGATGCGCGGCGACTCCTGGTGGCGCTACGCCCTCTCGACGGAGGGCGCGGAGATCATGCACGAGGCGATGCGCGAGCGCGGCGTCGAGCCCGTCTTCGACTCCGGCGTGGACCGCTTCGAGGTCGACGACGACGGCCACGTGGAGGCGGCCGTCGACCCCAACGGCGAGCGGTACGAGTGCGACTTCGCCGGCGTGGCGATCGGGCTGGACTTCAACACGGAGATCCTCGAGGACACGCCCATCGAGACCGACGACGGGGTCGTCGTCGACGAGTACATGCGGACGAACGTGGACAACGTGTTCGCCGCCGGCGACATCACGGAGTTCCACGACACGATCCTCGGCGAGCGCGCACAGAACGGCGCGTGGGGGTCGGCCAAGGAGCAGGGGACGATCGCCGCTCACAACATGATCGACCACGGCAGCGAGCCCTTCGAGTGGGTCTCCTCGTACTCGATCACGCACTTCGATTTCCCGTTCCTCTCCTTCGGTCACCCGACGCTCGGGGACGACTCGGTGGAGGCCACCACCGCCGAGGGCGAGTGGCGACGCGTCGCGCTGAAGGACGGCCGGATCGTCGGCGGCGTGCTCATCGGCGACCTCTCCCCGCAGTCGGCGTTCAAACAGCTGATGCGCGAGAAACGCGACGTGAGCGGTCAGACGGACCTGCTCATGGAGCCCGGCTTCTCCGTCGACGACCTCGCCGCGTCGACCGAGCACTGACCGGCGTTCGCGGACCTCGGGCGCGTTCCCGGTTTCGGACGGGAGCCAGTACCTTTTCACGTCACCCTCGCTTGATCGATCGGTAATGCCACGTCACGCCGACGACCGACCGGACCCGTTCGACGACGGGTTCCTCGCGTCGTTCGTCGAGGGGAGTTCCGACCCGGTGATCTCGCTCGACGGGGAGGGAACGGTCGTCTACGCGAACCCGGCGGTCGGGTCGGTGCTCGGGTACGCGCCGGCGGATCTCGTCGGTCGGCGGCTCGCGGCGCTGATCCCGGAAGCGACCGCCGATCGGCGCGCGCGTTCCCTCCGGGATCGGCTCGAGGAGCCCGAGCGGCTCGTCGGCGAGGGAACCGTCACGATCCCGCTCGCGGGCGCGGGCGACGACGTTCACACCTTCTCGGTCAGGTTTCACGACCACGAGGCCGAGGGGCTGCGCGTCTACACCGGCGGCTTCCGGGAGCGGAGCGAGGGCGACGGGGGACGGGAGCTTCGGACGTTCCGGAACCTGATCGAGCAGGCGGGCCACGCGATCTACGTCACGGACACCGACGGGACGATCGAGTACGTCAACCCGGCGTTCACGGAACACACGGGCTACGAGGCCGAGGAGGTCATCGGCGAGACGCCGGCGATACTCAACTCCGGGGAGATGTCCGAGGAGTACTTCGCGTCGCTGTGGGAGACGATCCGCGCGGGCGAGGTGTGGGAGGAGGAGATCGTCGACCGCCGCAAGGACGGCGAGACGTACCACGCCCACCAGACGATCGCGCCGGTGCTCGACGACGCGGGGACCGTCTCGCGGTTCGTCGCCATCCAGACGGACGTCACCGAGCGGAAGGCGGCCGTGGGGAGGCTGAAGCAGTACCAGGACATCGTCGAGCAGCTCGACGAACCCATCCTGTTACAGAACCGCGACGGCGAGTTCGAACTGCTCAACGAGGCCGTAAGCGACTTCGCCGGCGTGCCGCGCGAGGAGCTGTACGGCACGGACGAGTTCGCGTTCATGGATCCGGAGACGGCGGCGACGATCGACGACCGGCGCGAGGAGGTGCTCGAGACGGAGGAGACCGTCGACTACGAGGTGTCGCCGACGTTCGAGTCGAGCGGGCGGGAGGCGACCTTCAGCACGCGACGGTACCCCTACTACGACGGCGACGGCGACCTCGCGGGGACGTTCGCGATCTGTCGGGACGTGACCGAGATCAAGACGCGCGAGCGGGAGCTGGAGCAGTTCGAACGGGCCATCGACGGCGCGACCGACCTGATCGCCGCCGTCGACCGGGACGGACAGTTCCTCTTCGCCAACCGGCAGTACCGGACGTACCACGACATCGAGGAGACGGACGTGAACGGGCTCTCGCTGACCGAGGTCGTCGACGACGAGCAGTATCCCGACGTGAAACGCCACGTCGACCGGGCGCTCCGCGGGGAGTCGGTCGAGTACCGGACGACGCGAACCCACCCCGACCGGGGCACCCGTACCTTCGACGTGCGCTACTACCCGCTCGAGGCGTCGGAGGACGAGGACGCCGTGGCCGGGGTCGTCGGGGTCCTTCGGGACGTGACGGACAGCGAGAACCGGGCCACACAGCTCCAGGTCGTCGACCGGGTGCTCCAACACAACCTCCGCAACGCCGTGACCGTGATCCGCGGGCGGGCGGAACAGATCGCCGGGCGGGGGACGGAACGAACCGACGCCGCCGGTCGCGATCCCGACGAGCTCGCCGAGGCGGCGTCCTACATCGTCTCGCGTGCCGACGAGCTCCTGACGACGAGCGAGAAGGTCCACCACATCACCGAGGTGCTGAGCGATCCCCCGGACGTGGAGGCGGTCGACCTCGGTCGGACGGTCGACCAGCTCGTCGCGGCGACCGACTCGGAGTTCGCGGCGGCGACGATCTCCGCGTCGACGCCGGCGGCGGGCGAGGCGGTCGCGTCCGCGACCGGGTGGATCGACCGGGCGATAGAGGAGCTGATCCACAACGCGGTCGTCCACCACGACCGCGATCGTCCCTCGATCGAGGTCGCCGTCGAGACGACGGCGGAGACGGTGAGGGTCGAGGTCGTCGACGACGGCCCCGGCCTGAACGGGATGAACCGCGACGTGTTGGAGACCGGTCGCGCCGTCGACGCGCTGTATCACGGCAGCGGACTGGGACTGTGGCTGGTGTACTGGGTGCTCCAGCAGTCCGGCGGGTCGGCGACGGTGGCGGACGCCGATCCCCGCGGGACGGTCGTCACGGTCACGCTGCCGCGTCGCGACGGTTCCGCCGTCGGCTCGTGAGCGACGTCCTCCGCTCGAAAGAGTTAACAAGAACCGTGACAACTACTAACACATGGCGCTTCGGAAGGAGGGACGACGGATGCGGCTGCGTCGCACCGGGCGGGTGCCGTCCGACGCGCGGGTCCGACACTACGACGAGCTCGACGAGGCGACGCAGGCCGCCGTCGCCGAGTTGGCGGACCGACCGCGGACCGCCCCGAAGTCGGGCGACCTCGAGGACGGCGACGTCGTGAAGTTCACCGAGTACTACCGGATCCGGGCCCGCTGACCCGGCGGCGACCGTCGCGCCCGCTCGGCTCCGTCCCGTCAGGACTCGGGGGCCGCGACCCGTGTGCGAAGCGAAGTCGTTTTCGCCCGCGACGCGAAACGTGAACGCATGGACAGCGGCGGATCAAGCGACATGACGTTGGCGTTCGAACTGGAGGCGCTGAAGGCACTCGCCGACCCGAACGCCGTGTTCAGCGGCGCTCGACAGTGGACGGAGTACGTCGGGGTCGTAAGCGAGAAACCCACCTACGTCGTCACGAACTTCACCCGGAAACACCGCGTCCGACAGGACTTCTTCTCCGGGCCGCGCGGCGTCGAGGAGAGCCTGGAGAACATCAGGAGCCAGTTCGACACCGACCGGCACGTCTTCGTCGGCGTCGACGACGGCGACGCCGCGGTCGCGGAGGCGACCGACTGGGAGTTCCTCCACGTCGAGGACGCGGCGGAGGCCGCCGGCTGGACGCTGGCGACCCCGGAGGAGACGGAGGACGTCGAGGAGTCGTCCCGCGACGACTGGCCCTGAGTCGTTCCCGCCCGAAGGCGGTCCGCGCCCGGCCGGCGACGAGTGCTGTTTTCACCCGCCCCAACGAACGGGCGACCATGAGCGACGACGGTCAGCCATCCGATCGCGACGCCGAGCACGACGACGGCCACGAACATGACCACCACCACGACGACCACGGCCACGACGACCACGACCACGACCACCATGGTCACCACCACGACCACGACCACCATGGCCACGACGACCACGACCACGACCACCACGGCCACCACCACGACCACGACGCGGAGAGCGTCGCGGTCGCGGTCGTCACCGTCTCCTCGTCCCGATCCCTCGAGGAGGACGCCTCCGGCGACCGGCTCGTCGAGACGTTCGAGGACGCGGGACACGAGGTGGCCGTTCGCGAGCTCGTCGACGACGACTTCGACGGGATCCAGGGCACCGTCGACCGGCTCGCGCGACGCGAGGACACCGACGCCATCGTGACGACCGGCGGCACGGGCGTGACCCCCGACGACGTCACGCCCGAGGCGGTCGCCCCGCTCTTCGAGAAGACGCTCCCCGGCTTCGGCGAGCTGTTCCGCCGGCTCTCCGCCGAGGAGGTCGGCACCCGGACCGTCGGCTCCCGCGCGACCGCGGGCGTCGTCGACGGCACCGTCGTCTGCTGTCTCCCCGGATCGGAGAACGCGGTCCGGCTCGGCGTCGAGGAGATCGTCCTTCCGGAGATCGGCCACCTCGCCGGGTTGGCCGACCGGGACGCGGACTCGTCGGACTCCGACGGCGACGACGATGGCGACGCCGACGACGCCGACGAGGAGTGACCCGCCCGTCGACTCCGCCCCGCGGCGTCAGTCCCCGTCCCGGCCCGCCACCCGGCCGGCGAGCGCGATCAACCCGCCGTTCAGCACGAGGAAGGCGACGACGACGACGCCGAACGCGGGATCGATACGGCTCGCGCGGCGGTAGACGCCGACGAGAAACAGCAGGACGACAGGCACCACGACCGGCCAGGAGGCGTCCTCGAGGCGCTCGAGCGTGGAGGGCGACGGGCGCATACGCGGTCGACGGCCGCGGGGACCGAAAAGCTCCCGGACGGCGTGCCTGCTCGACTCCGCGCCACCCTACTCGACCGGGAGCAACCCCGCCGACCGGAGGTCGTCGTCGAGGGCCCCGTCGCCGTGCTCGGCGTACGCCTCGGGCGTGTACGTCTTGATCTCCAGCGCGTGGACCGACCGGGTCATGTGGTCGCCGACGGCGTCGTACACGCGCTGGTGCTGGTCGACGAGCGACTCGCCCTCGAAGGCTGGCGAGACGACGACCGCCGCGAAGTGGGCGTCCTCGTCCTCGTCGTCGTGGATCCGCGGCGTGCTCACCCGCGCGACCGACTCGGGGATCCCCGACTCGATCAGCTCCTCGACCCGTGCCGTATCGATGGTCATGCCGTTCCGTCCGCGTCGGACGGCCAAAAACGGACCGGGAGCGTCCCGCGGACGAACGAACCGCCTAAATCCCTAGCCGAGAGAGTGTGGCACATGACCCCGCGTAGTTCGAAGCGAGTCGTGTCGATCGTCGACGACGACGTCACGACGGAGGGTCGCACGTGAGCGGCGACGAGGAGCTCGCGAAGGACCTCGGCCCCCTCGCGGCGCTCACGATCGGGATCGGCACCATGATCGGTGCCGGCATCTTCGTGCTGCCCGGCACCGCGGTCGCGCGTGCCGGTCCGCTCGCGGCGGCGACGTTCGTTCTCGGCGGCGTGATAGCCTTATTCACCGCGCTTTCGGCCTCCGAACTCGGCACGGCGATGCCGAAGTCCGGCGGCGCGTACTTCTACGTCAACCGGGCGCTCGGCCCGCTGTTCGGCTCGATCGCCGGCTGGGCGAACTGGCTCGGGCTCGCGTTCGCCTCGGCGTTCTACATGTACGGCTTCGGCGAGTACGTCAACGCCCTCGTGGGGCTCGGGCCGGTCGGTATCGGGCCGCTCACGCTCGAGGCCGCCCAAGTGATCGGGCTCGCGGGCGCGCTGTTGTTCATCGCCGTCAACTACTTCGGCGCCAAGGAGACCGGCGGCCTCCAGATCGTCATCGTCATGTCGCTTCTGGGGATCCTCGCGGTCTTCACCGTCGTCGGACTGTTGAACGCGGAGATGGAGTCGCTGCGGCCGATCGCCCCGCCGGGGACGCCGGGGGAGGTGTTGCCCGTCACCGGGATCATCTTCGTCTCGTATCTGGGGTTCGTCCAGATCACCTCGGTCGCGGAGGAGATCAAGAACCCCGGTCGCAACCTCCCGCTCGCGGTGCTCGGCTCGGTTGTGGTCGTCACCCTCGTGTACGCGCTGTTCCTCGTCGTGTTGCTCGCGGCGGTGCCGAACGAGCTCGTCGCGAACAACGAGACCGCGGTCGTCGACGCCGCGAGGCTGCTGTTCGGCAACTACACGGTGTTCGGCTACTCGCTCGGCGCGGTCGGCGCCGGGATGCTGTTGATCGGCGGGCTGCTCGCGACCGCCTCCTCGGCGAACGCGTCGATCCTCTCCTCGTCGCGGATCAACTTCGCGATGGGGCGCGAGAAGATCGTCACGCCGACGCTCAACGAGATCCACGACCGGTTCGGCACGCCGTACAAGTCGATCGGTCTCACCGGCGCCCTCATTCTCGTGTTCCTCGTCGCCGGCGGCGTCGAGTCGCTGTCGACGATGGGCTCCGTGCTCCACCTCGTCGTCTACGGCCTGCTCAACCTCGCGCTCATCGTGATGCGCGAGTCCGGCGTCGAGGGGTACGATCCGGACTTCGAGGTGCCGCTGTACCCGATCGTCCCGCTCGTCGGCGCGGTCTCCTCCTTCGCGCTGATCGTCTACATCGAGCCGACGATCATCATGATCTCGCTCGGCCTCGTCGTCTTCGCCGTGCTCTGGTATCTGGTGTACGCCCGCTCGCGGGTGGAGTCGCGGGGCGTGTTGGGGTCGTGGGTGCTCGATCGCTCGGAGGAGCTTCCCAAACCGGCGGTGTCGGCGGCGACCTCCGTCCAGCCGAGCGGCGGCGACTATCGAGTGATGGTGCCGCTCGCGAACCCCGCGACCGAGGAGCACCTGATCACGCTCGCCTCCGCGCTCGCCAAACGCCACGACGGCACCGTCGTCGCGGTCAACATCGCGAACGTGCCGGACCAGACGTCGCTCGAGGCGGCCCGCGATCGGGGCGCACACGACGCCGCCCACGACCTGCTCGACCGAGCCAAGGAGGACGCCGAGACGTTCGGCGTCGACGTGGAGACCCACGTCGTTCTCTCCCACCGCGTGTTCGAGGAGGTGTTCGACGCCGCGCGAACCTACGGCGCGGACCTGACCGTGATGGGCTGGGGCGAGGACTCCCACGGGGCGCCCGGCCGGGCCGAGTCGGCGATCGACGAGCTCGCCCACTCGCTGCCGTGTGACTTCCTCGTGTTCCGCGACCGCGGGCTCGACCCCTCGCGGGTCCTCGTCCCGACCGCCGGCGGCCCCGACTCGGAGCTGTCGGCCGCGGTCGCCCGAACCCTCCAGATCGAGTTCGACGCCGAGGTCACGCTGCTCCACGTCGCCGACGACCGGGCGGAGGGCGAGGCGTTCCTCGCGTCGTGGGCGGCCGACAACGGCCTCGAGGACGCGGAGCTCCGCGTCGAGTCCGGCGACGTTCAATCGCGCATCGGGGAGGCGGCCCGCGACGCGACCCTGCTCGTGATCGGCGCGACGGAGAAGGGCCTCCTCTCGCGGCTGGTTCGCGGCTCGCTCGTGCTCGACGTCCTCTACGACGTCGAGTGTTCGGTCCTGATAGCCGAGAAGCGGCACGACCGCGGCCTCCTCGACCGGCTGTTCGGGTCCGGATCCCGCGACCGCGACGACTCGTACGCGGAGGTCGGCGTCGAGACCGAGCCGAGAACTCCCTCGGTCGAGGGAGGCAACGGGGACGGGACCGACGCGGACGACTAACCCTTCCGCTCTCCAGCGGCCTCCGGCGCGCCGTCGAGGATCGCGACCCCCGAGGAGGCGCCGATCCGCGCCGCGCCGGCCTCGACCATGGCCATCGCCTGCTCGTAGGTGCCGACGCCGCCGGAGGCTTTCACCGGAAGGTACTCGCTCATCAGCTCCACGTCGGGAACCGTCGCGCCGCCGTCGGCGAAGCCGGTCGACGTCTTCACCATGTCGGCGTCGGCGTCGACCGCCGCCTCGCAGGCGCGGCGCTTCTCGGCGTCGGTCAGGAGCGCGGTCTCGATGATGACCTTCACCGGGATCGGGACGGCGGCGACGACCTCGGCTATCTCGGTCGCCACCGCGGCGTCCTCGCCGGCCGTCAGCCGCCCGACGTTGATCACGAGGTCGATCTCGTCGGCCCCGTCCTCCCAGGCGGCCACCGCCTCGTCGCGTTTGGTCTCCATCGACGACTGCCCGTGTGGAAACCCGACGACGGTCGCGATCGCGTTGGGGTCCGCGTCGTGATCGGCCGCCTCGCCGAGGTAACACGGCGGGATACAGACGTTCATTCCGTGCCTGTCGGCCTCCGTGAGGACGCGTTCGACGTCCGCGGGCGTCGTCGTCGGGCCGAGCACGGTGTGGTCGATCCGGGCGGCGAGTTCCTCGCGGTTCATACCGGCGACTCGTGTGGACGCGACAAAGGCCTGCTGGGTCCGGGCGGTCCGTGCCGGCGAACCGGTTCCCGCGATCGGAACGGCGGGATCACGACACCACGCCCCGCCGCCGGAGCTCGTCGCGGATCGCCGCCCGCTTGACGAGCAGGAAGCCACAACAGATGAGCAGGAACCCGGCGATCGTGTTCGGGGTGAGCCCCTCGTCCAACACGAGCCAGCCGGAGAGCGCCGCGAAGACGGGCGCGACGTAGGAGACGAGGTTGATCTCGATCGGCCCGAGCCGGTCGAGGAGGCGGAAGTAGACGAGGTAGCCGAAGCCGCTCGCGAACACCGCGAGGTAGCCGAGCGCGAGGAGCGCGTCGGTCGTCCAGACGATCGCGGCCATCGACTCGCCGAGGCCGACCGCGACGACGTGCATGATCGCCGCGCCGAACAGCATCGACCACGCCTCCATGGTCTCTATCTCCATGCCGACGTCGAGCGCGCGCGTGAGCACGGACCCGAGCGCGAACGACGCGGCCGCCAGGAACACGAGGAACTTCGCGACGGTGCCGCCGGCCGCGAGGTTCGCGGGGTCGGGCGCGGCCAGCACCCCCGCGCCGGCGAGTCCGACGAGCAGGCCGGCGACGCCGAGGACCGTCAGTCGTTCGGAGGGGAGAAACGCCCGCGCGAACACCGTCGTCAACACCGGCGAGAGGCCGACCGTGACCGACGCGACCGCGCTCGTCACCTCGGGATCGGTCTGTCCGATGAACAGGAAGGCGTGGTAGGCGGCGATGAGCAACACCGCGCCGACGCCGACGAGCGTCCACTCGCCGCGGCCGCGCGGGACGGGGTCGTCGACGACGTAGGCCGCGTACGCGAGCATGACGACGCCCGCGACGTCGTACCGGATCGCGGCGAACAACACCGGCGGGAAGTACGCCAACCCGGCGTTGATCGCCATGAACGCCGACCCCCACACCGCGGCGAGGAGCAGGAACAACGAGAGGTTTCGGTAGCGGCTCACGTCGCCACTGCGTCGGCCGGCAGTCAAAAGCTTCCGAAAGCGGCCGCCGCCGCCGTCATCGGATCCGGAACCGCTCCTCGTCGCGGGTGACGACCCCGACGTCCGCGAGCCGCCAGAGGGCGTCGACGACGGCGTCCTCGGGCGCGCCGACCTCGTCGACGACCGCCTCGACGGAGCCGTCCGTCTCGGACAGCGCGGCGAGGACCGCGGCGTAGAACCGGCTATCCGCCTCCGTACCGAGCCGCTCGTCGATCTCAGCGAGCGCGTCCTCGACGCGCCCATGGACCCATCGCTTGGCCACCGACAGCTCCCGGTCGAGCTCGCGGAGCCGACCGTACTCGGCCGCGAGGTCGGCGATCTCGTCGCCGCCGTCCCCGTCGGGGGCCTCGATCGAGAGGTGTGGACACCGTCCGGACATGTCGAGGCTGTTGCTGGCGGGGTAGGCGCTCTTCGCGCCGAAGCCGTACGGCGAGACGCTCACCTCGAGCCGCAGGCTCCGCGTGATCCGGAAGTACTTCCGCCGCTGGTCGTCCGTTGTCGACTCGATCAGCCCGGCCTCCTCGAGCTTGCGGAGGTGGTCGATGACCGCCTTGGGGCTCACGCCGAGGTACTCCGAGATCTCCGTGACGTAACAGGGTTTCTCGGCGAGCAGCCGGAGGATGCGTCGCCGGTTCTCGTTGCCGAGGAGATCGAGCAGTACCGCGGAGTCCATTAACGTATGGTTAGCGTCGGACCGACAAAAGGTTGGCTTCCCGCACTCGGTCGATCCCGACGGACGGAGCCGCTCCGGCCCGACGTCCCGTCTCCGGGCCGTCCCGACGCCGACGCCCCGGAACGAAGGCTAATTACCTCCCGGCGGGGAGTGTGGGGTATGCGAACTGCGCTCGTCGTACTCGACGGCTGGGGCCTCGGCCGCGACTCGCCACACCGGACCGGCCTCGAGCCGGCGGATCCCCACGTTCCGGACACGCAGGGACGCGACGCGGTCTCGGCCGCCGACACCCCGACGTTCGACGACGCGGCCGACCGGGGGGCGTCCGGGTCGCTCGTCGTCCACGGTCGGCGCGTGGGGCTCCCCGACGGACAGATGGGCAACTCCGAGGTCGGCCACCTCAACATCGGCGCGGGGCGGGTCGTCAAGCAGGCGTACACCCGCATCACGGACGCGCTCGCCGAGAGGACGTTCGCCGACAACGACGCGCTCGCGTCGGCGTTCGATCGCGTCGCGGAGACCGGCGGCCGGGTCCACTTCATGGGGCTCGTCTCCGACGGGGGCGTCCACTCGCACGTCTCGCATCTGGAGGCGCTCATCGACGCGGCCGCCGAGGCGGGCGTGCCGGCGACGACCCACGCGTTCACCGACGGCCGCGACACCGCCCCGGAGATCGCGGACGAGTTCCTCGCGTCGGTCGAGGAGCACGCCGCGGACCGCGGGACGGGGGCGGTCGCGACCGTGACCGGCCGGTACCACGCGATGGACCGCGACGAGAACTGGGAGCGGACGAAACGCGCCTACGACGCGATCGTGAACCGCGACGCGCCACACGAGGCCGAGTCGGCGGTCGCGGCCGCCCGCGAGGCGCACGCTCGCGGTGAGACGGACGAGTTCGTCGAGCCGACGCTCGTCTCCGGCGCGCCCGCCCTCGAGGACGGCGACGCCGTCGTCTTCTTCAACTTCCGGGCGGACCGCGCGCGCCAGCTGGTCCGGCTGCTCACCGACACGGAGCCGGACTGGGGGTTCGACCCGGACCAGCCGGACGTCGAGCTGGTGACCATGACGGAGTACGACGAGACGTTCGAGTTTCCGGTGGCGTTCCCGCCAGAGATCCCGACGAACACGGTCGGCGAGGTCGTCTCGGAGGCGGGCGGGACCCAGCTCCGCATCGCCGAGTCGGAGAAGTACCCGCACGTCACCTACTTCCTCAACGGCGGCCGGGAGGTGGAGTTCCCCGGCGAGTTGCGCTCCATCGTCGAGAGCCCGGACGTCCCGACCTACGACTTACGGCCCGAGATGTCGGCGCGGGAGGTCACCGACGAGGCCGTCGAGACCATCGCGTCCGACGACCCGGACCTGTTGGTGTTGAACTACGCGAACCCGGACATGGTGGGTCACACCGGCGACTTCGAGGCGGCCGTCGCGGCGGTCGAGGCGGTCGACCGGCAGCTCGCCCGGCTGCTCGCCGCCGTCGCCGACGCCGGCGGCCACGCGGTCGTCACCGCCGACCACGGCAACGCCGACGACATGGGGACGATCGAGGACCCCCACACCGCCCACACCTACAACCCCGTCCCGTTCGTCTACCTGACGCCCGAGGGCGACGACGGCGGCCGCGAGGTACGGGCGGGCGGGTCGCTGCGTGACGTCGCTCCGACCGTGCTGGAGACCATGGGGATCGACCGTCCGGCGGAGATGACCGGCGAGAGCCTGCTCTCCGATCCCGATCGTAAACCGTAAACTCCGGGCGGATTCCTTCGGGTTCCACGCCGTTTTAAGCCCGTCACGACTCTCCGTTCGGGCATGACCGACGACACGACGCCGGTGATCGCGGCCGCGTACCGAACGCCACAGGGGAGAGACGGGGGCGTCTTCGCCGACGTCCGCAGCGAGGACCTCTCGATCCGGCTCGTCGACCACCTCCTCGCGGAGACGGGTCTCTCGAGCGACCACGTCGACGACCTCATGTGGGGGGTCGCCCAGCAGCGGACCGAACAGGACAACAACGTCGCGCGCGTCATCGCGCTCCTCTCCGAACTCGGCGAGTCGGTGCCCGCGACCTCGATCAACCGGTGGTGCGCCTCCTCGATGCAGGCCGTCATCTCCGCGGCCGACGCGGTCGCCGCGGGCAACCGTGACTGTGTCGTCGCCGGCGGCGTCGAGAACATGAGCCGCGTCCCGATGGACGGCGACTCCTACCAGCACCTCCACCCGGAGCTGTCGGAGCGGTACAACGTCTTCCAGCTCCAGATGGGGATGACGGCGGAGAAGGTCGCGGAGGAGTACGACGTGAGCCGGGAGGCACAGGACGCGTACGCCGCCCGGAGCCACCGGCGCGCCGCCGAGGCGACCGAGTCGGGGCGCTTCGACGACGAGATCGTTCCCGTGGAAACGGAGGACGGACTGATCGAGGAGGACGAGGGGATCCGCCCCGACACGACCCCCGAGAAGCTCGCGGAGCTGCCGCCGGCGTTCACGGGCGACGGGACGGTCACCGCCGGGAACGCCTCGCAGATCTCCGACGGCGCGGCGCTGACCCTCGTGACGAGCCGCGCGTTCGCCGAGGACCACGGGCTGGACGTGCTCGCGGAGGTCGGAACCAACGCGGTCGCCGGCGTCGACCCCACCGTGATGGGGATCGGGCCGGTCCCCGCGACCCGGAACCTGCTCGAGCGGGCAGGGACGACGGTCGACGACTACGACCTCGTCGAGCTCAACGAGGCGTTCGCCTCCCAGTGTGAGTACGCCCGCCGGGAGCTCGGGATCGACGAGGAGATCTACAACGTCAACGGCGGCGCGATCGCGATCGGTCACCCGCTCGGGGCCTCCGGCGCGCGCCTTCCCGTCACCCTGCTCCACGAGATGGAGAAACGCGACGCGGAGCGCGGGCTCGCGACGCTGTGTGTCGGGTTCGGCCAGGGGGCCGCGATCGAGTTCCTGCGGTAGTCGGCCGGGCGCGAACGGGCGCCGGCCGTTCGTTGACGGCGGCCGGCGAAGGAGGTCCTCCCGGTTACCGCTCGACCGCGCCGGTTCCGGCACGGTCGACGTCGTCGAGCGGGATCGCGCCGCCGGCGAGGTCGGGACCGTCGAAGGGGTCCTCGGCGAGCAGCAGCGAGCCGTCGAGGTCGGCGTAGTCCAGGAGCGGCGCGAGGTGGGTCGCGGCCGCGATCGAGGCGTTGGACTCGACCATACAGCCGAGCATCACCTCGAGGCCGTGCGAGCGCGCGGTCGCGATCGCCCGCCGCGCCTCCAGGAGTCCGCCCGTCTTCATCAGCTTCAGGTTCGCGATGTCACACCGGTCGGCGATCCGCGGGACGTCGGCGGCGACCACGCAGGACTCGTCGGCGGCGATCGGCAGCGCGGAACGCTCGTAGGCGAACTTCAGGCCCTCCGGGTCCTCGGCGGGCACCGGCTGCTCGATGAACTCCACGCCCAGCTCCGCGAGCCACTCGCTCTTCTCGACCGTCTCGCGGGGCGTCCACGCCTCGTTGGCGTCGACGCGGATCGTCGCGTCGGGCGCGGCCGCCCGAACCGTCTCGACGATCTCGCGGTCGCGGTCCCCGCCGAGTTTCACCTTCAGGATCGGGTAGCCGGCGTCGGCGGCGTCCGCGGCCTTCTCGCGGATCCGCTCCGTGGTGTCGATCCCGACGGTGAAGGAGGTGTCCGGCGTCGCCGTCGCGTCGAGGCCCCACAGCCGGTAGAGGGGGACGCCGAGCCGCTTCGCGGCCAGGTCGTGGAGCGCGATCGAGACCGCACAGCGGGCGGCCGGGTTGTCCTGAACGACCTCCCGCATCCGCGACTCGATCGTCGTGAGCGCGTGCGGGTCGCCGATCTCCTCGACGACCGAGAGGAGGCCGGGCAACACCGCCTCGACCGTGTCCGCGGTCTCGCCGTAGTGTCGCGCGGGGGCCGCGCCGCCGACGCCCGTCGTCCCCGCGTCGTCGGTCACGCGGACGATCAGGTTCTCGGCCTCGGTCTGGGTGCCCCGCGAGATCGTGAACGGCTCCTCGAGCTCCATCGCGACCCGTTCGAAGGCGGTCTCGAGGCTCATTCCTCGAGCACCCCGTCGACGATGCCGTCGACGATCCGGTCGGCGCCGTGCCGGACGGGATCGGCCGCGGGAACCCCGACCTCCTCGCCGAACGCGTCGACGATCGACCCGGCCTCGTCGTCGTCAGCCACGTCCTTCGTGTTGACCGCGCCCGCGACGACCTCGGTCTCGTGGACCGGCTCCGCGAGGTCCTCGTAGAGGTCGACGTAGTCGGCGAACGGCGGGAGCTCGAAGGACTCGTAGCCGTGGATCGCCTCGCGGCCGGCGGCGTGACAGAGCACGAGCCCGTCGGCCATCGAGCCATGGAGGATCCCGCAGGTGACCGCCGAGTAGGCGGGGTGGATGATCGTCCCCTGCCCCTCGACGACGAGCAGGTCGTGGTCGTCGCCGATCTCGAGGATCAGGTCCTCGACCGCGCCGGCGGTGAAGTCGGAAATGACGCGGTCGATCGGGTTCCCCCAGCCCGCGATCATGATCCCCGTCTGGCCGGTGGGAACGAACGCGGCGTCGATACCGCGCTCGCGGGCGGCCTCGACGATCTCGAGGGAGGCCGTCATCTTGCCCACGGAGCAGTCCGTCCCGACCGTGAGCACCACGTCGGCGTCGACGTCGGCGGAGCGACCGGTCGCGACGCCCAGGTCCTCCGGCGGGTCGCGGACGTCGCGCAGCTCGACGCCGTGGTCGGCCGCGAGCTCCGCGAACTCCTCGTCCTCGTTGAGGAAGTAGTGGAGCCCGCTCACCACGTCACAGCCCGCCGCGATCGCGGCGCGCACGTCGTCGCGCCAGGTCTCGTCGAACCCGCCGCCGATCGGCGCGATGCCGATGTAGAGGGCGTCGATCCCGCCTTCGGACGCGGCGAGCGCGTCCTCGAAGGACTCGACGATCGGCGCGTCGGGCAGGGTGGAGTCGTGGTCGGCGACGCGGTCGCCGGCGCGGTCGCGGTCGAGGATCGCCTCGATCGCCTGGTCGCCGTAGCGCATGACGCCGAGGGCGGTCTTCGCTTCGTCCGGAAACTTCTCGTGTGCGAGAACGGCTATGCGTTCGCTGCTCATGTCCGGTCGGTCACCGCGGGGTGGCTTAAATGGGACGGAGCCGGATCGGGGTCGTCGGCGACGCCGCCCCGCCGACGGATCGCGCGGCTACGCCGAGCCGCCGACGAACCGGTCCGCGCCCTCGTAGAACCAGTAGCCGTTCTCGCGCATCGCCCGGCCAAGCTCCCGGTGGAACTCGACGAAGTCCGCGAACTCCTCCGTTTCGACCCCCTCGAAGATCTCCTCGACGGAGACGACGGTCTCGTAGTCGATCCGGATCGGGTGGTCGCCGTACTCCTCGACGTAGTCGGCCGCCGAGAGCGGGAAGTCCTCCTCCTCGTCGACCTTCTTCGCGAGCACCGCGTGGCCGTACTGCCGCATGCCCTCGCTCCCCTTCTCGCCGTCGGGGTCGTGTGGCCAGTCCATACCTCGGGTTCGCCGGCTGTGCGGATAGTGGTTACGGAGCCGGCGCCCCCTCGTTCCGACCCGGACGCTCGCGCGTCCTCGTGGAGACCGGGCCGGACGGGATCGACCGCGGCCCGGACGGGATCGACTCCTCGAATATCGTCTTTGATAACTGGTCGCATGCGTTTATGTTCCCCTATGAGAACCGCGGTACAATGTCAACAGACGAGGGATCGGGTGTCACTCGCCGCCTCTACGACCGCCTTCGCGGTCGGTACTTCTTCAAGATCGCGGGCGTGATACTGATCGTCTCCGCGGTGTTGCTCGGCGCGGGCGCGCTGACGTTCGATCAGGTACAAGCCAGCGTCGAATCCGACGCCCGGAACACGCTGCTCTCCTCCGCGGAACGCGAGGCACAGGGGATCGAGGGCTTCATCGCGGAGGGCGAGGGTCACGCGGCGCGGATCTCCGACACGCGCCGGATCCGGACGTCGAACGAACACACCATCCGACAGGAGCTCCTCGGCAACGAGCGGGCCCTCCCCGAGTACGTCGTCGACGTCCACTACTACGACCTCACGACCGACGAGATCCTGGTGAGCACCTCGCCGATGAAGGAGGGAACCATCCACACCATCTCCGACCGGCCGTGGGCGGTCGGCACCGGCGCCTTCGGAAGCCACCAGGTCGCCCGCTCGTTCGAGCCGTACGCCGTCGAGGGCGAGAAGCGGATCGGCTTCGTCAGTCCGGTCACGACCGACACGGACAAGGCGATCGTGGTCACGGCGGACCTCTCCGAGCGCGGCGAGCTGCTGACGCCGCCGATCGACGGGTCGAGCATGGAGATCGTCTCGACGCGGACCGGCCGGGTCGCGCTCGCCGGCGACGACGAGGCGATCCTGAACGAGTACTTCCTCATCGAGGAGCTTTCACACCTGCGCTCGGACGTGACCGAGCCGCGGGTCGACGAGGTCTCCGACGCTCAACAGGAGGTCGTCGACGCCGACCGGCTCGTCGCGGCCACCGTGCCCGTCGAGGGCAAGCCGTGGGCGGTCGTCGTCGCCGCGCCCGAGGAGGCGGTGTACGGCACCGTCGGCGACGTCACGCGGAGCGTCCTGCTGCTGATCGGCATCGCCGTCCTGGGACTCTTCGCCGTCGGGCTACTGATCTCGCGGGACGTGAACGGGTCCGTCGACGAGCTCCGGGGGTACGCCGAGGCGATCGAGTCGGGCGAGCTCGACGTCGACGTCGACCGCTCACGCACCGACGAGTTCGGACAGCTCTCCGCGATCATCGACCGCATTCGCCGGACGCTGCGCGAACAGATCGCGGCCGCCGAGGACGCCGCCGAGGACGCCGCGGCCGCGCGCGAGGAGGCGGAGGCGCTCTCGACGCATCTCGAGACGAAGGCGGACGAGTACGGCGAGACGATCGACGCGGTCGCCGAGGGCGACCTCACCCGACGGCTCGATCCCGAAAGCGAGAGCGCGGCGATGACGGCGATCGCCGAGTCGACGAACGAGATGCTCGATCGGGTGGAGGCGCTCGTCGTCTCGATCCAGGACGCCGCGGAGACCGTCGACGAGGGGAGCGCCGAGGTGACGGCCTCCACCGAGGAGGTGGAGTCGACGAGCGTCGACGTCGCCGAGAGCGTCGAGGAGATATCCGTCGGTACCGAGCGCCAGGAGGAGCACCTCTCGACCGCGGCCGCAGAGCTCAACGACCTCTCGGCGACCGTCGAGGAGATCGCCTCCTCGACCGACGAGCTGGCGCGGCGGTCGGCGACGGCGGCGACCGCCGGCGAGGACGGTCGCGAGCGGGCGAACGAGGCGATCGACCACATGGACCGGATCGACTCGGAGATGGGACGCACCGTCGAGGAGATGCGGACGCTCCGGGACGAGGTCGAACGGATCGGCGAGGTCGTCGGACTGATCGACGACATCGCGGAACAGACCAACATCCTCGCGCTCAACGCCTCGATCGAGGCGGCCCGCGCGGGCGAGGCCGGCGAGGGGTTCGCCGTCGTCGCCCGCGAGGTGAAGGACCTCGCCGAGGAGACCGCGGAGGCGACGACGGAGGTCGAGTCGCTCATCGCGGGCGTCGAGGCGTCGACCCACTCGGTCGCAGACGACATGTTCGCGATGGAAGAGGACGTCGAGCGCGGTCGTGACGTGGTCGACGAGACGGTCGACACGCTGGAGACGATCGTGGAGGACGTCTCCGACGTCAACGCCGGGATCCAGTCGATCAACGACGCCACCGACGACCAGGCCGACTCGACCCAGGAGGCGGTCTCGATGATCGACGAGGTCTCCGAGGTGAGCGTCGAGACCGCGAGCGAGGCACAGAACGTCTCGGCGGCGGCCGAAGAACAGACCGCGGCGCTCGCGCAGATCTCGACGAGCGCGGAGTCGCTCTCGACGCGCGCCGACGAGCTCCGCACGCTGGCCGGGGAGTTCGAGACGCGCGAGAGGCGGGCGGACGGCTTCGAGTTCGGGGCTCACGCCGCCGACGCCGCCGTCGACGACCCCTCGACGACGCCGGCCGCCGGGACGCCCTCGACGTCCGCCGTCGAGACCGACGGCGGCGACGCCCTCCGACCGGGCGAGGCGGTCCGGGACGAGGACGACGACGCGGTCGGATCCGAGGACGACTGACCCGACGCCGCACGAGACTCTTCTCGGGTCCCGTCCACCTTCCGCGCATGCGACGCAGAGCCCTCCTCGCGGTCGCGGCAGCGAGTACGACCGTGCCGCTCGCCGGCTGTCCGACGTTCCCGTGGGGCGAAGTTCCCGAGACCGTCGACGGGGCCGAGGTGACGGTCCGCCGCGAGCACACGGGCGAGTTCGACCCGGGCGAACCCGCCTACCGGGACGCAGCCGTCCTGCTCCGCGCGCTCGACGCCGACCCGCCGCGTCTCACCGTCAGGGGGCAGTTGCTCGACGGCGCGCGCGAGTGCTACCGGATCGACCTCGTCGGGGCGGACCTGACCCGCTCCCGTCTCCTGATCCGGCTGACGACGGAGGACGACCTCGACTGGGAGGGCGACGCGTGCCCGGACGTCGGCGAGACGCACCCCTACGAGGTCGCGGTCGCGTTCAGGGAGGCTCCGGTCCCCGACCGGGTCGAGGTCCGACACGGCGACGAGACGGTGCTCGAGGAGGCGGTCGAGACCGGCTGAGGTCGGGACGGATGCGGTACCCGTCGGACTGACGGTCCGGCTCAGGGAACCGTCCCGTCCATCGACCCGCGATACCAGCGGCCGGTCTCGAACCCACACTCGACGCATCGGGCGACGACGACCTCCTCCCCGTCGTCGTCGATCCGGTTCAGCTCCGTGTCGGTCTCGGCGTCACACTCCTCGCAGTACCGGAGTTTCGGCTGAGACCCGTACTCCAGCGGCGCGCCGATCGCGAGGGCTCGAACCCGTTCCTCTCCGTGGTTCCAGCCGCGCTGGAACTCCTCGCGGCCGAATCGGACGATCTCGTTCGGACCGACCGCGACCGGGCCGTCCTCGGTCTCGAAGGTCGCCGTGCCCGAGAGGACACAGAAGACCTCCTCCTGTACCTCGTGGCTGTGGTACGCGAACGCGAAGCTGTCGCCCGATTCGAGTTCGTAGTAGTTGATCGCGACGTCGGTGAGCCCGAGCGGCTCGGTGAGCTTCCGCATCACCGCGGCGGGCTGTACGTCGTTCTCCACGTCGTCGATGCGGACCCGGTTCATGCCGCCTCCTTCGAAGCCCGGCGTCAAAACGGTGCGTGTCGGTGGATCGGCTCGACGCGCTCGGCGCGGCCGCGTGACCGCCGACAGGGAGCGTCCTGCTCCACGTGGACGGTCGACGGCGGGGCACGAAGCCGCGGCTGGTCGGCGAAACGCGTCGAAGGAAGGCGACGGAGTTGGATGCTCCGGCAGGGATTTGAACCCTGGTCCTTGCCGTGAGAGGGCAAGATGATTGGCCGGACTACACCACCAGAGCGTGCGTCCGTGTTCCGTCGCGTTTCCGGGTAGGGCGTTCCACAGTAAAACAGTTCCGTTTCGACCCCGCCGTGTCTCGGTTTGTCGCGGTCGAGTCGGTCGTTCACGGTCGCCTCTGCCCGCGGCGATCGGCCGCGAGCGCGTCAGAGGTCGACCGCGAACGAGCCGACGCCGCCGGCCGCGCCGACGACCCTCGCGAGCAGGTCGGCGAGGAACGCGCGGCGGGACTCGTCCATGCGCTCCGGTTCGTGTCGGGCGAAGAGAGGCTCGCGGTCCCGCCCGCGGGTCGACGACCGCGGCAGCGGGAGGGGGAGCGCGCCCGTCCGGACCGACGCCACGGTTAAGCGGTCGGCCCGCGAAGCGTCGGGCATGACCGACACGTCGTTCACGTTGCTCGAGATCCACCTGGAGGAGGGAGCGGTCCGGATCGGGACGAACGGGCTCCTCGGCGGCGAAGACGCCGACGAGGGGGAGACTGACCGGGTAGCCGACGAGACGACACCCGGCGACGCGGACGGCGGGATGCTCGGGTGTCGTCCCTCGGCGGGATCGATCGGGGCGGCCCTGGCGGTCGTCGCGCTCCTCGCGGCGCTCGGCGTCGCGGCCGCGCGCCTGCTCGATGACGGCGACCTCGAGGACGCGGCCGAGATCGACGACCTCGGCGCGTGAGAGTCGGTTCTCGTTGCCGTTGCGATCCTGCCATCGCCACGCTTCGCCATCGTCACGCTCCGCACCGACACAAGGGACTTGAGGACGGCACGCCTCCCGATCGTATGAACGTCTTCCGAAGCCTCCGGGCGGTCTCCGAGGCGTCCGGCACCGGCCTCGTCGACTGGGCGAAGGCCGGGGAGGCCGCCAAGGCGAGCACGGAGCCGGGACGCCTCGACCTGACGCCCGCCGATCGGGAGGGCTACGCGACCGACGTGCGGGACGCGCGCGATCGGCTTCGGGAGGTCGCCGGCGTCGACTTCGCCGTTCCGGACGCGATCGAGGTCCAGAACCGCCACCACTGGATCGACGCGAACCGCGAGACGTTCCGGAACGTGATGGAGCCGATCGAGGCGGCGGCGACCCCGGCGATGCCCGAGCTCTCGCGGGTCGTCAACACCGGCTCCATGGCGTTCGCGCTCGGCTTTCTCGCGCGGACCGTGCTCGGCCAGTACGACCCGCTGTTGCTCGCCGACGACCCCGACGCCGACCACGGCCTCTACTTCGTCCACCCGAACGTCGTCGCGGTGGCCGCCGACCTCGACGTCGCGTACCCGCGGTTCCGTCGGTGGATCGCCTTCCACGAGGTGACCCACGCCGCGGAGTTCGGCGCGGCCCCGTGGCTGTCGGGGTACCTGGAGTCGCGCGTCGAGCGCGGGATCGACGGACTGCGCGCGAGCGGGCTCGATCCCGACGCGTTCGCCGAGCTTCAGACCGCGATGACGGCGGTCGAGGGGTACGCCGAGCTGGTGATGGACCGCGCCTTCGACGACGAGTACGCCGACCTCCGCCGGAAGCTCGACGCCAGGCGGGGCGGCGGCGGACCGGTGACGCGGCTCGCACGCCGCCTCCTCGGACTCGGCCTCAAACGGCGGCAGTACGAGCGCGGGGCCGCCTTCTTCGAACGGGTCGCGGACGAACGGGGACTCGCCGCCGCGAGCGCGGTGTGGGAGCGCCCGGAACGCCTCCCGACGGCGGGGGAGCTCGACGACCCGGCGGCGTGGCTGGCGCGGGTCGACCCGTGAGCGCTCCCGCGCTTGACCGCACGCCCGCCGGCTCCTCGGCGGAGCCGTCGTCTCGACCGGCCGAACCCGACGGTGGTTTTAGGCCGTCCCCGCCCGAACGGGTCGCATGAACCTCACCGGCCCGTGGGACCGGGCGCGCGTCGACGAGTTCCTCGCGGACGCGACGATCCCGGTCCGCATCGGCTGCCGGACGCCCGCCGGCGACCCGTGGATGGTGTCGCTGTGGTTCCGGTGGGACGGCGCGATCCACTGTGCGACGGGCGCGGACGCCGACGTGGTCCGGTTCCTCGAGGCGGACGACCGCGTCTCCTTCGAGATATCGACGAACGATCCGCCGTACAAGGGCGTCCGGGGTCGCGGCCGGGCGACGACGAGCGCGGACGAGGAGAAGCGGCTCCTCCGGTCGCTCCTCGAGCGGTACCTCGGCGGGACCGACAACGAACTCGGCGACCGACTCCTGCGGCCGGAACGCGAGGAGGTCCACGTCCGGATCGAGCCGGAGCGGCTCCACTCTTGGGACTTCACGGGCCGCATGCCGGAGCGCACGGAACCGGCCGAGTGAGAGGACCCGGAGCCGGCAGAACGGGAACGCCTACCGGCCGAGGTCCCGGAGGTCGTCGACGGCGACGCGGTCGGGAACCCGTTCGAGCGCCGTCGCCGCCCAGCCGTCGTGGCCGAGCGTGATCGCGGTCTCAGGGTTGGCCTCGGCGAGCCGCCGAACCCCCTCGGCGGCCGCGGCCTGAGCCGCGGGGTCGACCCGGTCGGGGGTCTCCGCGGTGAGCGGATACGTCTCCGAGAGCGCCCGCGGGAAGGGGCCGAACGGCGGCTTGACCCGCCAGACCGCGTCGTGGTCGTGGCTCGAGGGGGGCTTCGACTCCGTCAGAAGCAGGTCGGCCGGCGTCTCGAGGCGCGCGAGCCGGTCGTGGTGGCGGCCGACCTCCGGGCGGCGGGCGGACTCGTGGGAGGTGTAGAAGAACGCGTCCTTCGAGACGGGATCGGTCGTCTCGAGCTGCCCGGCGTGATCGAGGAGCGCGCGGTAGCCGTCGAGCATCGCCGGGTGGCCGCGGGCGCGGCGGTCGACCAGCTCCAGGAGCGTCCCGTCCCGGACGGCGGCTTTGATCCGCCGGATCTCCTCGAAGGTGACGTGGAGGTTGTGCTCGGCGAGCAGCCGTTCCGCCCGGTCGTCGTCGCCCTCGCGGAGGTCGGCGGGCGTGTGCTCGGCACAGACGGGGCACGAACAGGGGAAGTACGACAGCTCCGCGAGGTGTTCGGTCCCCGACACCGTGAGGTAGCGGCCGTCGCGCGCCATCAGCGCGTAGGCGGCGGAGTCGAACAGGTCACAGCCCGTGGCGACCGCGAGCGCGAGCATCATCGGGTGGCCCGCGCCGAAGAGGTGGACCGGACAGTCCGGGTCGAGCCCGCGTTTCGCGGCCGTGACCGCCTCGACGACGTCGGCGTAGCGGTAGGCGTTCATCAGCGGGACCATCGCGCCGACCGGGAACACGTCGAGGTCGGTTCCCGCGGCGTGCCGGCCGGCCGCCTCCCGGAGGTCCGGGTACGTCGAGCCCTGGACGGGCGCGTTGAGCAGCATCCCGCCCGTGTCGGCCGCCTCGGCGTCGGCGAGAGCTTGCCGGGTCGTCTCGAGTTCGCGCTCGGCGCGGTCGCGGTCGACGTCCGGCGGGGTGGGCACGTCCACGGGCGTCGCCACGTCGCTGCCGATCCGACGCTGGAACTCGAGGATCTCCGCGGTCGTGACGTCGATGTCGCCGTACTCGGCGAGCTGAAAGGAGCCGGAGTCGGTCATGATCGCGCCGTCGAACCCCAGGAAGTCGTGGAGTCCCTCCTCGAGCACGCGGTCGCGGATCCGGTCGGTGCTCCGGATGATGTAGGAGTTCGTGATCAGCATCTCGGCGCCGAACTCGGTCCGGAGCCGCTCGGGCTCGACCGTCAGGACGTTGGGGTTGACGACGGGCAGGAGCGCCGGCGTCTCGACGGTCACGCCGGCGCGGGGGACCTCGAGCCGGCCGATCCGCCCGGCGGCGTCGTGGTCCCGGATCTCGAAGTGGTCGCGCATACCCCGACTGCGGGCAGGCGGGCGGTAAGGGTTGCGTTCGGGCGGGCGGCGAGGGGGTCTCCCCGCAGCGCTCGAACCCGGAGCGGAGGGCTCAGTCGGCGGCCGCCGGCGTCGGTCGCTCCGCGACGTCGAGCGAGCGCCCGGTCACGGCGACGACGAGCAGCGCGAGCGGCGAGAGGAACGCGAAGAGGTAGTACGGGGCGTACTCCAGCGTCGGCACGCCGGTCACGCTCGTCATGAACACGGCTCCCGCGTGCCACGGGAACAGCGCGCCGGTCGGCGTCCCCGCGGCCTCGACCGCCCGCGAGAGCTGGTCGCTGTCGAGCCCGAACTCCTCGTAGGTGTTCCGGAGGGTCACCCCTGGGAGGACGATGCTCATGTACTGTTGGGCGGTGAGCGCGTTGATGAGGACCGCCCCGACGCCGGTTCCGGCGACCAGCGCGCCGGGGGTCCGCACGGCGGTCGTGAACTCGTGGGCGATGACCGCGAGCACCCCGGTCCGCTCCAGGATCCCGCCGAGCGACAGCGCCGCGACCACGACCGTGATCGTCCAGGCGGAGCCGGTGAGCCCGCCGGTCGCGAGCAGCTCGTTCACCAGGTCGGAGCCGGACTCCGGCGCGGTGCCGTACATGAACACCTCCCAGGCGGCGACGAAGCCGGTCCCCTGGACGAGGACCGTCGTCGCCGCGCCGGCGAGGACGCCGGCGACGAGCGTCGGCAGCGCGGGGTACCCGCGGAGCGCCAGCCCGAACGTGACGACGAGCGGGAGGAACGCCAGCACGGAGATCGCGTACGTCTCGCCGAGCGCGCCCTGTATCTCCGCGATGCGGCCGGCGGGGATCGCGCCCTCCGTCCGGAGCCCGAGCGCGACGAACCCGAGGACGGCGAGCCCGAAGGCGGCGGCCGTGCCGTCGCGCATCCGTCGGATGTGCGCGTAGAGGTCGGTGTTGGTGACGCCCGCCGCGAGGTTCGTCGTGTCCGACAGCGGCGACTGCTTGTCGCCGGCGTAGGCTCCGGAGAGAACCGCGCCGACCGTCATGGGAGCAGGAACGCCGAGTCCCGCGCCGATCCCGACGAACGCCACGCCGAGGGTGCCGACGGTGGTCCACGACGACCCGATGGCGAACGCGACGACGCCGGCGAGGACGGCCGCCGCCGGGAGGAACGTCGCGGGCGTGAGCGTCGCCAGCCCGTAGTACATCAGTCCGGGGATCGTGCCGGCGCTCACCCACGTCGCGATCAGTCCGTAGATGGTGAAGATGATGAGAAGCGCCTGAAGCCCCATCAGGAGGCCGTTCGCGATCCCCTCGAACAGCTCGTCCCAATCGTACCCGAGCCACAGTCCGAACGCGCCGACGAAGACGATACCCCACAGAAGCGGCGGGTGCGGGTCCAACCCGAGCACCGCCGACCCGATACCGAGAAACGCCACGACCGCGAGAACCGGGACCAGCGCCGCCGCGAACGACGGGCGCCGCTCCGGATCGAGGTCCGCGATCGTCGTTGGCGTGAACGATCGTGTCATCGACGCGAGTTATGCTTCTTGGACATAAGTACGCGTTGAATTATGCTCACAAAACATGTACACTGGGACCGCGAGACACGTCACCGACGTCCACGCCGCGTGCGTTCGTCACGTCGTCCCCCGCCGGTCCGGCGGAGGCATAAAAGGGAGGAGCGTCG
Organism: Halorubrum halodurans; assembly: GCF_002252985.1. Lineage (GTDB taxonomy): Archaea > Halobacteriota > Halobacteria > Halobacteriales > Haloferacaceae > Halorubrum > Halorubrum halodurans. The sequence continues at coordinate 57,491 of NZ_NHPJ01000094.1, read as the reverse complement.
AGGAACGTCGACCGCCCTACGCCCGCTCCGCGCCGAAAACGACTCGGATCGAGACGCTCACGTCGACGTCGCCGGCCTCGATCCCGGTTCGGGGCGCGCCGCTCGCGTCGTCGGCCTCCGCCGCGAGGGCCGTGGCCGCGTACGGGATGGTCCGCACGTTCGTCGTCGAGACGGTGTAGACGCCGGTCACCTCGAGGTCGGCGTTGGCGGCGAGCGTGTCGGCCTCGGCGTGAGCGTTGTCCATCGCGTCGCCGAGCGCCTCCGAGCGCAGCTCGTCCGCGCGCTCGTCCGAGAGCCCGAAGGTGACCTGCCGGACGCCGTCCGCGCCGGCGTCGACCGCGACGTCGATGACCTCGCCGACCGCGTCCACGTCGTCGACGCTCACGGCGTAGACGTGGACGCCGACGTACTCGCTGCGGTTCGCGTCCGGACGCATCTCGCGCGTCTGCCGGATGTCGTAGCGCTCGGTCCGGACGTCGTCCTCGCTCAGCCCCCAGTCGTAGAGGGCGCTCCGGAGCGCCCCGTCGCTCTCGGCGAGGTCGCTGCGGACGGTTCCCGCGTCGGACGCGGCCGACTCGACCGCGAGCAGCACGGTCGCGCGGTCGGGCTCGGCCGACGCCTCGCCCTCCGCCGTCACCTCGATCGATCGCTCGAGGTCGTTCGTCCCCGTCACCTCCGGCGAACTCGAGTCGCCGTCGGCCACGGTGCCCGATACGCCCGCACAGCCGGCCAGGAGGACGAGGATCGCGATCCCGAGCCCGGCGAGGCGTCGTCTCTGTCGTGGCATACCTTCGAGAACGGCGGGAGCGGGCTATAACGTAGCGAATACACAAAGAGTCGTTTGTCCGAGCGCGCGTCCGCCGCTCAGAGCCCGGTGGGGTGGCTCACGTACGTCGTCTCCAGGCCCCACTCCTCGGCGAGCGACTGGAGCGAGCGCACCCCGAACGTCTCCGTCGCGTAGTGGCCGGCGAGAAAGACCGTGACCCCCGCCTCCCGCGCGTCGTGGTACACCTGCTGTTTCCCCTCGCCGGTGACGAGCGCGTCCGCGCCGGCCGCGGCCGCCTCGTCGAGCCAGTCGGCCCCGGAGCCGGTGACGACCGCGACCCGCTCGATCCGGTCCGGGCCGAACGCGAGGACGCGGGTCCCGTTCGTGGCCCCCTCGAACCCGTCGAGGCGGTCGCGGATCGTCTCCGGCGGGAGCGGCTCTGCCGTCTCCCCGAGCGTCCCGATCGTGACCGGACCGAGCGTCCCGAACGGCTCCCGTTCCGCGAGCCCGATCGCGTCGGCGACGCCGGCGGCGTTCCCTAGCTCTTGGTGGCCGTCGAGCGGGAGGTGTGAGACGTACAACGCGAGGTCGTGCTCCGCGAGCGCGGCGATCCGGTCGTACGTCCGCCCCGTCACGTGGTCGATCCCGCCCCAGGAGATCCCGTGGTGGGTGACGAGGACGTCGGCCCCGGCGTCGGCCGCCGCCTCGATCGTCGCCGTCGCGGCGTCGACCGCGAACGCGACGCGCTCGACCGACCCCGTCTCCGGGCCGACCTGGAGGCCGTTCGCGCTGGCGTCGACGTCGGCGTACGCGTCGGTGTCGAGCCGGTCGTCAAGCCGGTCGACGAATCGCTGAAGCTCCATGGGCGTCCCTACGGACGCCGAAGAAAAAGGGTTCCCGTCGGCTCGCGACGTACGGCGACTCGGCCCCGTTTAGACGTGATATCGATCAGACGAGACGGGTGCTACCCGAGAAACAAAACCGAACAGAGCGGCAGCAGCGGTCGCCGTTCGCTATCGCCATGAACGACCGACCGATTCGCAGAGATACACGAGGGAAGCCAACGACTTCAGCCGGGTTCTTGATCCGCAGTCGTTCAGAAGACTACGGGCGCCCCTTCGACGATCTCTAGAGCCGTCCGATCGCCGACGGAGATGTCGGTCTGTCGCCCCTGAATCACGGCTTGGATCTCGTCGAGAGCGGCGTCAGGTTCGACGACGTAGTTCGTCTGATCGCCCTGGAAGTATCGTTCCCGGACCGTGCCGCTGATCGCTCCCGACTCGCCGATCTCGAAGTCCTCGGGGCGGATCGAGACGGTGGTCTCCCTCGCCGATCCGGATGCTGGGACGGTGAACCCTTCCTCGCCCCCGACCTCGGCGACCATGGCTCCATCCTGCTCGCGGATCTCAGCGTCGAAGAGGTTCGTGTCCCCGATGAAATTGGCGACGAAGGGGGTGGCGGGCTCGCGGTAGATCTCTTCGGGACTGCCTATCTGCTCGATGTGACCCTCGTTCATCACGGCGATACGGTCGGAGAGCGTCATCGCGACCTCCTGGTCGTGGGTCACATAGAAGAAGGCACCCTGCGTCTTCTCGTGTATCTTCCGGAGCTCGACTTGCATTAGCTTCCGCAGCTTCCGGTCGAGCGAGGAGAGCGGCTCGTCAAGCAACAACACGGCGGGTTCGTTGACCAACGCACGCGCGAGTGCGACCCGCTGTTGCTGCCCGCCGGACAGCTCCGTGGGGTTGCGGTCCTCGAATCCCGAGAGGTCCACGAGATCGAGGTATTCCGAGATACGCTCCTCGCGGATTTTCTCCTCCGACCTGTCGTCGTCGTGGGTTCCGGGAAGGCCTTTCTTTTTCAGTCCGTAGCCAGTGTTCTCGGCGACAGTCAAATGCGGGAACAGTGACAGATGCTGAAAAACGAGGTTTGTGTCTCGCGCCTCTGGCGGGACTGACGCCATCGACTGTCCGCCGATGCGGACTTCCCCGTCGGTGGGATGTTCGAAGCCGCTGATCATCCGGAGGGTGGTCGTCTTGCCACAGCCCGAGGGACCGACGAGCGTGAAAAACTCGCCCTGTCGAACGGTGAAATCGATGCCCTCGACCGCGACGAGGTCACCGAACTCCTTGCGGACGTCGTCCAATTCCACGAGTGTCTCATCACTTGTAGCGGTCTTCCCTTGCGATGCCATGGCACGGCGTTTCCAAGAGTCGAGTATAAACTTACCGACTGAAGGATCGAATGTCATGATACATAATTTTATAAAAGGGTAGTAAAAACTACGCGGTTGATATGTCTGACAGTCAGACTGACGGCGATCAGGCATCGAGCGGTAACAGTACGGTCTCGCGGCGGACCTACATAGCGGGTGCCGGTGCGGTGGGACTCACGGGGACCGCAGGCTGTCTCGGTGGTCTCGGTGGTGGCAGTGGATCACAGACGATCAACATCCTGACGTGGGAGGAATACGCGGACCCGGACATCAAATCCAGGATCGAAGACGAGGTGGGAGTCACGCTGGAGATCACGAAGTCGACCTCCTCTTCGAAGATGTTCTCTTCGTGGAACTCGGGTCAAAACGAGCAGTACGACATCGCGATCCCGAACAACAACTACGTGCCGAAGATGATGGACGCGGACCTGGCCGCGCCGGTCAACGAGGACGTGATGACCAATAGTGGGGACATTTACGAGGTCTTCAAGGGGTTCCAGGAGTCGCAGTTCACCAGCGGCGGTAACACGTACGGCGTCCCGATCCGCTTCGGGTGGTACGGCTACTCCTACGACTCGCGGGAGGTCTCCGAGGACCACGAGCAGAGTTACGACATGCTGTTCAACGACGAGTACTCGGGGAACATCATCATGTACGACAACCACTTCAAAGCCATGTCGGGAGCCGCGTTGTACCTCGGGTACCGCGACGCCTTCGAGGGATCGTCGGTCAGCCTCTCGGAGGACCAGATCGAGGAAGTGAAGAACACGATGATCGACCAGAAGGACATGCTTCAAGGGTACATCGCCGCCGACCCGACCTACATTAAGCAGTTCAATCAGGGGAACTTCGTCATCGGCCAGTCCGGTCGCAACGAGATCGTCGAGATGTGGTCGAACGGCAAGACCTGGCCCAAGATGGCGGCACCGAAGGAGGGATCGCTGGCGTGGTTCGAATCCGCGGTCGTCTCGAAGGCGTCGGACAACAAAGAGGCCGCGTGGAAGGTCATCAACGAGTACATCTCGCCCCAGAACGGTGCGTCTCTGGCGAAGATCGGGTACTCTCCGTCGGTCAACCCCAAGACCCAGGAGCACCTGAGCGACGAGCAAAACGAGATGTTCGGAGCGATCGATCCCTCACAGCTGGAGTCGATGATCCCGTTCAAGTCTGTCGAGAACGAAGACGCCTGGCTCACTGCGTGGGAGGAGATCAAGTCCGCGTAAGATGGCCGCAAGCACAGACACCAACAACAGATCGCTGCTCCGGACGGCCAGAGGCAAGCTCGCTCTGACCGCCGGACCCTCGACGATCTGGCTTGGCCTGTTGCTGTTGGCGCCGCTGACGTTCATGGTGACGGTGAGCTTCATGAACATCAACGAGGCGTACAACATCGTCTGGCAGCCGTCGCTGGACAACTACGGGCAACTTACCGGCCCCGGTCTACCCTGGGAGAGCTCGTTCTGGAACACCGCGTTCATGGAGTCGCTGCTGCTCTCGTATGTGATCGCCATAGTGACGACCGTGATGTGTTTCTCGCTTGCCTTCCCCCTCGCCTATCTGCTCGCACGGAAAGGCGGGCGGGTGTTCAAGGTCGTCATCTTCCTCGTGCTCCTCCCGTTCTTCACGATGTACCTCGTGCGGGCCTACTCGTGGCTGTTGATGTTCGGTCCGAACGGGGTTCTCAACGCGACGCTGCTCAAACTCGGGATGATATCCGAGCCTCTAGCCGTGTTCAACTTCGGGGTCCCGGCGATCATCGTCGGTCTGACGCACGCATACTTCCCGTACATGCTACTGTCGCTATACGCGAGCCTCGACGGCATCGACTTCTCACTCGTCGAGGCGGCCCGTGATCTCGGTGCGTCGCGTCCGGCAGTACTGAAAGACGTCATTCTCCCGCTCGCGTTACCGGGAATCATCAGCGGGAGCCTGTTCGTGTTCGTCCCCTCCCTCGGGGCCTTCATCACGCCACGTTTCCTCGGACAGGGGAAGGTATTGATGATCGGCCAACTGATCGAGGAGCGCATCAACTCGCTGTATGCGATCGGCTACGGTAGCGCTGGCTCGATGTTCATCGTCTTGACCATCGTCGTCGCGTTCGCCCTGGCTTTCCGCTACGTCGACGTCGACGAACTGGGAGGTGTCTGAGATGGCGACTAACACGGAAAACACGACTGACGTGACGACCGTCGAACGGTTCTTTGACCACCGGACCCGCGAGCGCTGGCTGCGCCGGGGACTCTACGGAATCGCGGGGCTGTTGCTCGTGTTCCTGTGGATCCCGCTCGCAGTGATGGTATTCCTCTCGGTTGCACAGAACGCGAGCACCCTGTTCCCGTTCGAGGGATTCACCCTCCAGCACTACGCCGCGACGTTCTCCGATCCCGGACTGATGATGGCGCTGTTTAATAGCGCCCAGGTCGCGACGGTTGCGGCGTGTATCGCAACGGTGCTCGGCGTGCTGGCCTCGTTCGCCCTCGCGCGCCGGGAGTTCCCGCTGAAGTCCGCGTTCCGGACCTTCGGCATCCTACCGATGATCGTTCCCGGCGTCGTTCTGGGTATCGCGCTCCTGATCTACTTCCGGACGCTGCTGTCCGCGATCCCAGTAGTGGGTGACCTGTTCGTCCCTGGGTTCCTGACTCTCGTGTTGACCCACTCCGTGTACGGGTTCCCGTTCGTCCTTCTCATCGTCTCCGCCCGGCTGTACACCTTCGACGAACAGTTGGAGGAGGCTGCGCGGGACTTGGGTGCGAGTCCGCTGGAGACCTTCCGGGATGTGACGCTGCCGATCATCGCCCCGGCGGTCGGCGCGGGCTTCCTGTTCGCGTGGATCCGATCGTTTGAGGACTTCATCCGTGCGTTCTTCACCAAGGGCACGATGGACGTGCTGACGACGGCGATGTTCTCGATGATCAAGTACGGCGCCGCGCCGAAGATGAACGCGATCTCCGCCTTCATCGTCCTCGTGATCGCGATCCTCCTCGCAGTGGCGATGAACCTCGGAAACGTCACCCAGTACGTCGCCGGCGGACCCGACGAGTAGGGTCAGCCGTCCGGCCTTCTTTTCGGTTCGCCACCGTCCCGGACGAGCGTGCCCACACCTGCCGGCGTCGCGCTCGTGCCGGTTGGACGGTCGCCAGAGAAAAGAATCCGAAGAGTGACTTGCGGAAACTCGAGAAGAGCCGCTCGTCATGTCACACTAGTTGGCGAACTCACGGCAGGCCGGATCTCGAGGGTCTCGGCCGCTAAACCGTCTTCCGCCCACCTGTAAAATCGAGGGGGTATCCCGTCTTTGGGCGCGGAACGGATCGTAAGCACGGCCGACTCCTCCTCTCGGAGACACGCATGGTCAACTCCGTCTCTCGAAAGGGTTCAACGTGAACGAGTCGCGGTCCGGCTTCATCCTCACAGCGTACGAAACCCGCCTCGACGTGGAAGCCGAGAACGTCCAGCGTACGTGCCAGAGCGGGGACTCCACCTCGTCCGTAAGAAGCGGGTTTCGGTCGAAAACGTACCCGGCGTCAGTCGTCGAGCTCCTCGGTCGCGGAGTCCGGGATCGTGTCGAACGGCGCGCCGGCGGGGGCTTCGACCTCGCCGTCGGTTCCGCCCGGCGTCTCCGGCGGGGCGTCGAACTCGGGGTCGAACAGCTCGAGCGCCGTCCGGATCGTCTCCCAGTCGTCCTCGCCGGCGGCGTCCCGGAGCGACCGCGTCGGGGCCGCGAGCAGCTGGCCGACCAGCGCGTCCGCCATCGCCTCGACGGTCTCGCGCTGGTCGTCGGTCAGCCCGCCCTGCGCCTCGAGCTTCGTGAGCGCGCGGTCGAGCTCGCGGGCCTTGACCCGGTCCGCGCCGGCGTACATCGCCGAGATGGCGTCGTCGGCGCGCTTCCGCTTGTACGACCGGAGGATCCGGTCGAGCTCCTCGTCGATGATCGACTCCACCTCGCGGGCCTCCGTCTCCCGGCGCCTCCGGGTCTCGCGGGTGACGTCCTCCAGGGCGTCGATGTCGTACAGCGAGACCCCCTCCAGATCGCCGGTCTCCGGGTCGACGTCGCGGGGCTGGGCGATGTCGATACAGACGATCCGGTCCACGCCCGTGAACGCCGCCGGGTCGAGCACCGGCTCCGGACTGCCGGTCGCCGTGATCACGAGGTCCGCGTCCGGGACCACGGCGGGGAGGTCGCTCAGGTGGACGACCGACGAGTCGGTGTCGACCTCCTCGGCGACGTACCGCGCGTTCGGCACCGTCCGGTTCGCGACGACGATCTCCGAGACCGTCGTGGCGTCGAGCGTGCGGGCCGCGAGCGTGCCCATCTCGCCCGCGCCGACGACGACCGCGGTGCCGTCCGTCAGGTCGATCTCGCCGGCCGCGAGCCGGACCGCCGCGGAGCCGAGCGAGACGACCCCCTCGTTTATCGACGTCTCCGTGCGGGCGCGTTCCCCGACGTGGAGCGCCTTCGTGACGGCGTCCTCCAGGACGGGACCGATCCCGCCGGCCGAGCGGGACTCCTCGTAGGCCTCCCGCATCTGGCCGATGATCTGGTCCTCGCCGAGGACGAGCGACTCGAGGCCGGAGGCGACCCGCATCAGGTGCTCCAGACTGCCCTCGTGGTCGAGCCGGCGGACCGCCGCGCCGCGGACCGACGGCGCGAACGACTCGAGCGCCTCCCGACCCTTCGTGGTCCGGTCGGTGACGACGTACGCCTCCGAGCGGTTACACGTCCGGAGCGCGAACGCCTCCTCGACCCCGTCGCGCGCGAGGAGGTCCGACACGGTCGCCCGGACGCTCTCGCCGCCGGCGGCGTCGATCTCGTCTATCGTCGCGTCGCCGTGGGCGACGCTCACGCCCGTGATCGCACCCGGCTCCTTCATCGGTCGACGACCTCCTCTATCACGTTGTCTGCCTCGATTCGAGCCTTGGATCTCCCCTTTTGTAAACCCTTCCAAACCCCCTCGGATCGCACGACTCGGCGGATCGCTTCCCGGCGGATCTCGGGGTCGACGCCCGCCGCCGAGAGCTCCTCACGCAGCTCCCCCGTGAGCTCGGCCATCGCCCCGGCACCCTCGATCTCGGCGCCGATCCGCTCGCGGAGCGCCTTCGAGAGCGCGGGGCTCCGCCCGCCCGTGGAGACCGCCACCCTGACCGGGTCGTCCGCGACGGTCGCCGGGACGACGACGCTCCCCGGATCGCGCCCGCCGGAGACGTCGGTGCGGTTGATCAGGCGCCCCGCGTCGAGCGCCGCCGCCTCCGCGGCCGCGTTCACCGCCGGGTCGTCGGTCGCGGCGACCACGAGCGCGGGATCGACGCGGTCGACCCACGCCGACACCGAGTCGGCGTTCGGGGCGGCACGAACCAGGCCGATCGGGGAGTCGTCCTCGGCAGCCGCCTCGACCAGTCGGTCGTCGAACGCGGGGCTGACGACGACGACGCGCGCCTCCTCCGCGAAGTTCAGGGCCTTCCGCCGGCCGACCGCGCCGCCGCCGACGACGAGGACGGTCTCCTCGGAGAGGTCGTGGTACAGCGGTATCATGGTGTGGGAGTCGTCGCCACGGCGTATCAGGCCGTGTTGCTGTCGGCGCGCTCCTCGATCCGGATCCCGGTCTTCTTCAGGATTCGGGTCGAGAACAGCGTGTCCCAGTCGTCGGAGCCGACGTCCCAGTAGTCGGCCATCGTCTCCTTCACCTCCGCCACGCGGCGTTCGCTCTCGGCCTCGGTCCGGCCGTGCGTCATCGCGAAGAAGTTGTACTCCCAGACGCCCGCGTGCCGGGGACGCTGGTAGCAGTGCGTGACGAACTCCAGATCCGCGACCGTGGGGCCGACCTCGTCCAAGACCTCCTCGGGCACGTCCCAGACGGTCATCCCGTTCTCCGTGTACCCGAGCGCGTAGTGGTTGGGGATGACCCCGACCCGACGCACTTTCCCCTCCAGCCGGAACCGCTCTATCGTCTCGATCACCCAGTCGACGTCGGCGTCGATCGCCGCCGCCACGTCCGCGTACGGCGTCTCCGTCACCGGCAGCCCGCCCTGGATCTCGACGACGAGGTCACGCTCGGCGGGCGAGAGCGTCGAGCGACCGGACGGCTCGACGTCGGGGGCCAGCCCCGAGAGGTCCACGTCGCCGTCGGCGACCGGCCCGTCGACGAGGAACTTCGCGCCGACGTGGAACTCCCGCAGTTTGGGGAGGTTGTACGTCTCCTGGCCGGTGGCCGCCTCGATCTCCGCGAGCACCTCCTCGACCCGGTCGCTCCCGTCCTTGTCGGGGTCGGGGTGGTCGGCGACGCTCACGACGAACCACATGTTGAGGTGGGGGTGCTCCCGCTCGTAGTTGTGTGCCACCGCGGTGAAGTCGTTGACCGTTTCCGCGATCGCCTCGTAGCGGTCCTCGGGCGCGTGCATCGCGACGAGCGAGGCCGCGCCGCCGATCTCCTCGGCGTTGACGAGCGCGCCGAACCGCGAGAGCACGCCCGACTCGTCGAGCTCCCGGACGCGCTCGCAGAGCTCGGAGCCGGTGACCGCCAGTCCGTGGTCACGAAGCGCGGCGGCGGCGGGCTCGAACGGGCGCGCGGTCACGGGGAACCCACCCTGGAACGCGTTGATGATCCCCCGGTCGAGCGCCGTCAGATCCGCGTCGACCTCCTTCATGTACGGGGATCGGGGTCGCGAGAGAATAAGCGATCCGGCCCGTCGCCGGTCGGGACCGCGAGGTCGCGTCTCGATCGCCGCACGACGGCTCGCGCCCCCGGCGATCGCGTCTCAGCCGTCGAGGTCCCGCGCGATGTCCGACAGCGAGGACCGTGGACCGCGGTTCGCGTCGTACACCGCGCGCTCGCCGGGGATCCGGAGCCCGTACAGCTCGCCCGGAACCACGACGTCGAGGACGACGCTCTCGCCCGGTTCCCGGTCGTTTGCGTCGAGCCACGCGGCGAGCCGGTTCTCGCCCGCGCCGGGATCGCGCGCCAGCCGCCGGTTGTCGTACGCCCCGCGGAGCAGCCGCCCCGTGGCGTCGGCGAGGACCCGCGCGTGGCACTCCTCGCGGTCGATCACCAGCCGGACGAGGTCACCGTCCGCGAGCGCGAGCGACGTACACGAGCCCGACTCGACGCGCCCCTCGAGGTCGGCGTCGGCCGGGAGGCGGACGCAGGGTCGGCGGGTGCCGCCGCTGCGGGCGAGCGTCACGCGGACGGACGCGACGCTCTCGTCGTCGGAGGGAACGCGGGGCATGAAGCCGGATTACTCGTCGTCGAACGCCGCGGCGACGTCGCCCTCGCCGTCGACGACGGAGACGTTGATCTGGGCCACGTCGTCGGCGATCTCGCGACCGCGGACGGTGATCCGCTTTCGCTCGCCCTCGCGGGACGGCTTGAACCCGACGCCGCCCTCGAGGAGCAGCTCCTTCAGGCGCGTTCCGGAGACGTCCTCGCGCATCGGTCGGCCCGTCTCGTCCGAGCCGCCGGTGATCTCGACGGTGTGGTCGGAGAGTCCGACGGCGTCGCCGCCGATCTCGTCGCCCACGTCTCGACCGAGGAATCGGTTCGCGTCCTGTCCGTCGACCTCTCGCTGGAACGTCTCGCCGGTCTCGGGGTCGGCGACGACGACTTTGAATTCGGCCATGCGCGGACCGAGACGCCCGCGAATAAAAAGCACGTCGAAAGCGCGATACGCCGAGAGCGCGGCGAAGCGTCGTCTCGCCGCGTCGTGGGCCGTTTCGGCTCACCAGGGCTCGGCTCCGACCCGATCGACCCGCGGGGAGTCGGCGTCCGCCAGGTCGATCAGCGCCTCCTCGACGGCCCGCGCGATCCGTTCGGCTTCGACCGGCCCGCCGGCCTCCGCGACGCTCCCGATCGACTCCGGATCGAACGGAACGTCGAGCGCGTCGTACACCGGTTCGAGAACGGTCGCCAGCGCCGCCGCGTCGGAGCGCGAGACCACGAGACAGCCCGCGACGAGCGCGGCGTCGGCACGGACCCGCTGGGCCGTCCCCGCCACCTTCCCGCCCCCGGCGACGCGGAGGGAGTGATCGCCCGGACAGAACGAGCGGGAGGGCTCGCCGGGCGAGACCGCGGCTCCGACCCTCCCGAGCGCCGATCGCACCGCGCGGGTGACGTCGGCGTAGCGCTCGTCGATCCGGCCTCGGTCCCCGTCGAGCGGGACCGAGAGCGCGAACGCGAGGGTCCGCCCGGTGTACGCGACCGCACGCCCGCCGACGTCGCGCTCGACCGGGGCGAACCCGGCCGCCTCGGCGACCCGACGCGCCCGGTCGTACCCGGACTCCCGCGCGTCGCGGCGACCGAACGCGACCTGCCGGGGCGGTGCCCAGACCCGGACGCCGGGACTCCCGTCAGCCGCGTCGGCGAGCAGCCGGGCGGTGTGTTCGCGGTCGGCCCGAACGGTCGCCCCCCGTCCCCGAAGCACCCGCATGGGGGCCGCGACGGGGGCGACCGACAAACCGCTTGCGTCCGGACGCGGTCGCTTCGGGGAATGGCGCAAAGGTTTTGCTGGTCCTTGGGCTGGTTCCGGTATCGATGAGCGACCCGACCGCCGTTCCGGTCCAGGCGTACCTTCTCGCCTGCCTGCTCTCGGGAGCCGTCGGTCTCCTGCTCGGTCGTACCGCGTGGACCGAGCGCGACGAGCCGGGAGGGCTCGAGGTCTCGCTCTACCTGGGCTGTGCCGGCGTCGTCGCCGTCCTGTACGCGGTCAGGGTCGCGAGCCCGGACCCGTCGGTGATGATCGGGGCGCTCCAGGTCGCGACGCCCTTCCTCGCCGCGCTACCCGTGCTCTGGATCGTCTTCGCGTTCGCGTACGCCGGCCGCGACGAGTGGCGGACCGAGCGCCGGCTGATCGGCCTCGCGACGCCGGCGTTCCTCTGGGTGCTCCTGGCGTGGTCGAGCCGGACGCACGGGCTGGCGCGGCGGTCCTTCGAGCCGATCGTCGAGGGACCGTTCACGCTCGTCCAGACCGGGCTCGGCCCGGCGGGGCTCATCTTCGTTGTGTACGCCTACGGCCTGTACGCAGCGGGTCTCCTCGTGATCGTCGACCTCTATCGCCGAACCGGGAACCGCTATCGGCTCCAGACGTTCGTCGCCCTCCTCGGAACGCTGTTTCCGCTGCTCGCCGGGATCGCGACCGTCGTCGACTTCGGGAGCTACCCGACGGTCGACTGGACGCCCGCGGCGTTCGTCGTCCACGGCGTGTTCCTGTACGGCGTGGTGTTCTGGCTCGGTACCCTCGACGCCGCGGTCGTCGCGCGCGACACCGCGGTCGAGGTCATGCAGGACCCCGTGATCGTGGCCGGCTCCGACGGCCGGATCCGCGACCTCAACCCCGCCGCGGAGCGGATCCTCCCCGCCGACGCGGTCGGGGAGTCGCTGTCGACGGCGTTTCCCGAGCTGGAGTCCGGCGACGAACATCCGATCACCATCGGCGGCCGCCGGTTCGACGTCCAGGAGGATCCCATCACGGACCCACACGGAACGGACCGGGGGCACGTCTTCCTCCTTCGGGACGTGACGGCACGCGAGCGGCGACAGGAGGCCTTGGAGCGTCGAGAGCGCCAGCTCGAACGCCAGAACGAGCGGCTCGAGGACTTCGCCGGCGTCGTCAGCCACGACCTCCGAAACCCCCTCGCAGCCGCGACCGCGGCCGTCGAGTTGGCCCGTCACGGCGACGGCGACGACGGGGCGTTGGAACGGGCTGCGGACGCCCACGAACGGATGGACGAGCTGATCGAGGGACTCCTCTCGCTCGCCACCGCGGGACGCGCCGTCGACGAGGTCGAACCCGTCTCGATCGACGCGGCGGTCCGGACCGTCTGGTCGCGCCTCGAAACCGGAGCGGCGACGCTGGTCGTCGACGCCGCCGACGAGACCGTGTCGGCCGACGCCGACCGGCTCCGGCAGCTCCTCGCCAACCTGTTCCGTAACGCGGTGGAGCACGCCGGCGAGGACGTGACCGTGCGGGTTCGAACCGAGCGAACCGACGACGGAGTCACGCTCCGGGTCGCCGACGACGGACCGGGGATCCCGTCGGACGAACGGGGTCGGGTCTTCGAACGCGGGGTCTCCCTCGACGACGGCACGGGCCTCGGGCTCGCGATCGTCGGCGACATCGTCGACGCGCACGGCTGGTCCGTCCGGGTCGTCGACGAGGCGGGCGGCGGCGCGTGCTTCGAGATCGACGGGATCGAGGTCGCGTCGACGTGACCGCTCCGGTCCGGATCCCCGCGGCGGTCGTCTCCCGCTATCGGCGGTTCTCGCGGTTCAACTCCCCGTACCCCGCACACGACGCGGGGAACGCGATCGACCTCTATCCCGACGGCGAGGACGGCATCTCTCCCGTCTCCGGCGTCGTCCGGGAGACGTACACCGTCGGCTGCCCCGATCGATCGTACGCCGCGTCCGAGGACCACCTGATCGTCGTCGACCTCGACGAGGCGTGGTGTCGGCGGACCGGGACGGCGCCGGGCACGGTCGCACGGATCCTTCACGTGACCCCGAGCGTGAAGCCGGGCGACCGGATCGACGTGGGCGACTCCCTCGGCCCGATGACGCGCTCCGGATTCTTCGGACGGTGGGTCGACGACCACGTCCATCTCGGGTTCCGCCCGCCGGGGGCGAACGCGCGCCGCGCGAGCGGGTCGCTCCCGGTCGACGTGGACGCGGCCGTCGCGGGCGTTCCCTGGGACGGCACCGGCGTCGTCCTCGAACGCGGGCCGAGCCACGTCACCCTGGACGCGCCGACGCATCCGGCTCCGGGCGAGTTCGCGGCGATCGCGAGCGACGGCGGCGTGCCGCTCGACGGCGGCCTGGCCCACTACGCGGGCGGCGGCGCGTTCGCCGCCGTCGACGCCGGTCGAGCCGTCTCGTTGTGGGGAACGCGGGTCGGCGTGGCCGCCGATCGGGGGATCGCGTGGGCGCCGATCGACGTGACCGCGAACGGGGACCGCGTCACGGGGCTGTCGCTGTTCGCGGCCCGCGACGGCGACTACGGCGCGAAGGTCGTCTGTCCGGACCACGAGTTCGCGGTCGGCGACGCCGTCGAGATCACGATCGAGCGGAGCGACGACCCGATCCGGCTCGGCGTCGGGTGAGCCGCCGACCGCCGGCCGCCGAAGTGGAGCGTCCGCTCGCGAGGAGATGATCGGGCGAACAGCCGGCGCTCGCGGTCGTGCTCCGCGGCGGTGCGCCGGGCTCCCGCCTCGGCCGCCGCGGGCGGTTCGTCAGGTCACGGAGGGTCTGCCGCGGGATCGGGTATGAACCGCCGGGTCGCTCACGCGGATCCCCTGGATACAAACGGGTCGGCGGCGATTCCGGGGTATGGACGAGGGAGAGGTCTCGGAGACGGATCCGCTTCCCGCGGAGGCGGTGTCGCTCATCGAACGCCGGATCGAGGAGGAGCACGGCTACCTCTCGTGGCTCAACACGTCGGTCGACGTGGTCGAGCGCGGGCGGATGGTGCTGTCGATCCCGTTCGACCGGAAGCTGACGAACGCGGACGGGCGGACGATCCACGGCGGCGTCGCGGCGACGCTCATCGACACGGCGGGCGGGCTCGCCCAGCGGACCGCCTTCGAGGACCCGCTCTCGGGCGACGTGGCGACGGTGAACCTCAACACGAACTACCTGCGACCCGCCAAGGGCGACCTCGAGGCGGAGGCGACGGTCGTCCGCTCCGGCGGCTCCATCGGCGTCAGCGAGATGTCGGTGACGAGCACGACCGAGAACGGCTCCTCGGAGGTCGTCGTCGGGCAAGGGTCGTTCCGGCTCTTTCGGTGAGCGTTCGCGGCACCGCCCGACACCGACATCCCTTAGTCGGGGGGCCCCGACACGTCAACTCGGGGTGGGGTGGCAGAGTGGCCCATTGCGCCGGTCTTGAAAACCGGTAGCCTCACGGCTTCCTGGGTTCGAATCCCAGCCCCACCGTCCGAGTGCGGCAGGGTCTTGCTGTTTGTCGTTTTCGAAAATGAGAGTAACTTATAGTGGTTACATTTGTCCGAGTGGACTGATCGATCCGCGGTCGCCCCCGGAAACCCCGTTTCGCCCGAACCGCGAGCGTACCGTCCGCGTTCGTCGGCGTCCGGTAACACTCGCGTCCGGTGACGTGTGGTATCAGGTACCGCATTATCTTTAACAGGTTTCCTATCCATGTTGGGGATAGGTGATACAAGCATGAGCTACGAACTCGATCCGCTCCCGTACGATTACGACGCGCTCGAACCGCACATCTCCGAGCAGGTGCTCGAATGGCACCACGACACCCACCACCAGGGGTACGTGAACGGCTGGAACGCGGCCGAGGAGACGCTCGAGGCCAACCGCGAGGAGGGTGACTTCTCCTCGTCGGGCGGCGCGATCCGCAACGTGACCCACAACTCCTCGGGACACATCCTCCACGACCTGTTCTGGCAGAACATGTCGCCGGAGGGCGGCGACGAGCCCGAGGGCGACCTCGCCGACCGCATCGAGGAGGACTTCGGCTCGTACGAGGCCTGGAAGGGCGAGTTCGAGGCGGCGGCCTCCGCGGCGAGCGGCTGGGCGCTCCTCGTCTACGACACGTTCTCGAACCAGCTCCGCAACGTCGTGGTCGACAAACACGACCAGGGTGCGATCTGGGGCGGCCACCCGATCCTCGCGCTGGACGTCTGGGAGCACTCCTACTACCACGACTACGGCCCGGCTCGCGGCGAGTTCGTCGACAACTTCTTCGAGGTCGTCGACTGGGAGGAGCCGTCCGCCCGCTACGAGCAGGCCGTCGAGCTGTTCGAGTAACCCGACAGCCGGAACGCGCGCCCCGCGCGTCGAACCCCGACGTTTTTTGACACCGTCGCACCCCGCCAGCGGCGAACATCGCCAGCGTTTACGGAACCGCGAGCGTAGCCGCCCGACATGCCGGAACCGAGATCCGCCTTCGAGGAGACGTTCCCGTGTGACTTCTACGAGCCGGCCGAGCTGTTCGAGCCGGACCTGCTGTACACGATCCCGGAGATCGGGCGGCTGCTCCAGGGGCTCGAGCCCGACGCCGAGATCGACGCCGACACCGAGGCCGTGCTGATCGACTGGGCGATCCCGTGGGTGATGGTCCACGCCGACGACATGGTCGTCGCCGATCCGCCGACCGACGACAGCCCCGGCTACTACGGGCTCGCCGAGGACGCCAGCGACGATGCCGCCGCCGGCGACGTCGGTGACGACGCTGACGAGCCCGACGCCGAGGAATAGTGAACGCGAACGCACACGACGGGAACCCGTCGAATCCGCCGACCCTGCTCGTCGCCGGCGGCGCGCGGGTCGACGCCGGAAAGACGACGTTCTCCACGGGGCTGCTCGCAACGCTCACGGCGCGGGTCGGCGACGCTGTCGGGGTGAAACCCCGCGCCGGCAACGACCACTGGTTCGACCACGACGACGTCCGGATCGCCGCCGGGTCCGGGCGGCTGTACGGGAAGGACGCTCGGAAGCTCGCGGCCGCGAGCACGCGTCCGCTGGGCGCGTCGGCCGGCGACGCGGCCGGCAGCGACGACGCGTCCGCCCGCGGCGCGGTCACGCCGGAGTCGATCAACCCCCTTCACCGGCTGTGGCTTCCGACGCCCGGCCGGACCGGACTGTTGGGGGAGTCGGACCGGACCTTCCTCTGTGACCGGGTCACGTCCCCCGCGGCCGACGAGGGCGGCTCGCGGTTCGTGCTCAACGGTGCGGCCGCGGACGCGGGGCTGATCCCGGAGTCGCTCCGGGAACGCCTCCCGCTCGCCGACGCGGTCCGCGTCGACGACGTGGCCGAACTCGACGAGGTGACCGCGGAGGCGTACCTCCCCGCGTTCGACCGGCTCGCGGACCGGGTGGCTGACGCGACCGTCCCGGTCGTCGTCGAGTCCTACGGGGACGTCGCCGCGCCGCTGTCGGTCGAGTACGACGCGGTCGCCGTCGTCGACCCCGGCCGGGCGCGCGTCTACGCCGGCGACCGCTACCGCAAGGCCCGCGCGGTCGCCTCCGGAAGCCCGCGGGAGGGCAGCCTCGAGGAGCACACGGGAACGCTGACGGAGATGATCGAGCCGCTCGCGACGACTCGGCTGCCTGCGTTGTCCGGCGAGGAGCGCGGCGATCCCGACACGATCGCGGACCGATACGAGCCGGCGTACGAGGCGCTGCTCGATGCGGCGGCGACCGAAAGAGAGGGGTAGACCGGTCTCGCCGTCTTACGGCTCCAGCCGGTTCGGGTCGCGCGGGAACATGATCGCCTCCTTGATGTTGTCGAGGCCGGCGACCTGCTGGACGAGCCGGTCGATCCCGAGCCCGTACCCGCCGTGCGGGGGCGTCCCGAAGCTCAGCGCCTCGATGTAGAACTCGAAGTTCGCCTGCTCGACGCCCTCCGCCTCCATCACTTCGACCATGCGCTCCACGTCGTGTTCGCGCTGGCCGCCCGAGGAGAGCTCCTGGCCCTCGTAGATGAGGTCGAACTTCCGGGAGGCGATCTCGTCGCCCTCGACGTCCTGCATGTAGTAGAACTTCTCGTCGGGGTAGCCGACGATGAAGAAGGCGGGGTGGCCCTGCTCCGCGAAGTGCTCGCCGAGGAGCTTCTCGCCCTTCGTGTCGAGGTCGGTCGGATCGTCCGGGAAGTGGCCGAACTCCGTCTCGAGGAGGTCGAGCGCCTCCTCGAAGGTGATCCGCGGGAAGTCCTCCTCGGGGACCGTCAGGTCGACGTCGAGGAGGTCGAGCTCGCGCTCCGCGTTCTCGGCGACCGCCCGGATCGCGTGTCTGAGCGACTCCTCCTGAACGTCCATCACGTCGTTGTGGTCCTCGATGTACGCCAGCTCGACGTCGAACATCGCGATCTCCGAGACGTGTCGTGAGGTCGCGAAGTCCTCCGCGCGGAACGCGGTGCCGGTCTCGTAGACGGCCTCGTAGCCGGCGGCCATCAGGATCTGCTTGTACAGCTGCGGGCTCTGTGAGAGGAACGCGTCGCGGTCGTAGTAGAGGATCGGGAACAGCTCCGCGCCGCCCTCCGCGCCGCCCTTCGAGATCAGGGGGGTCTTGATGTCGACGAACCCCTCCTCGTCGAACCACTCCTCCATCGCGGTCATCAGCTTCGAGCGCAGCGAGAACACCGCGAGCGTCTCGGGCTTCCGGAGGTCGAGCGCGCGGTTGTCGAGCCGGGTCGAGAGGTCGACGTCGACGTCCTTCGAGATCTCGAGGGGAAGCGGCGAGTCCGCCTCGTCGAGCACCTCGTAGGCCGTCGGCGCGAGCTCGACGCCGCCGGGGGCCTGGTCGCTCTCGAGCGGCTCGCCGACGACCCGGACGACGTCCTCGGAGCCCGCGTCCTGGACGGCCTCGAACAGCTCCGGCTCGCGCTCCTCCTTGAAGACGACCTGGATGAGTCCCTCGCGGTCGCGCACGATGAGGAACACCAGGCCGCCGAGGTCACGGATCTCGTGGACGTGGCCCGCGATCGCGACCTCGTCCGCGTCCGGGTCGACCTCCGACGTGTGAATACGCTCGATCATAGGGTGACTTACCTCCGAGTGGCCGGGCGTCGGGCATAGGCCTGTCGTCTTTCCGTCGAGGTTCCGGCGTCCTCGCGTCGGTCACCCGGTCGTACTCGCGGATCCGGGACCCCCTCGCGGACTCACTCGTCGGCGCCGACGTCGCCGAGGTCGTCGCGGACGCGCGTCTCCGCCCGGCGGAGCACCTCGCGGACGGGGATCCCGGCCTCGGCGGCGACCGCCGCCGCCTCGTCGTACTCGGCGCTCACGTCGTAGACGTCGCCGTCGGCGGTCGAGGCCACCTTCACCGACACCTCGTGATCGACCCCGTCGACCGGGACGATCGCGGTCTCGAAGGCGCGATCGGCGATCCAGCGGTGGCTCGCGCCCGCCTGTCGCACGCCCAGCGTGCCGGTCTCCCGAGCGAGCCGCTCCGCGACCGCCGCAGCGTCCGCCGGCTTACAGATGGCCTTCACGAGGTGGCCCGGCCGCGACTTCTTCATCGTCGTCGGCACGATCGTCACGTCGCGGGCGCCGGCCGCCGCGAGCGACTCCTGGAGGCCGCCGAGCACCTCCGGCGCGGCGTCGTCGAGGTTGGTCTCCAGAACCGCGATGTCGTCGTGAACGAGCCCGCCGGAGCCGGCGTCGTGCCCGTGTGCCTCGGCCGTGACGGTCCCCCCGCCGTCGCCGATCACCGCCCTGAGCACGTTCGGGTGGCGATCGAAGGTCGCGTCGCCCGCGCCGTACCCCGCGCCGTCGACGCGGAGCGCCGGCAGCGCGTCGACGCCCTCGGCGACGGCCCCGAGGATCGCCGCTCCGGTCGGCGTCAGCAGTTCGCGGTCGACCGGCCCGCCGACGAGCGTGAGGCCGGCACGCTCGGCGATCCCGACCACCGCCGGGGCCGGGATCGGGTAGACGCCGTGGGCCATCTCGACGTCTCCCCCGCCGACGGAGACGGGCGTGGTGACGACGCGGTCGACGTCGAGGTCGTCGAGGAGCAGCGCCGCGCCGACGACGTCGGCGATCGCGTCGTCCGCGCCCACCTCGTGGAACGCCGTCTCCTCGAGGTCGGTCCCGTGCGTCGACGCCTCCGCCCGGCCGAGCAGCTCGAACGCCTCGAGCGCGGTCGCCTCGACGGCCGCCGGGAGGTCCATCGACTCGACGAGCTCGACGACCTCCGGGTAGGTCCGGTGGACGCCGGCTCCCTCGGCATGTCCGTGCTGGTGTGCGTGCTCGTGGTCGTGGTCGTGCTCGTGGTCGTGTTGATCGTGGTGATGCTCGTGTTGATCTTGAGAGCGGTCGCTGTCGGCCTCCCGAGCGCCGGGGTCGACGCCGCTCCCCTCGTCGTCGAGGAGCACGTCGACCGTCGTCGCCCGGATCCCGTTCTTCGTCGTCTCGCCGACCGCATAGCGGACGGGAAGCCGGTCCTCGACCGTGTCGAGCACCGCGGCGTCGGCCCCGGCCGCGATCAGCGCGGCACAGATCATGTCCCCGGCCGCGCCGGTTCGACCGTCGAAAGCGAGCGTACGCATGGAGGGGCGAACGCGGTCGATGGATAAAGAGCCGTCCCACTCGCCGCCGCGAGCGCGGTCGTCGGATCCGAACCCACGGACGGATCGAACGCCACTACACGGGATATCAATCACCTATCGGGAACGATCGCGGATCGCTGAACGTCGTGGTACCGCCGAGCTGAGTCGCTCTCGACGCACCGATGTATCAGGGACGTTCAGTATGTCTGTCCGCTGTGATTTCCGAACACCTAAGCCCGAAGTGGCCGAGTCGGGAAGTAATAATGGACCATCCAGGCCCGCCGCAGTTCGCCGCCGTCGGCGACGTGGTACAGTTGGCGCCGCGTGACCCGGACCCCCAGGCCACCTACCGGTGGACGGTCACGGAGGCGCCGATCGCGAGCGAGGCGACCGTCGGCAACGAGGCGGTCGAGAAGTTCGTCCCGGACACGCCCGGACGCTACCGGATCGCGCTGGAGACCCCCGAGGACCGCCACCACCTCACGGTTCGCGTCTTTCCGGGCGATCGTCGACCGACCGGCGATGCTAGCGCGGCGGGAGCCGCCGGCCGGAGCGGCTACAGCGGGGAGAGCGGCTACACCGGGCAGAGCGGCTCCGCCCGCGGAAGCGGGGGCGAGAGCGGTCTCGTCTCGGGCTCCGGGTCGGGCGCGGGCGCGAAGGCTCCCGACCGTGACGACGGCAGACCGCGGGTGAGACTCGACGCCGAGATCGCGGGCGGTGAGGCGGTCGTCCGCGCGACGCCGACGCCACACCCGGACTCGGCGCGGGCCGCGAGCGATCTCGACGTGGAGTTCCTCCTCGACGACCGCGACGGCGTGACCCGCGGCGACGTGACCGTCGACGGCCGCGAGCTTCGGATCCCGCTCGCGGCGATCGACGAGCGGGTCCGCGTCCACGGCGTCGCCGTCGGCGCGAGCTACAGCGTCGCCGACGCGGTGAGCGTCGACCGGCTCGGGGACGGCGAGGACGTCGGCGTCACGCGACTCAACGACCCGCCGGCGTGGGCGACGGACGCCACGCTCTATGAGATCTACGTCCGCGGCTACGCGGCCGACGACGACGAGGCCGAGACCACCTTCGAGGCGCTCGAGAGGCGGCTCGACTACCTCGAGGAGCTCGGCGTGGACACGCTGTGGCTCACGCCCGTGCTCCAACACGACGGCGCGCCCCACGGCTACAACATCACGGACTTCTTCTCCATCGCCGACGACCTCGGCGACCGCGAGGACTACGAGGCGTTCGTCGACGCGGCCCACGACCGCGGAATGCGCGTGCTCTTCGACCTCGTGTTGAACCACTCCGCACGGGACCACGAGTGGTTCCAGGACGCCTACCGGAACCCCGACTCCCCGTACCGTGACCGGTACGAGTGGCAGGACTCCGGCGAGCCGGGTACCTACTTCGACTGGGAGCTGATCGCCAACTTCGATTTCGCCAGCCTCGAGGTCCGTCGGCACCTCCTCGACGCCGCCGACACGTGGGCCGAGGTCGCCGACGGCTTCCGGTGTGACATGGCGTGGGCGGTTCCCGAGTCGTTCTGGAAGGAACTCAGGGAGCGGCTGAAAGCCGAGGACCCGGAGTTCCTCCTGCTCGACGAGACCATCCCCTACATCGCCGACTTCCACGAGGGGATGTTCGACGTCCACTTCGACACCACGCTGTACTTCACCCTCCGGCAGGTCGGGCGCGGCCACGAACCGGCCGAGTCGGTCCTCGACGCGATAGAGGGCCGGGCGCGCTCCGGCTTCCCGGACCACGCCGCGTTCATGCTGTATCTGGAGAACCACGACGAGACGCGGTACCTCGTCGAGTGCGGCGACGACGCCGCGAAGGCCGCCGCCGGCGCGCTGTTCACGCTGCCGGGGATCCCGATGCTGTACGGCGGCCAGGAGCTCGGCCAGCGCGGCAACCGCGACCCGCTCGCGTGGGACCACGCCCGCGAGGAGATCCGTGACCACTACGACGACCTGCTCGCGCTCCGCGAGGCGTATCCGGTCCTCGGATCCGCCGGCGACCTCGGCCGCATCGACTACGAGACGGCGGGCGCGGCGGCCCCCGACGACGTCGTCGCCTTCACACGCGAGAGCGGGAAGGCGGGCTACGTCGTGCTGCTCAACTTCGGCTCCGAACCCGCCGTCGTCGGGGTCGACGAGGCGGTCGACGCGACCGACCTCGTCTCCGGCGAGTCGCGGGCGGCGGCGGAGGGGCTGACCGTCGAGGACGTCGCGGTCTTCGAGATCGCGGACTGACCGGTCGACCCGCCGACGACCGCCGACCCGCCGTTCCGACGCCGGCCCGGTCCCCCGGCGAAAACGCACGGTGACGACGGCGTTTTAACCACGGAGGCAGTACCATGTGATAAGATGTCATGTCCCATCACGGACGGACCACGGACCGTCCGGTCGACGGGAGGGACCCCTCGGAGCAACAGGCTTATTCCCGAACCGGGTGCAGGTACGGCTATCCCCCGCGAGGAACCATGAACGAAGTCCAACTCGAAGTGGCGAAGGCGTACCCGAACGACTCGGGGCGCGGCATCGCGCGGCTCGACCCCGACACCCTGCTCCACCTCAAGCTCTCGCCCGGCGACATCATCGAGATCGAGGGCGCGGAGACGACCGCCGCGAAGGTGTGGCGCGCCGACCGGCAGGACTGGAACACCGACACGGTCCGCGTCGACGGGTTCACCCGCCAGAACGCCGACGTGGGCATCGGCGAGCGCGTCACCATCCGGAAGGCCGAGGCGGAGAAGGCCGACACGCTCGTCCTGGCCCCGCCCGAGGAGGCGTCCGTCCAGTTCGGCTCGGACGCCGCCGGCATGGTGAAACGCCAGATCCTCAAGCGCCCGGTCGTCGAGCGCGACATCGTCCCCGTGATGTCCTCGACGAACCATCCGTTCATGCGCTCGCCGGGACAGGCGATCCCCCTCATCGCCGTCGAGACCGAGCCCGACGGCGTCTGTCTGATCACCGAGGACACCGAGGTCGAACTGCGCGAGGAGCCGATCTCCGGGTTCGAGAAGACCGGCAGCGGGATCACATACGAGGACATCGGCGGGCTCCAGTCGGAGATCCAGCGCGTCCGCGAGATGGTCGAGCTCCCGATGAAACACCCGCAGATCTTCTCGAAACTCGGGATCGAGCCCCCGCAGGGCGTGCTGCTCCACGGCCCGCCGGGCACGGGGAAGACGCTGCTCGCGAAGGCGGTCGCCAACGAGACGAGCGCCTCGTTCTTCTCGATCGCCGGTCCCGAGATCATCTCGAAGTACTACGGCGAGTCCGAACAGCAGCTCCGGGAGATCTTCGAGGACGCGAAGGAGGAGTCGCCGTCGATCGTCTTCATCGACGAGCTCGACTCCATCGCGCCGAAACGCGAGGACGTGACCGGCGAGGTCGAACGGCGCGTCGTCGCCCAGCTTCTGACGATGATGGACGGGCTCGAGACCCGCGGGCAGGTCGTCGTCATCGGCGCGACGAACCGCGTCGACAGCGTCGATCCCGCGCTCCGCCGCCCCGGCCGGTTCGACCGCGAGATCGAGATCGGCGTCCCCGACGAGGTCGGCCGCAAGGAGATCCTCCAGATCCACACCCGCGGCATGCCCCTCTCCGACGACGTCTCGCTCGACCACCTCGCCGACGAGACCCACGGCTTCGTCGGCGCCGACGTCGAGAGCCTCACGAAGGAGGCCGCGATGAAGGCGCTCCGGCGGTACCTCCCCGAGATCGACCTCGACGAGGAGGAGGTTCCGCCGAGCCTCATCGACCGGATGATCGTCAAACGCGACGACTTCGCGGGCGCGCTCACGGAGGTCGAACCCTCCGCGATGCGGGAGGTGCTCGTCGAGCTCCCGAAGGTCTCCTGGGAGGACGTCGGCGGGTTGACCGACGCGAAACAGCAGGTTCAAGAGTCCGTCGAGTGGCCGCTCACGACCCCGGAGAAGTTCGAGCGGATGGGCGTGGAGGCCCCGAAGGGCGTGCTGTTGTACGGCCCGCCGGGGACCGGCAAGACGCTGATGGCGAAGGCGGTCGCCAACGAGACGAACGCGAACTTCATCTCGGTCCGCGGGCCGCAGCTGCTCTCGAAGTGGGTCGGCGAGTCGGAGAAGGCGATCCGGCAGACGTTCCGGAAGGCCCGGCAGGTGAGTCCGACCGTGATCTTCTTCGACGAGCTCGACAGCCTCGCGCCCTCCCGTGGCCAAGAGATGGGCAACAACGTCTCCGAGCGGGTCGTCAACCAGCTGCTGACGGAGCTCGACGGGTTGGAGGAGATGGGCGACGTGATGGTGATCGGCGCGACCAACCGCCCGGACATGATCGACCCCGCGCTGATCCGGTCGGGCCGGTTCGACCGGCTCGTGATGATCGGCCAGCCGGACCAGGAGGGTCGCGAGCGGATCCTCGAGATCCACACCGACGACACCCCGCTCGCGCCCGACGTCAGCCTCCGGGAGGTCGCGGAGATCACCGACGGCTACGTCGGCTCCGACCTCGAAGGGATCGCCCGCGAGGCCGCCATCGAGGCGCTGCGGGACGACGACGACGCGGAGGAGGTGGAGATGAAACACTTCCGGCGGGCGATGGAGTCGGTCCGGCCGACCATCACCGAGGACATCATGTCCTACTACGAGGAGGTCGAACGCGAGTTCAAGGGCGGCGGCCGCGACGCGCTCCGGGACACCGGCGGCCGCGTCGGGTTCCAGTAGGGTTCCGTCGGCCCTCGCCCGTCGCCGGCGCGGGTCCGCCCGCTTCCGCGCCTTTTAACCGCCACAACGGCCAAGGCGTGGCATGGCCCAGCCGCGCGTTCCCGGTGACGACGACCACGCGCTCGAGCTCCCGTGTGGCGAGACCGTCGGCCTCGGCGAGTTGGATCTCGGGATGCGGGAGTTCGAGTGTGACTGCGGCGAGACGCACGCGGTCGTGATGGACGTCCACCCGCCGGAGCGGTTTCTCCCCGAGTTCCTCGTCGACGTCCTCCGGGAGGCGATAGAGACGACGAGCGAGGAGATGCCGGAGTTCGACACGCCGCACCTCCTCGGGGTCGTCTTGGAGGAGTTCCCCGAGTCGGTCGTCACACACGACGCCAGCGGCGACGGCGAGGTCGGCTACGCGATGGTGTGGGTGTCGGACTTCGACTCCCGTCGGCTCCACGAGGTGATCGTCGAACTCGTCGTCGAGCTGATGGAACACGCCGTCAGCCACGCCGAGGACGACGACGCCCTCTCCGAGTTCGAGCGGGAGATGATGGAGTTCGACGTGCGCGAGTTCGTCGAGCAGTATCGCGCGGAACGCGACCTCGAGGCCGAGGACCCGTACGTCTGATCGGCGGCCGGGTCCGTCGCCGGCGGCACCGTGGACCGGCGGTAGCGGGCTCGTGTGTCCGACGCGCGTCCGACTCCTGTCTCACTGAAACCTATACCCTCGGCGCGCGTACTGTAAGACACATGCACACCCACGAGTACGAGCGGATCCGCGGTGTGCTCGCCGACGCCGAGGAGCCGCTGACGGCGCGGGAGATCCTGGCCCTCTTGGAGGAGACCGAGGGGATCGACAGCCCGCACCGGGTCGCGACCGTGTTGGGACGGTGGGCGAAACGCGGCGAAGTGGACGTGATCGTCGGGCGGCCGTATCGGTACGAGTTGAGCACCTAGCGGTCGTCCCTCCTCCACGGCCGGAGCCGACGTCGGCCCGACCGGGAGCGACGTCGGCGAACGGGTCGAGTTCGGATCGTTCGGGCATGGATCGTTCGGGCGTGAGCGGGTCGCGGACCGCGCCGCGGTGCCACTCGACGACCGGGTCGTCGACGCCGATCCAGCACGTGCCATGGCCCGTGTGGACGAGTGTCTTGCGAAAATCGAAAAGAGGCTGCGAGATTCGTACTTTATCGTCGGCCTTATTACGATGAGCGTACTCGGTCGCGACAATGAGCGAGGACCGGACCATACTGCTCATCGGCAGCGGGCCGATCCAGATCGGACAGGCGGCGGAGTTCGACTACTCCGGGGCGCAGGCGTGTCGCGCGCTCCAGGAGGAGGGGGCACGAGTCGTCCTCGTGAACTCGAACCCGGCGACGATCATGACTGACCCCGAGACCGCCGACCGGGTGTACATCGAACCGATCACCCCCGAGGCGATCGCCGAGGTCGTCCGGATCGAGGAGCCCGACGGCGTCATCGCCGGGCTCGGCGGACAGACGGGTCTCAACGTCACCGCCGAGCTCGCGGAACAGGGCATCCTCGAGGAGTACGACGTCGAGGTGATGGGGACGCCGCTCGACACCATCTACGCGACGGAGGACCGCGACCTCTTCCGCCAGCGGATGGAGGACCTCGGCCAGCCCGTCCCGAAGTCGACGACCATCTCGCTGGACGAGGACGAGTCGGTCGCGGCGCTGACCGAGGCGGACCTCGTCGACCGCGTCGAGGAGGCGGTCGACGCGGTGGGCGGCCTTCCGGTCATCGCCCGGACGACCTACACCCTCGGCGGCTCCGGCTCGGGCGTCGTCGACGACTTCGACGAACTCGTCGAGCGCGTCCGCAAGGGCCTCCGACTCTCCCGGAACAGCGAGGTGCTCGTCACCGAGTCGATCTCCGGGTGGGTTGAGCTGGAGTACGAGGTGATGCGCGACGCGGACGACTCGTGTATCATCATCTGTAACATGGAGAACATCGACCCGATGGGGATCCACACCGGCGAGTCGACGGTCGTCACCCCCTCGCAGGTCATCCCGGACGACGGCCACCAGGAGATGCGGGACGCGGCGCTCGAGGTGATCCGCGATCTCGGCATCCAGGGCGGCTGTAACATCCAGTTCGCGTGGCACGACGACGGCACGCCCGGCGGCGAGTACCGCGTCGTCGAGGTGAACCCCCGCGTCTCGCGCTCCTCCGCGCTGGCCTCGAAGGCGACCGGCTACCCGATCGCCCGCGTCACCGCGAAGGTCGCCCTGGGCAAGCGGCTCCACGAGATCGACAACGAGATCACCGGCGAGACGACGGCCGCCTTCGAGCCCGCCATCGACTACGTGGTGACGAAGGTGCCGCGGTGGCCCATCGACAAGTTCGACGACGTCGACTTCGAGTTGGGAACGGCGATGAAGTCGACCGGCGAGGCGATGTCGATCGGCCGGACGTTCGAGGAGAGCCTCACGAAGGCCCTCCGCTCCTCGGAGTACGACCCCGCCGTCGACTTCGCGTCGGTCTCCGACGAGGAACTGGAGACTGAGTACCTCGAGCGGCCGAGCCCCGACCGTCCGTACGCGATGTTCGAGGCGTTCGACCGGGGATACGGCGTCGACGACGTGGTCGAGCTCACCGACATCCACCGGTGGTACGTCGAGCGCTTCGAGAACGTCGCCGACGCGACCGCGGCGGCCGCCGAGGGCGACTTCACCGCGGCCGCGATGGCCGGCCGGACGAACGCCGAGATCGCCGCGGTCGCGGGCGACGGCGGCACGGCGGCCGACGTCGGCGAGGTCGAGTCGACGGTCCCCGACCGCACGTTCAAGCAGGTCGACACCTGCGCGGGCGAGTTCGAGGCGTCGACGCCGTACTACTACTCCGCCCGGCTCCCCGAGTTCCTCGCCGGGGCGGACACGGCCGGCGCTGCGAACGAGGTCCGGGTCGATCCCGACGTCGAGAGCGTCGTCGTCGTCGGCGGCGGCCCGATCCGGATCGGACAGGGCGTGGAGTTCGACTACTGTGCGGTCCACGCGGTTCGGGCGCTCCGCGAGCTTGGCGTCGACGCCCACGTCGTCAACAACAACCCGGAGACGGTCTCGACGGACTACGACACCTCCGACGGGCTCTTCTTCGAACCCATCTCCGCCGAGGAGATCGCGGACGTGATCGAGACGACGGGCGCGGACGGCGTGATGGTCCAGTTCGGCGGCCAGACCTCCGTCAACGTGGGCGAACCGCTGGAAGCGGAGATCGAGCGTCGCGGGCTCGACTGTTCGATCCTCGGCACGAGCGTCGAGGCGATGGATCTGGCGGAGGACCGTGACCGGTTCAACGTCCTGATGGACGAGATCGGCGTCGCCCAACCGGACGGCGGAACGGCGACGAGCCGCGAGGAGGCGCTCGGTCTGGCCCACCGGATCGGCTACCCGGTGTTGGTGCGCCCCTCCTACGTGCTCGGCGGCCGCGCGATGCGGGTCGTGGAGGACGACGCGGAACTGGAGGAGTACATCGAGGAGGCGGTTCGTGTCTCCCCCGACAAGCCGATCCTGATCGACCAGTTCCTCGCGGACGCGGTCGAACTCGACGTCGACGCGGTCGCGGACGGGGAGGACGTGCTGATCGGCGGCGTGATGGAGCACGTCGAGAGCGCCGGCGTCCACTCCGGCGACTCCGCGTGTATGATCCCGCCGCGCTCGCTCGCGGACGACACCCTCGCGCGGGTCCGCGAGGTCACCGAGGACATCGCCCGCGCGCTCGACACCGTCGGACTGCTCAACGTCCAGCTCGCGGTGACGGGCGTTCACGACGCCGACGAGGACGCAGAGGTGTACGTCCTCGAGGCGAACCCCCGCTCCTCGCGGACGGTGCCGTTCGTCTCGAAGGCGACGGGCGTCCCGATCGCCAAGCTCGCGGCGAAGGTGATGACCGACGACGTGAGCCTCGCCGACCTGGACGTCGACGAGCAGATCCCGGAGCAGCTGAGCGTGAAGGAGGTCGTCCTGCCGTTCGACCGTCTGCCGGGGTCGGACCCGCGGCTCGGTCCGGAGATGAAGTCGACTGGCGAGGTGATGGGGACCGCACGCTCGTTCGGGAAGGCGTACGACAAGGCGCAGGACGCGACCGGCAAGCCGATCCCCGAGTCGGGGACCGCGGTCGTCGACCTCTCCGCCGAGGAGTTTCCGGACCCGGACACGGCGGAGGGTGAGGCGCTCGTCGAGGGCTTCTCCGAGTGCTTCGAGCTGTCGACGGCGACGGACCTCATCGAGGCGGCGCGTCGAGGCGAGATCGACCTCATCGTCTCCCGCCAGCGGGAACTGCTCGAGGTGGCCGTCGAGGAGGAGATCACGTACTTCTCGACGCACGCCAGCGCGAGGGCGGCGCTCGAGGCGATCGATCACGCGGGCGACGATCTCGACGTGATGGCGGTGTCGGACCGCCCGAAGCGCGTGGAGAACTGGGGGGAGTGACACGCCGGGACGGATCGGTCCGCGACCGGGAGTCGCGTCGCTGCCGGCGAGACGTGGCGAACAGGCGGCGGCGTGGTCGGTTCCCGCGGCGGATCGCCACACACCCGCCTCGGCCGCCGCGGGGCGGCTCTCAGCTCACGGCGGGCGTGCGGCCCTATCGGGTTTGAACCGTCGTCTCGCCTCCCGGATCCGGCCGGGTTCGACGAGCCCGCCCGCTCCGGCGTGGAACACAACGCTTAGTCCGGAAGCCGCAAGACACCGGATATGCGCTTCTTCGAGCGGCTCGCGGATCGGATCGAACGGGCCGACAGCGTCGTCTCCGTCGGACTCGACCCGGACCCGGACCGGATCCCGTCGTTCCTCTCCGACGCCGACCTGCCGCGATGGGCGTTCAACCGGCGTATCATCGACGCGACCCACGAGCACGCGGCCTGCTACAAGCCGAACGCGGCCTTCTACGAGGACGCCGACGGCTGGCGCGCGCTCGAGGAGACCGTCGCGTATGCGGCCGGCAAGGACGTTCCGGTCCTCCTCGACGCCAAACGCGCCGACATCGGCAACACCACGCGGCAGTACGCCGAGGTGTTGGAGCGGGTCGACGCGATCACGGTGAACCCGTACATGGGTCGCGACTCGCTCCAGCCGTTCCTCGACCGGGAGGACGCGGGCGTGTTCGTGCTCTGCCGAACGTCGAATCCGGGCGGGAGCGACCTCCAGGACCTCGAGCTCGACTCCGGCGAGCCGCTGTACGAGCGCGTCGCCGCGCTCGCGGACGGCTGGAACGCCAACGGGAACGTCGGCCTCGTCGTCGGCGCGACCACGCCCGAGGAGCTCGCGGAGGTCAGAGCGATCGTCCCGGAGATACCGTTCCTCGTCCCCGGCGTCGGCGCGCAGGGCGGCGACGCCGAGGCGGCGGTTGAACACGGACTCGCGGCGTATCCGGGCGTCGACGTCGACGTCGGACTGGTCAACTCCTCGCGGGGGATCGTCTTCGCCGGCGAGGAGGCGGCTCGGTCCGACGACGAGGCGACGTACTTCGGGGCCGCCGGCGACGCGGCGAAACGACTGAAGCGGCGGCTGAACCGGCACCGCTAGCCGGTCGATCCGTCCGAGTCGTCGACGCCCGACGACTCCGCACACGGGGTACACGCGCCGACCGCCTCGTTCCAGTGGTCGCGGCAGACCTGGCGTCCGCAGTACCGACAGCCGTGCCGTGCCGGGGCGTTCTCACAGATCTGACAGAGTCCGGTGACGCTCATGGTCGACCGTCGGCCGGGGCGCTTATCACGGTTCGGGCGGACCGGCCCGTATGCGCCAGTTCGTCGTCGTCGGCCACGACGTCCCCACCGACCCGGACGCGATCTCCCTTTCGGACATCCCCGGCGCGGGCCGGCTCGACCTGCTCTGTCGATGCGTGTCGACCGGCGTCTTCCTCTCACACGGCATCCGCGAGGACGCCAGGGTCCACCTCGTCTGTGCCGACGAGTTCACCGTCACGTTCGACGCCGCGACCCTTCGACACCTCCACCCCGACGAGCGGAACGTCGCCGCGCGGGTCCGTGACGCACTCGCCGCCCGCGAGGACGCGATCGGCCACATGCCGGCGGACGTCTCTCCCGGCGTGGAGCTGCGTCGGATGGGACTGTCGCGGACGCTCGACCGGCTGGCCGCCGAGGGATCGCTCGTCCAGCTTCACGAGGCGGGCGACCCGCTCGTCGACGCGGAGCCGCCGGCCGATCCGGTGTTCGTCCTCTCGGACCATCACGACTTCTCGGAGACGGAGTCGTCGCTGCTCGCGGAGGCGTGCGACCGGCGGCTTCGCGTCGGCCCCGAACGGCTCCACGCCGACCACACCGTCTCGGTCGTCCACAACTGGCTCGACACGGACGGCTACACCGCGTACTGAACGGGAGCGGAGAGATGAGCGACGCCGACGACCCCGACGCGACGCGGACGACCTACGCTCCCGCGCTCGACGACCGGTTCCCCGTCCCCCTTCGTGGGGTGGCGGTCGATCCCCGGACCCGGTGTGCCCACTGGCACGCCGCGGTCGACGTGATCGCCCTGCGGTTCGGCTGCTGTGAGACGTACTACCCGTGTGCGAGCTGTCACGACGCGGCGGCCGACCACGACGCGGAGCCGTGGCCCCGCGACCGGTTCGACGAGCCTGTAGTGTTCTGCGGGCGCTGCCGTGGGCGGCTGAGCGCCCGCGAGTACCTCGACTGCGACGACGCCTGTCCGCGCTGCGGGGCCGCGTTCAATCCCGGCTGCCGCGCGCACCGAGACCGGTACTTCGAACCCTGACCCGCCGATGCCGCCGACCCCGTTTTCGGAAGGATTAAAAGAACGAACGGCCTCCGTTGGGATGCGGGCCGGTGGGGTAGCTTGGTATCCTTCGGCCTTCGGGTGGCCGTAACCACGATTCAAATTCGTGCCGGCCCATTTTCACCCCACTTCGCACCGACGATAGCGACGGATCCGTAGCGGGCGTGAAACCTACGGGACGGGCGTGAATCGGGGCCCACAAGTAACGTCGGTCGAGCGGTCGGAGCGTATAACGAACGGCTGACTCGGCGGATCCTTCCCGTATCACGGACCCGAAATCCGTCGAGCATCCCCCCATGCGCTCTCGAAGGCGGTTTCCATGGAGTCCGCGAACGTTTCGTCCCGGACCGCGACGACCCCGAGTCGCTCGCTCGGATCGAACGGATCGGCGACGTGTACGTAGACTGTGTGCCCATCGACGACGTCGGCAGTGATCGAGACGTCTGGTGTCTCCCGGACGGCGAGGTTTGCTGAAAGACCAAGGAGATCCTCACGAACCGCGGCATCGACCCCGGAGAGCAGATCCTCGCTGCAGAGCACGCGAACGTCCAGCGACGGGTCCATCTCACGCTCGATAACGTCGATCTCGGAAGCGTACCGCTTCCACGGCGCGTTCTCGTAAGGTGCGGCGACCACGGACGTGATACGATCCTCGGCGATCTCCTGCTGGTCACTAGCGAGCGAGAGAGCATCTTCGCTTCCGAGGGAAGCTGCCCAGAAGCGACTCTCTTTGGGTATCGCCGGTGAGAGTCGCTCGCTCACTGACTCGGCGACCGACTCGTAGTGCCTACGCCGTTCGGACAGTTCGCGCCTCCGCTCGTCCAGCAGACTGTCGACGGCAGTGTCGGGGTCGACGGCCGTGTAGTGGGTTGGGTCTCGGGAGTCGTGTGTCCTGATGAGACCGCGACCGTTGAGGACGTTCAGAACGTCGTAGATCCGGCCTCGAGGAACCTCGCTGGCCTCCGAGATCGTCCGCGCTGGGGCGGATCCGAGACCGAGCAGTGTCCGGTAGACTCTGGCTTCGTAGTTTGATAGCCCTAGCTCGACGAGGTCGCTCATATCCCGCGTTCACCCACGGTCGAAGAAACGCTGACGGTCTACTACAGGATGAACTCACCGTTATCGTTCCACAACGGAGAGCAAGTGGCAACACATTGGAGAACCTACTTTCCCGTAGTCGGCCTCGATCCGGCCATGAATCCCGCGCTGGTGCTGGCGCTCGCGCTCGCGATCGCAGCGGAACTGGTCGGGACGACCGCGCTCAAACTGTCGGACGGGTTCTCAAACTACGTCGCGACCGGCGGCGTGGTCGTCGGATATCTGAGTTCGTTTTACTTCCTCGGGCTGGCTCTGGAAGCGCTGCCGATCGGGAAGGTGTACGCGATCTGGTCAGCCGTCGGTATCGTCGGGACGACGGCGATCGGTCTCGTTTTCTTCGGCGAGTCGATCGACCCGGCCGCAGTCGTCGGCGTCGGTCTCATACTCGTCGGAATCGTGCTGTTGACGACGGTCTCGGGCGCACATACCCCGGCTCACTGATCCAGTCCTCGTCGGAAATACGGGTCGCCGGCCTTCGGGGTTCGACCCTCGACGCGAACTCGCCCGCAGCCGCGTCACTCTCGCGCACGGCGACATCAGCGTCGAACTCGTTGTCGAGCAGCCACGTGACCCGTTCGAGTTCGGCCTGCCCTGGAAGACCACGATCGGTCGGGACCTCGGACCGTATCGACCTCGGACGCGTTCGTTCACGGGAGAGACAGCTCTCGTCAGGTGCCGTGTGGGATACGCGCCCCGTATTCGGCACACCCGCAGAAACCGATGACCGGTCGAGGGTCTTTTTTCCGGAATCCGTCGGTCGATCGCCGGAGCTATCGATCGCCGTCGCGGTCGCGGCGCTCACGCACGCGCGAATGGGACGGTGACGAAGACGAACTCGCCCGTCGAGCAGCTGGAGCGAGGGAGCCACTCGACGTCGAGGACGGTCGGACGAGCGCTCAGCGAACGGCTCGACGAGAGAAAACGAGCGGACCTACGGGTCGGGTTTCGAGGCGGGGATCGAGCGACCGGTCGATCGTTTCGGCTTCCGGTGCTCCGTTGGATCCGGCGATGACACGGGGTCTCGATCGCCGAGAACGGGGTTATCTCGTTCGTCGTCGTCGATGAGTTGGACGGGATCCATCCCGTGGTCTCGATCCGCTCTTTCTCTGCGCAGATCCATCGGCTGAATTCCCTCGACATCGCTCCTACACCGAGTACGGAGTGATCCGATCCCGACGCCTTCTGGGGATTCAACGGAGCAGATCTGTGCGAGGAATCGTGACGAACCCGCCCGCCCGTCACTCGGCCGTCACGTCGGTCAGGTACCACGCGATAAGCCGCGCCTGCGCCCGGCGGACGATCCCGCTCGCGGTCGACTTGTCCACGCCGACCGCGTCGGCGAGATCCGCCAGGGTACACCCTCGCGGGACCTCGAAGTACCCCTCTCTGAGGCCGGCGGCGAGGAGCTCCTCCTGTCGGCGTGTGAGGAGTCGGTCCGCCCGCTTCTTGTTCACCTTCGAGAGGAGTTCGTACTCGGTACCGCTCGTTTCCAGCGTCTCTCGGAGCTGGTCGAACTCCTCGCGAGTGCCGGTCAGGTCGAACTCGTAGAACCCGTTCCGCACTTCGATCGGAAACTCGGGCGGGAATCCCCCGGCCTCGACGAAGGCGTAGAGGTCGACGTCGGTCGTCTCGTACGTCGTGAGGAGCCGGTCGTCGGTGCGTTCCAACACCTCGTACGCGTCGACCGCATCGTGCTCGCGAAACGCCGCCGCGACCGACCCCGGAGCCGGAGTCAGCACCTCACCGAGTTCCTTCGCGGTGGCGCCGCTGCGGACGCCGGACAGCAGTCGAAACGTCGCGTCGGGGAACGCCTCCGACAGGTCGGCGATGTACAGGTCCGGCGGGAGGCGAATGCGGAACCGAGCGTCGATCATGTCGATCACTGCCGCATCGAGCAGATGCCAACATGTTGGGGTCACACACACATGAATCGCCCGGTAACACGACGGTATGAACTCCGAGTCGGCCGCTGTAGCCACGAGAGGACGGACGACGCTACGGGCGATCGCGCGGACGATGGCCACGTCGATCGGAGAGCTACGGCGCCGCGACCCGGTTCTGTCCGCCGTGGCCGCGATCAACGCCGTTCTGTTCGGTGTCTTCGCCGTCGGCATCGTCCTCGACCCGACGGTCGTCAACGGGGAACCGGCGTGGCTTAAGCCGACGAAGTTCGCCGGCTCGATCGCGCTCGCGTGCGCGACGCTCGGCTGGCTCGGCGTCCACCTCCCGGTCGACCCGGACGTTCGCCGCCGCGTCTCCCGGATCGTCGGCGTCGGTCTCCTCCTTGAGATCGCCCTCATCGGCGGACAGGCCGCTCGCGGCGTCGGGTCCCACTTCAATCGGGCGACGGTCCTCGACGCGGCGATCGGAGGGGTGATGGGCGTCACGATCGTCGTCGTCACCGTCGCGATCGCCGCGCTGGCGGTCCGCGCGCGCGGCAACGCCTTCGACGTCCATCCGGCGTTCGCCGCGGGCATCCTCCTCGGGATCGGGTGGTTCGTCGTCGGCGCGTTCGAAGGAGCGGCGATGATCGCGATCCAGTCACGGGTCGTCGAGACGACGGAGCCAACGGTCCCGGTCGTCGGCTGGCAGCTCGTCGGAGACCTTCGCCTTGCGCACTTCGTCGGCCTCCACGCCCTCCAGCTGTTGCCGCTGACTGGCTACCTCGCGGCAGCCGGACACCGTCGGGGCCTCGTCGACCATCCCCGACGCACGGTATTCCTCGTCGCTACCGGATACGGCGCGGTCCTTCTCGGAACCGCCGCCCTCGGCGTCGCTCCAGCCCTCGTGTAAACCGCCCCACCGACTCCCTCGGCACAAATGCGGCTCGATCCATGAGGTGAGGCTTTGATGTGGACTCCCGGAAATCCGTCGTCAGCGGCTCTGTTGAAAACCTTTGGAACTGATAGGATCGGTGTGCGAGATACAGAGGCTGTACTGTGCGATCTACTCTGATCAAGTTGGAGAATGGTTCTGTGGGAGATACGCGCTCTGTATTCCACGCGAATGGAGGAGGTGTCGCCGTTGGAGGGTTCAACAAAGGCCAACCGAGTAGCAGACGACCGCCGCGAGGACGGCGGTTGCTGGTCGAGCCAGTTAGTCGCCGGTCGCTGGTACGGCCTCGTCGATGAGCGCGTCGCGAATAGCGTCGCGTTTGACGAGCACGAAGCCGACGGCGATGACGAGGAAGCCGACAACGGTGGTCGCGGCGAGGCGTTCGTCGAGGAAGAGCCATCCGGTTATGGCGGCGAACACGGGGGCGACGTACCCGAAGAGGTTGACCTCGACGGGACCGAGGCGGTCTAGGAGCGTGTAGTAGAGGAGGTAGCCGACGACGCCGGCGGCGAGCACGAGGAACCCGAACGCGATGAGTACGTCCGGGGTGAGTGCGACGGTCTGGGGTTCGCCGCGGGCGAGGCTGGCGACGTGGAGGACGATGCCGCCGACGAGCATCATCCAGCCCTGGCGGGCGGCGACGCCGAGCGTGGGGGTTTCGCGGCGGAGGGCGACGGCGGCGAGCGCGAACGTGACCGCGCTCGCGGTCATGAGTGTGACGCCGAGTGGGTCGGGTGGCTGTATGTCGGTGGGGCCGGGTACGACGAGGATGCTGGTGCCGACGAGGCCGAGGAGGATACCGAAGACGCGCGTGGGCGTCGGGCGGGCGGTGTCGAGAGCGACGACGGCGAACGCGACGCTCCAGATGGGGACGGTGGCGAGGACGACCGCGCCGACGGCCCCAGTGACCATGGTCTGGCCGACGAAGAGGAGGCCGTTGTGGACAGCGATCATGCCGACACCACCGATCAGGATAGCCGTGGTGTCGGCGCTGGTGGGGCGGACCTGTTGGCTGCGGGCGAGTGCGTAGCCGAGGACGACGACGCCGATGGCGTCGAACCGGAGTGCGGCCATCAGCAGCGGCTCGACGCCCGCTTTCGCGGCGCGTATAGCGGGATAGGAGGCGCCCCAGAGGGCGGCGAGCGCGAGGAACCCGAGGGCGTTCTCGTAGCGCTTCACGTGCCGACGCAGGCGACCCCACAGAATAGCTTTTGCGTGGTGAGAACGCCCAACACGATCCGAGTCGTCACGGTGCCCGCTAATGGTTCAGTCCCGTGGTTCGTCTGGCAAATGTCTTCTACCCGATTCGCGCTCTGTATTCAGCACACCCGCAGAAACCAATCACCGATTGAGGGTCTCTGTAAGTCTTTTTTCGGAATCTGACGGTCACTCGCCGGAAATATCGATCGCTTGTCGTGGTCGGGCGCTTACGCACGCGCGTGTGCGGAAGTGAAATCACAGGGGGGACCCCACCACGTTACGAACCACCGTGAAACGGTGGCGAAGACGAGTTCGCTCGTCATCGGCTGAAGCGAACTAGCGCGGCGGCGCAGCAAACAGTTCGTGTATCGGATCGCGGCCCCTCAAATCTGCGTGACTACAGGCGGTCAGTCGGGGAAGTATGCCGTTATGATCGTACTCACGACGGCCAGCCTACGTAAGCAGTACCGTGTTCCCCATGCCGTGGCGCTTTCGCTCGGCGAGGTTTTTCGCCTCCAGACTATCGAGCGTACGGCTGACTGTCGCTTTTGAGAGGTCTGTCCGGTCGACTATCTCGCTCTGTGGGAGGACGCCGTCGGCCTCGAGCACCGCCTGATAAACCACCTCCTCGTTGCTCGTGAGTCGTTCCGAAACGGTTTCCCACTCCTCTCTGCGGGCCTCCAGTAGCTCGTTACTGGACTCGCTGGTAGACTGCCGTGTGGAAGCGTCCGTTTGCTCGGCGTCCGCGATCGTCGACGACGTCGGATCCGCCTCGGTGAGGAGTACGATCGTGCTTCCGCCGGCGGCATACGCTGAAATAGTAATGAGGGCCACGTCGCGGAGCGTGAATTGCCATCCGAGATTCCCAATTCGTGTACTCTCGTCACCAACCGCGACGGCGGCTGGCGTTGCGCTTATGAACTGCGTGACGAGGATCGTTACAGCAGTGACAAAGATACCGACAGCGAGGAGTTCAGAGCGCGGTCGGGAAGATATCTGTGTCATCTCGTTTCACCGGTGTGACCGTTGATCGACCTGAGTCTCCCCCACTCCGGGGGTTCGGTTTGGCTGGTGACGAAGAGGAACTGTACCAGTGTCTGACCACGGAGATCAATCCGATTGTAGGTGGGGCCGATATTTCTCATCGGTCACCTCTGTCGAGTCGAACGAGTGATTCGACGGTCTCGGTGC
This sequence comes from Halorubrum halodurans, assembly GCF_002252985.1. Lineage (GTDB taxonomy): Archaea > Halobacteriota > Halobacteria > Halobacteriales > Haloferacaceae > Halorubrum > Halorubrum halodurans. Next base: position 19,716 of record NZ_NHPJ01000094.1, on the reverse strand, counting down.
GGAGATTAACCACAGCACTGTACCGTGTTCCGGATTCGTTCGGCGTCACGACGACGAGCATCCGATCGCCACTCCACCACGATTCGCGCCGCTCGAAAACGATGCTGCCGTCATTTTGTCGGACAGTGAACGCGGAGGCGTTAGGAGAGATCACCGTCTGTAGGGATTCGTTCGCTGTTGCTCCGATGACTGCCGCACGATCGCTGGGGAGGCGTGACGGGATCCGACGGACAGTATACGCAGCACTGTTCGCCGGTGGGACATCGCTGCCGACGATCTCGGCGGACGTGACGATCTGCCGTACACGCAGGCGTGTCTGCGCGTCTACCGGGGGTGGGCCGTGGTTGACTGTTTGAACGAGGTAGCGGCTGTCTTCATGGCTGATCTCGATTCGATTGATCGTGTGAGCGTCTTCGACCAGCACGTGCTGGCCACTACCGGTTGTAACGACGAACGCACCATCCTCAATAGTGAACTCGTGGGTTTTGTCCGGAGTGATGCCAGTAGCGCTGCCAAACACCGCAATACTGCTTGCGAGGACGGCTAGCGAGAGGACCAGTACCACTCGGGAATAGGGGACCTGGGGCATGGTTGACTTTCGAAACATCGGCAGTATGAATCTGATGATTTTCAGCGTTTTCAACGCCTGAAACACCTGTGAAACGCGTTTCAGGCGTGTTCACTAGCCGTTTCCAACTGTGATTTATATGGACTTTCTTACAAGCGTGAAGTGACGCAGTCGGACGACCGCCCACAATCGGCCGAGTCCGTCTCCACGGTACCCGTGGCCGTTCCGTCGGTCCCCGCCCGGCTGTCGTCGGACCAACCAATGACACGACACAAGCGGTGTGAAGGAAGCAAGAATCATGCAACGTGACTACAGACTCGCGATATACGCCCTCAGTATCGCGACTGTACTGCTCGCTGCCAGTGGTATCGCCGTCATCGCGGGAGCTACCCTGTCCCCGGAAGCGACAGGCAATCCCGCCGATGAAGACAACGTAGCGCAACTGAACGGAGACCAGCAGCAGTTCAACGGCTCACTAACCCAGACTGACGGAGACGAGTACACCTTACACCAGGCTCAACGTACGTGTGGCGGCGCTCTCCGTCTGAACAGTACGGAGCGAAACGGTACCAGCCATCGGGTCGAAGACGTGACCGTCACCCTCGTTTCCCATCATAATGGTTCGGTCGTCGACGAGATCGGCCGTCAACGGCTTGCCGAACTCATCGTTGAACAGACCGGCGATCGCGTCGGACTTAGCGAGTACAGCCAGCTGGAGGTACGGGTTAATCAGTACTACGAGTCCACAGCACGCGAGGAGCCGCTGGATATTGCCGGGATCCGCGTCCGACCCACTGACGACTGCCTTCCGTTGGTTCGGGGAACGGTGAACCGGACCAACGAGACGATCACGGTCCAGACTACGCGTCCCGATCTCGACGCGGTAGAGTTGAACTACAGCAACGACATCGGTGTGTTGGAACGAGACGACCGGGAGCTGATAGAACGTCTCATCGTGGCCGACGAGCAGGCCAGCTACAACGTTCAGACACACATAGACGCGACAGAGTTGGAGGCAACGGTCGTGGAGGCAACTGCCGACGAGCACGTCGATATCAAACTCGAGCATCCGGACGGGAGCGGAAGTACAGTCATGCTGACCGTCGATCTCGATTCGGAGACCGTCGCTCACACGTGGGTAGAGATACAGATCGACGAATCAAACATCAAAATGATCGACGAAAACGGGTCAGCCGATGGATCCGATACGATCGTACGGACCGATAGCGTCGCGATCGATCCCAATGAGTCGAATATCACAGTGGTGAACGAAACGAGCGGATAACTCCCACTACCGCTCGGACAAGGACTCTTCTCGCTTTCAGGCACGTAGACGCGCCGAGTGCCTCGGAGCATTCGTGCCGGCCCGTTTTCACCCCACTCTGCGACCACGGGTAACGAGGAACCCGCACCGTCCCGAGGCTGCCGCCGGCGTGTCCCGAAGGCGTCCGCCACGTCGTCCGCCTCCGGTCGAGGCAGGTATCCGGAATTCGAACGCTGGAAGCCGGCCGTTCCTCCTACGCGGAGCCGTACTCCCGGATCACCGTCGAGAGCGTGTCGGTTCCGAACGCGATGGCCTCGGCGGGAACGCGCTCGTTCGCGGCGTGGACCAGCGCCTCGAACTCGAACGTCGGGGGGAGCTTCAGCGGGGTGTACCCGTAGGGCTGGACGTCCAGCTGCTCGAAGAACCGCCCGTCGGTCGCGCCGGTGAGCAGGAACGGGACAGGGACGGCCTCGGGGTGGTTCTCCGTCAGGGAGTCGCACAGCAGATCGAACAGCCCCATGTCGACGCGCTTGCCCTCGCCGCCGTCGAACCGCGTGACCTCGAACTCGACGCCCTCGACGTCGCCGACGACCTCTCGGACCTCCTCGAGGAACTCCTCGGGCGTCACGCCCGGGAGCAGCCGCGCGTCGAGGCGGAGGTCGATCTCCGCCGGGTGGACGTTCACCTTCCCGCCGCCGTCGACGACCGTCGGGCTCACCGTGTTGTGAAGCATCGGGTCCAACCGCTCGGCGACGGGGCCGAGCTCGTCCAGGATCTCGTCGGTGCGTTCGGGGTTCAACAGTCCCCGTAACTGCTCGGCTCGCTCGGGTTCGGCCTCGGCGGCGATCGCCTCGACGAACTCCCGGGCGGGCGGCGTGATGCGGACGGGCAGGCGCTGCTCGGTCAATCGGGTGAGCAGCTCCCCGAGCGCGTGCATCGCGCCGTCGCGCTGCGGCCGAGAGGCGTGGCCGCCGCGGCCGGTCACCGTCGCCTCGAGCCAGCAGACCCGCTTTTCCGCCACCTGGATCGGGTAGAACTCCGTCCCGTCGATGCGTAGCGGGAAGCCGCCGAACTCGCCGATGGCGTACTCCACGTCCGCGAAGCGCTCGGGGTGGGTCTCGACGAGATACCTCGCGCCGACGTCGCCGCCCGTCTCCTCGTCGGAGAGCACCGCCAACAGCACGTCGCCCGCGGGTTCGACGCCCTCCTCGGCGGCCCGAAGCATCGCCGCGACCATCATCGCGACGCCCCCCTTCATGTCCAGCGTGCCGCGACCCCAGACGAACCCGTCCTTCCGCGTCCCCGAGAACGGCGGCTCGTCCCACTCCTGTCCCTCCGTGGGGACCACGTCGACGTGGCCCTGTAGCAGCAGCGTCGGCGCGTCGCCGCCCGGCAGGCGGGCGAGGAGGTTCGGTCGCTCGGGATCGGCGGCCAGCGTCTCGGTCGCTATCCCCGCCTCGGTCAGAAGGCCGTCGACGTACTCGATACAGGCCCGCTCTCCGCCCGGCGGGTTCACGGTCTCGAATCGAACGAGTTCCGACAGCAGATCGGCCGGTCGCTCGTGAATCGGAGTGGTCATGGTCGGCAATGTCCGGCGGGGAATATAGCCTCACGGGTCGGCCGGGCCGACGCCGTCACGACTGACGGGAGCGTTCCGTTCCGTCGCGTCCCGTTCCGTCGCGTCGTGTTCCGTTCCGCCGCGTCCATCCCGTTCCGTCTCTCCGGTCCCCGCAATCGCTGCCCGGAAACAGTAGTTATTAATCGTGTACATCCAACGATCCGGTATGGCCGAGATTGCCATCGAGTACGCCTCCGGGAACCGCCTCCGTTCGGAGGCCGAGACGGCCAGACGCCTGATCGACGCCTACCTCGGCGACCGACCGGACGTCGACGACGTGATCCTCTCGCCGTCCTCGGAGTCGGTGTTCTGCGTCAGCGTCGAGGGCGACCGGATCTGGTGTACCGACACCCGCGAGTGGATCGACACCATGGAGGCGGTCGCGGCCGCCCGCAGCCGGCTCTCCGAGCTCCACTGAGAGACGAGGCGACGCGCCGCGCGCGACCCTGACGGCCTACGTCGACGAGCCGCCGGCGTGTGCGTGGACGAACTCCCGGATCAGTTTTCCCCCCAGCGCCGCGGCTTGGCCGTCGTCGCGGTCGTTCACCTCGACGACGTCGAAGCCCTCGGCGTGCGGCGCGACCGTCCGCACGAGGTCGCGAACCTCGCGCGGGTGGAGCCCGAACGGCTCCATCGTCCCGGTGCCGGGCGCGAACCCCGGATCGACCCCGTCGACGTCGACGGAGAGGTACGTCGACCCGTCGTCGAACCGGCCCGGATCGAGGTCGTCGATCCAGCCGCGGGCGTCCTCGGGCGCGACGACCTCGACGTCGCCTTCGGCGGCGCGGTCCCACTCCTCGGGGGAGCCGGTGCGCGCGCCGACGATCACCGCCCGGTTGACGACGTCGAGCGCGTGGCGGGTGACGCACGCGTGGTTCCACGGGTTGCCGCCGTACTCCGCCCGGAGGTCGAGGTGGGCGTCGACGACGACGAGGGTGTCCGGGGCGACCGCCTCCACGCCGGCGTAGGTGACGGTGTGTTCCCCGCCGAGGGCGAGCGGGATCGCGCCGTCGAGGACGACGCTTCTGAGCTCGGCGGCGAGGTGATCGAGGTACTCGCGCGTGTCGTCCCAGGGGGCGACGTCGCCCGCGTCGTGGACGCCGAGTGCGGAGAAGTGGCTGTCCGTTCGGCGGTCGTAGTCGTCGTAGGTCTCGGAGAAGCGCCGGACCCGGTCGGGTCCGAACCGGGTGCCGGGTTGAAACGTGGTCGTGGCGTCGAGGGGAGCGCCGACGACCACGTACGAGGCCGCGTCGCGGTCGGCGGTCGCTCCGGGGAACATCCGACTACCCGACGACCTTGCGCTGGCCCTCGTACTCGAGGTACTCGATGGTGTCGTCGGAGGAGAAGTCCTCGCCCTCGGGGATCCGCATCGTGAACGTCTCGTAGGTGTCCAGGTCCATGACCTGCGCGTCGTCGCCGGAGACGGAGACGACCTGGCCCTGTTTCCGCTCGATGATCGGCACCCACACCTTCGCGTCGACCGGCTGGGAGAGCGAGCGCTTCTTCTCGTCGAAGACGCCCTTGCCCTCGACGCGGGCCTTGGCGCTCCCGTGTTTGCCGGGTTTCGCGGTGCTGTAGTGGTTGATCTTGCAGGGCGAGCTGTCCATCATGACGTAGCTCCCCTCCTGGAGTTCTCGAACCTGCTTCTGCTCTCGCGGCATACACCGGCTTACCCCCGGCGCGGGTATAAACGGTTTGGAACGTCGTCGCTGCGGCGTCGACGTCGTCGCTTCCCGCCGATCCGCCGATCCGCGAGGGGGCGCCCTACGGGCTGAGCTCGTCGTCGTACTCCTCCTCGTCGTCCTCGTCCGGCGGAACGAGACGGCCGGTGAGGAGGTAGCTGGCGACGAACAGCGCGATGAACCCGACGCCGACGGCGGCGGTCGTCCGCACCACGAACGGGAAGTCGATCCAGAGGAAGTAGCGGTCCGCGACCGCGATGGCGACGATCGCGACCAGGATCGCCTTCTGTTCGTCGGTCGGGTTCCTGACGAGCCCGACGAGGTCGTCCTTGAGGTCGCCGGCGAGTCCCATTCAGCGGCTCCCCCCGTCCGGGACCGCGTCGTCGACCGTCTCTCCGTCGCCGTTCGCCTCACTGCCGCCCGCCGCGTGCGCCTCGATGACTCCGCTCACCCGATCGAGCCCCTCCTCGAGGGTCTCCCGTCGGTGCCCGAAGCCGATCCGGAAGCGGTCCGAGAACCCGAAGAGGTCGCCGGGCGCGAGTACGACGCCCGCCTCCTCGACGACGGTCCGACAGAACTCGCGGGCGTCCGCGAACCCCTCGGGGATCGTCGGGAAGGCGTTGACGGAGGCGGGCTCGTGCCACTCCAGCCCGTGCCGGTCCACCCACGCCGCGATCCGCTCGCGGTTCCCGTCGGCCAGTTCCCGGTTCTCCGCCAGGATCCCCTCCTCGCGCCGGCCGAGCGCCTGTTTCGCGACGTGCTGGCCGAAGATGCTCGGCGAGATGGTGGTGTAGTCCTTCCACCGCCAGGCGCGCTCGATCACCGGCTCCGGGCCGGCGATCCAGCCGAACCGCAGCCCGGAGAGTCCGTACGCCTTCGTCAGGCTCGTCGTCGATATCCCGTGCGCGCCGAAGCTCGCCACCGGCTTCTGCGGGGACGACGCGAGCAGCCGGTACACCTCGTCACACAGCAGGTAGGCGTCGTTCTCGGCGGCGACGTCGTACACCTCCCGCACCCGCTCCTCGGCGTGGTAGCGCCCGGTCGGGTTGTTCGGGTTGTTCACGACGACGACCGCCGTGTCCTCGCGGACCGCGTCCGCGACCGCGTCGGGGTCGAGCTCCCACTCCGGCGGGGAGAGCTCGACGCGGGTGACCTCGCCGAACGCCTCGGGCACGGCGTGGAGCGCCTGGTAGGTCGGCGTGACGACGACGGCGTGCGAGCCGGATCCGATCCCGTCGTCGCCGACGGGGTCGCTCGAGGCGACGAGCGAGAGGTACGTCAGGAAGTTCGCCTCCTGGGTGCCGCAGGTGAACAGGACCTCGTCGGCGCTCCGGCCGTACCGGTCGCCGACGCGGGCGCGGAACTCCGGGTCGCCGTTCGTGGGGATCACGTACCCTACCTCGCCGGGGTCGAGGTCGAACCGGTCCGCCTCAAGCGACCGGATCCCGCTCTCGGCGAGCATGACGTCCGCCTCGTGTTCGTACCTCGCGAACCACCGCTCGAGCCCGAACGGATCGATGTCCATGTCGGCCACTGCGGGCGGCGCGAGGTTAGTTGCTGCGGTCGGGCGAACGGATCCCAAAGGACGTAGGTTTATGTTTTGCGACGCGTGGGTTCCGACGGACCGATCGCGCCGACGCCGTAAGCGTCGGGGCGACTCCCCACGACACACGATGCAACAGTACCTCGACCTCGTCGACGACGCGCTCTCGACGGGCACGTACAAGCCGAACCGGACCGGCGTGGACACGATCGCGACGTTCAGCGCCGGCTACACCGTCGACCTCGCGGAGGGGTTCCCGCTCCTCACGACGAAGCGGATGGACGGCTACCGCTGGAACTCGCTCATCCACGAGGTGATCTGGTACCTCTCCGGGGAGGAGCACATCGAGAACCTCCGCGAGGAGACGAAGATCTGGGACGCCTGGGCCGACGAGGATGGCCGTCTCGACACGGCGTACGGCCGGTTCTGGCGGCGGTACCCGGTGCCGGACGACGGCGACGCGCTCCCCGGCGAGACGTGGCCCGAGGACGGTCACCGCTGGGTGACCGTCGAGGAGGACGCGGACGGGACGACGCGGCGCACCTTCGACCAGATCGCCTACGTGCTCGACACGCTCGAGGAGAACCCCAACTCCCGCCGGATGGTGGTGAACGCGTGGCACCCCGCGAACGCGACCGTCTCGACGCTGCCGCCGTGTCACTACACCTTCGTCGTCACCGTCCAGGGCGGGAGGCTCAACCTCCATCTCACCCAGCGGTCCGGCGACATCGCGCTCGGCGTCCCGTTCAACGTCGCGGCGTACGCGCTGCTCGCGAACGCGCTCGCACAACGGACCGGGTTCGAGGTCGGCGAGTTCGGCCACACGATCGTCGACGCGCACGCCTACTGCGGCCGGGGCGACCGCGGCGCGTGGTACGGCGAGAACCTCCCCGCGCTCCAGGACCGGCTCGCGGACGCGGAGGGGAAGGCCGACTACCGCGACGTCAGGGGCTGGCTCGAGGACGCCGCCCCCGCGGAGGCCGACGGCGAGGAGGGGCACGACCACGTCCCCGGCCTCCTCGAACAGCTCTCGCGGGAGCCCCGCGACCGGCCCCGGATCGAGATCGCGGACGTGCCGCTCGACGAGCTGACCTACGACGACGTCGAGGTCGTCGACTACGACTGCGCCGAGGGGATCTCGTTCGCGGTCGCGGAGTGATGGCGGGGACCGACTCCGACACCGACGACGCAGTCGATCCCGCCGTCGACCCCGACGACGTGTCCTTCGTCCTCGTCGCGGCCGTCGCGGAGAACGGCGTCATCGGCGCGGACGGCGGGATGCCGTGGCACTACCCGGCGGATCTGGCGCACTTCAAGCGGCTGACGAGCGGGCACCCCGTGGTCCTCGGCCGCGTCACGTACGAGAGCATCGCCGACCGGATCGGCGGCCCGCTCCCGGACCGGACGAGCGTCGTGTTGACGACGCGCGACCCGGATCTCCCCGAGGGGGTTGCCGTCGCCGGCGGCGTCGAGGAGGCGGCGGCGCGCGCACGGTCGGCCGCGGCCGAGCGCGGCGTCGACGAGATCTACGTGATCGGCGGCGCGAGCGTCTACGAGGCGTTCCTCCCGCTCGCGGACCGGATGGTTCTCACGGAGGTGCCGGAGTCGCCCGACGGCGACACGCGCTTCCCGGCGTGGGACCCCGACGAGTGGGTCGAGGTCGACCGGGAGCGCGAGGGCGACCTCGCGTTCGTCACCTACGAGCGGGTCGCGGAGTGAGCGACCCGCCTACCGCTCCGCTTCTCCGGCGCGTCCGCGCCGTGGAACCGCTTATGTCCCCGCCGGTCCGAGGGGAGGTCGCATGGACGTCGCGTTGATCACGGTCGGCGACGAGCTGCTCTCCGGCGACACGGTGAACACGAACGCCAACTGGCTCGCGGCGCGGCTGGCCGATCGGGGCGTCTCGGTGACGCGGATCCTCTCGGTTCCCGATGATCAGGAGACGATCGCCGAGCGGGTCGCGGCCTACGGCGACGCCTTCGACCGCGTGATCGTCACCGGCGGGATCGGCGGCACTCCCGACGACGTGACGATGGAGGCGGTCGCTGACGCGTTCGGGCGCGACCTCGCCGTCTCGGAGCTGGCGCGCGCCGACGTCGAGGAGCGGCTGGCCGCGATCGCGACCCGGATCCCGGACCGCGACCTCGACGTGGACGTCGACCGGGAGGCCGCGCTCCCGGAGGGGAGCCGGGCGCTGTTGAACGAGGCGGGGCTCGCGCCCGGCTGCGTGCTCGAGAACGTGTACGTCCTGCCGGGGATCCCCGAGGAGCTGAAGGCGATGTTCGACTCCGTCGCCGACGAGTTCGCGGGCGAGCGCCGGTCCCGGTTCCTCTACACGGTCGAGCCCGAGGCGAACATCGTCCCGGCCCTCGAGGAGGCGATGGCGCGGTACGATATCACGGTCGGCTGTTATCCCGACCGGGAGGCGGGTCACAACCGGCTGAAGCTCGTCGGGACCGACGAGGCGGAGCTGGCCGCCGGGAGCGACTGGCTGCTCGGGACCATCGACGCCAGCGAGACCCCCGTCTCGCGCGACTGGGGGGACGGCGACGACGGCGACGAACGCACGAACGGGGACTCGAACCGCTCGACGCCGGACCGATCGGATCGGGACCCCGCGCGTACCGGTTAAGGAGGGTTTTTCAACCGTCCGGCGTAATAAAGGGTAATGAGCGAGCACGTCACCGCGCGAGCGGGTGAGAAGCGATGATGGGCGGCAACGACCAGCAGGCGTACGACCGCGGGACGTCGCTGTTCTCGCCGGACGGCCGCATCTACCAGGTCGAGTACGCCCGCGAGGCGGTCTCGCGCGGCGCGCCGAGCCTCGGCGTCCGGACGGCGGACGGGATCGTCTTCGTCGCGATGTCGCGGGCGACCTCGACGCTGATGGAGGCCGAGAGCATCGAGAAGCTCCACAAGCTCGACGACCACCTCGGCACCGCGAGCGCCGGCCACGTCGCGGACGCGCGACAGCTCATCGACCTCGCACGTCGGCAGGCGCAGGGCAACCGCCTCCGCTACGGCGAGCCCGTCGGCGTCGAGACGCTGACGAAGTTCGTCACGGACCACATCCAGGAGAACACCCAGCGGGGCGGCACCCGGCCGTACGGCGCGGCGCTGCTCATCGGCGGGATCGAGAACGGCGAGCCGCGCCTGTTCGCGGCCGACCCCTCCGGCACCCCCAACGAGTGGAAGGCGACCGTCATCGGCGGCGGGAGACAGGAGATCCAGGACGTCCTCGAGGAGGAGTGGGAGGAGGGCCTCTCGCTCGACGCGGGGATCGAACTCGGCGTCCGCGCGCTCGCGGCCCACGAGACGGAGTTCGTCCCCGGCGACCTCGCGGTCGCGACGGTCACGGAGGCGGACGGCTACCGCACCGTCCCCGAAAGCGAGGTGAGCGAGGCGTTCGAGGCCGCCGGGCTCGCCGGCGACGAGGACGACGAGACGTCGGCTGACGACGCTGACGCCGAGGGCGAGGACGCCGACGGCGACGCGGAGTAACGCGACTCGACCGCGCGGACGACGGCTCACGGTCACGCTTTTGGTCCGGACCCGCGAACGGGAGGTATGACACGACTCGGCGACCTCCTCGCGTACCCGGTGAAGTCGCTCGACGGCGTCGCGGTCGAGCGTGCGGAGCTCGGCCCGCAGGGCGCGCTCCGGGGCGACCGATCGTACGCGTTCGTCGAGGCCGGCGTCGACCCCGAGGTCGCGTCGGTCGGGAGCGGCGGCGGGTACGTGAACGGGAAGAGCGAGCCGGCGATCCAGCGCCTGCGGGCGAGCTACGATCTCGCCGGAGAGGCCGACGCGACGCCGACGGCGGTGACGCTGGAGCGCCCGGCGCGCGGCGACGCGGCGGCCGACGAGCGGACGTTCGCGCTGCCGGAGGCGGGCGACGCGCTGGCGGCGTGGGTGGGCGAGTACCTCGGGTACGAGGTCGACCTCGTCCGCGAGCCGGCGGGCGGGTTCCCGGACGACCGGGCGGCCCCCGGTCCGACCGTGACCTCGACGGGGACGCTCGAGACGGTCGCCTCGTGGTTCGAGGGGATCGTGGACGCGACGGAGGCGCGCCGGCGGTTCAGGCCGAACGTCGTGCTCGAGGACCGTCCCGCCTTCTTCGAGGACCGGCTGTTCGACGACCACGGGACGGGGATCCGGTTCTCGATCGGCGACGCCGACCTCGTCGGCGTCAACCCCTGCCAGCGGTGCGTCGTTCCGTCGCGGCACCCCGACACCGCGGTCGAGATCGACGGGTTCCGGGAGACGTTCCTCCGGAGGCGCCGGGAGACGTTGCCGGAGTGGACCGAGAGCGACCGGTTCGATCACGACTTCCGGCTGATGGTGAACACGGTCGTCCCGCGGGAGTCGTGGGGGTCCGTCGTCGCCGTCGGGGACTCGGTCGAGATCGACGGCCCCGTCGACGTGGCGGAGACCGACGACGGGATCGCGCTCGCGTGAATCCTGGACCGGCCGCCCGATCGGCGTGCCGCCTCGCCGCCGGCCTCACTCCTCGGCGCCTCGCCGCCGACCTCACTCCTCCCGGTCGACCTCGCGGATCGCCCGAACGAGCTCGTCGAGCGCGCGCTCGACGCTGGCTCGCTTCACGGCGTCGCGGCCGCCCGAGAACTCCGCGCGGACGCTCCGCGTGAACGACGCCTCCGTTCCCCACGGGGCGGCGTAGGCCACGCCGACGTACACCAGTCCCACGGGCTTCTCCGCGGTTCCCCCGTCGGGACCGGCGATCCCCGTGGTGGAGACGCCCCACGTCGCGTCGGCGTGATCGCGGGCGCCGGCGGCCATCTCGCGGGCGACCGGTCCGCTGACCGCGCCGTGTTCGTCCAGCGTCTCGCGGGCGACCCCCAGCTCCTCGCGTTTGGCGTCGTACGCGTAGGTCACGTATCCTCGATCGAAGTAGGCGCTCGATCCGGGCACGTCGGTCACCGTCGATCCGACGAGCCCGCCCGTCAGCGACTCGGCGGTCGCGAGCGTCTCCCCGCGGTCGGTCAACAGCTCGCCGAGGAGCGCCTCGGGCGCCCCGCCCCGCGTCCCCGACCGCCCGTCCCGCGGGCGATCGCCATCCGCCGTCTGGTCGTCGGTCATGGAGGTAGCTCCGGCCGCGGCGTGCTTGAAACGCCCGACGCGGAGGTTTATGTCGGCCTTCGGCGATCGACGCGTATGACCGACGGCGACGAGTCGACCGACTGGGACGAGCGGTTCGCGAGCGGCGAGTACCCCCGAGATCCGGAGCCGTCTCCGGTCCTCCGTTCCTACGAGCCCTCGATCCCCGACGGACGGGCGCTCGATCTGGCGACGGGGACCGGACGGAACGCGCTGTTCCTCGCGGCGGCCGGCTACGAGGTCGACGCGCTGGACGCCTCGAGGGAGGGGCTCCGGATCGTCCGGGAGCGGGCGGCGGAGCGTGGCCTCCAGGGACGGATCGAGACGGTCCACGCCGACGCCACGGCGCACGAGTTCCCGACGGAGCGGTACGACCTGGTCACGGTGAGCTTCTATCACACGCTCGACCGGTTCACCGACCTCCGCGAGTCGCTCGCCGAGGGGGGCTACCTCTTCGTCGAGGGGCACCTCCGGTCGGCCGAGCCGACCCCGTCCGGCCCGAGCACCGACCGCTACCGGTTCGGGGCGAACGAGCTCCTGCGGGCCGGTCTCGGACTGACCGTCCTCCACTACGACGAGACGGCCGAGGAGCGGCCCGACGACCGCCGGCGAGCGAGCGCACGCCTCCTCGCGCGACGGTCCCACGGCTCGCGGCAGTCGTACCCGGCACGGCCCGACGGTCGGTGAGCGCGAGCGCCCCGGCGGCGAGTCCGCGGAGGGGTCGCCGGAACCGAGCTTCCATCAGCTCGCGATCATGCCCTCGAGCCGTGAGGTCGGCCGCGCCCGAGGGAAGTACATTCCATACATACACGTCGTTGACAATACGTGTGGGGATGTTGACAGGGATATACTTATCAAAGTGGACCCTATATGAGTGGATATGTCATACCACAAGAGACGGCGTGACGTACTGAAGGGGATCGGTGTCGCGGGCGCGGTCAGCGTCGCCGGCTGCTCGGGCGGCGGAGGCGGCGGCGGGGGCGGCAGCGGCCCGGACCTGCTCACCGTCATCGGCTACCCGGAAAGCGGCATCCAGCTCTTCCGTGACTACTACAGCGCGTCCGACGGGGCCGAGGACATCCTGATCCCCGACGGACTCCAGGACCCCGCGCTGCCCGGCCAGGTCGGCAACGACATGAACAACGTCACCGGTACCGCGCCGGCGGCGGGCGGGCCGAACCAGGCGGCGTTCGAGAGCCTGTACCAGGACACGTACGACGAGACGCCGGGCGTGTTCACCTCGCAGTCGTACGACTCGGCGGCCGCGCTCATTCTCGCGAACGTCGCGGCGGGCGAGAACGACGGCACCGCGATCCGCGACCAGCTCCGGCGCATCGCGAACCCCGGCGGCACCGAGTACGGTCCGGACGGGTTCCTCGACGCCGTCGAGGCGGCCGCGAACGGCGAGGACATCAACTACCAGGGCGCGTCGAGCGCCGTCAACTTCGATGGGAACGGCGACCCGGCGTCCGCGGCCTACTCCATCTGGGAGTTCGCCGGACAGGACGCCGACTCGGTCGACGTCGCCGAGACGCAGAACTTCGAGGGCGAGAACCCCGACGGGGCGGGCCCCTCCGCGGACTCCTCGCCCGGCGGCTTCGGCCGCGAGGTGAGCGTCGGGATCCTGCTTCCCGAGACGGGTGACCTGGCGTCGACGGGACAGCCGATGATCCGTGCGGCCGAGCTCCCGGCCCAGCAGGTCAACGAGTCCGACCTCGACCTCACCGTGAACGCCCAGTTCGAGGACACCAACACCTCGCCCGACCAGGGGGTCAGCGGCGCGGAGTCGTTGGTCAGCGCGGGCGTCCCGGCGGTGTGCGGGACCGCCTCCTCCGGCGTGAACGTCCCGGTGTGTCAGGAGACGTTCATCCCGAACGAGGTCGTCGGCTGTTCGCCCTCCAGCACCGCGCTGTCGGTGACGAACCTCGACGACGACGACTACATCTTCCGGACCGCCCCGAGCGACCAGCTCCAGGGACGCGTCATGGCGCAGGTCGCCTCCGAGCGGCTCGAGGCCGAGACCGCCGCGACGCTGTACGTGAACAACGACTACGGACAGCAGCTCTCCGAGCGGTTCAGCAACGTGTTCGAGGACACCTTCGACGGCGAGGTGTACGACCAGATCAGCTTCAACATCGGCGAGTCGTCGTACTCCAACGTCATCGAACAGGCGCTCTCGAGCGGGAACTGATCGGCGGCGTCGCCGGCGATCCGGCAGCCAACACCGCGTTTTTCCGAGTCGACGGCCGACGCGAGCGGCGGCCCGGTGGCGAGCTATCGAGGAGGGACGACGATCCGCGCGGATCGACGCCGACTAGCCGCCGAGGAACTCCCGGCGAACCTCGTCGTCGTTCAACAGCGCGGTTCCGTCGTCCTCGAACCGGTTCCGTCCGTTCGCGAGCACGTAGCCGCGGTCACAGCGTCTGAGCGCCTCCTTCGCGTTCTGCTCGACCATCAGGATCGCCGTGCCGCTCCCGTTGATCTCGTCGATCTTGTCGAACATCTCGTCGACGAGGTCGGGCGCGAGGCCGGCGCTGGGCTCGTCGAGCAACAGGAGTTCGGGGTCGAGCATCAGCGCCCGCCCCATCGCGAGCATCTGTCGTTGCCCCCCGCTCATCGTCCCCGCGCGCTGGTCCCTCCGCTCCTCAAGGATCGGGAACCGGTCGTACACGGTCCGGAGGGCGTCCTGTGGCACCTCGTCGAGGATGTACGCCCCCATCTCCAGGTTCTCCTGGACCGAGAGCTCCGCGAAGACGTTCTCGTTCTGCGGGACGTACCCCAGTCCCTTGTGGATGACGTCCTCCGGCTTCGTCCCGCTGATGTCCTCGTCGGCGAACGTCACGGTGCCGCCCATGTGGGTCGTCAGCCCGAAGACCGACTTCATCACGGTCGACTTGCCGGCCCCGTTCGGCCCGACGATCGTGACGTACTCCTCGTCGTCGACGTCGAGGTCGACGTCCGTGAGGATCTGGAGGTCGCCGTAGCCAGCGTCGAGGCCACGCACTTCGAGGAGGCTCACACCTCACCCCCGAGGTACGCCTCGATGACCTCCTCGCTCTCCTTGATCTCCGCCGGCGTCCCGTCCTTCAGGACGCGGCCCTGGTGCATGACGATGACCCGCTCGCAGTTGTTCATGATGAGGTCCATGTCGTGTTCCACGATGAGGAAGGTGTACCCCCGTTCGCGCAGCTCGTGGATGTGTTCGAGCAGCCGCTTCTCCAGCGAGGGGTTGACCCCGGCGAACGGCTCGTCGAGAAGCAGCATGTCGGGGTCGGTCAACAGCGCGCGGGCCATCTCGAGCAGCTTCCGTTGCCCCCCCGAGAGGTTGCCCGCGTACTCCTCGGCGAGGTGATCGATCTCGAAGAAGTCGAGCACCTCCCAGACGCGTTCGAGCTGTTCGGTCTCCTGTTCGCGCACCTCGCGGCGGGTGATCGGCATGACCGAGCGCCACAGCGACTCGCCGATCTGCCCCTTCGGCGCGAGCATCATGTTCTCGAGGACGGTCATCTCCTCGAGCTCGCGAGCGATCTGGAACGTCCGGGCGAGCCCCTGGTTCGCGATCTCGTGTGGCTCGAGGCCGGTGATGTCCTCGCCGTTGAATCGAACCGTCCCCGCGTCGGGATCCAACATCCCGGTGATGAGGTTGAACGTCGTCGACTTGCCGGCCCCGTTCGGACCGATGAGCCCCGTCATCGTTCCCCGCTCGACGTCGAAGCTGACGTCGTCGACGGCGACGATGCCGCCGAAGGTCCGCCTGAGTCCCTCGACCTCGAGGGGCGTCGCGTCGACCGACACGCCCGAGTCCTCCGGCGCGTGGACGGTCCCGTCCGGCGTCTCCGCGCCGCCCGGTTCGGCCCCGTCCGTGTCGTCGCCGGCGGCCGTCGTGGAGCCGTCGCCGGCGGCCGACGCCGAGTCGCCCTCGATCGGCCCCTCCGTCGGTTCCGCCTCGTCGGTTCGGTCGCCCTCGACCCCGTCGTTCTCGACCGGTTCCTCGGTCGGCGTCGATCCGTCGACGGCGGTGTCGTCGCTCTCGCTCATCGGTTCTCGCCTCCGTCGGCGGCCGCGGCGTTGCCCGCGTCCCCGCCGCTCGGTCGCGTGAGGTCGACGCTCGAGGCCGTCTCCTTGCGGTGCCCGAGCAGCCCCTCGGGCCGGTTGTGCATCAGCCAGATCAACACCACGCCCATGATGACGAGCCGCAGCTGGCTCACGCTGTCGAGCGTGTAGACGAGGAACGGGACGGGATCGAGCGACCCGAACGCCGCGACCGCCTCGCCGAAGTTCCGCGGCGCGTCCCCCAGATTGAAGGCGGCCTCGACGAGGTTCTTCACGTACCGCGGCCCCTCGTACAGCAGCCCGGCGAAGATCGCCCCGCCGAGGAAGCTCCCGGTGTTCGATCCCGCACCGCCGATGATGAGCGCGATCCAGACGAAGAAGGTGATGTTCGGCCGGAACGAGGGCGGCGTGATGCTCCCGCGACTGGAGTACCACAGGATCCCGCCGAGCCCCATCAGCGCGGAGCCGAGCACGAACGCGGTGAGCTTGAAGCGGTCGGTGTCCTTCCCCAGGGCGTTCGCGACGTCCTCGTCCTCGCGGATCGCCTTCAGGACGCGCCCGAACGGTGACTTCCCGGTCCGCGAGAGCAGGAGGTAGAACAGCCCGACGCCGATCAGGAGCACGATCCCGTAGAGGAGCCCGTCGATCACCGGCTTCGGGTTGTTCGGGATCAGCGTTCGTTGGACGAACGCGACGAACCCGAGGTAGGGCTCCCACAGGAAGAGCGTCCGCAGGAGCGCCTCCAGCGGATCGGCGTAGTTCAGGATGAGCCCGCCGCCGCCGCCGAGGCCGATCGTGTCCGCCGTCGGGTCGAGGCTGAACAGCTGGACGCCCGCGACCGTGAGGTCGATCGTGTCGGGAACGGTGTACGACTGGAACGTCCGGGACATCATCGTGAACCGAATGATCTCCGAGAACG
Organism: Halorubrum halodurans; assembly: GCF_002252985.1. Classification (GTDB taxonomy): domain Archaea; phylum Halobacteriota; class Halobacteria; order Halobacteriales; family Haloferacaceae; genus Halorubrum; species Halorubrum halodurans. The sequence goes on along the minus strand of NZ_NHPJ01000094.1, from coordinate 2,951 downwards.
CCACCGTGACGATGGCGAGATAGTCGGCCCGCAGCCGGAGCGCGGGGAGCGCGACCAACAGCCCGAACCCACCCGCGACGACGACGCCGGCGAGCATGCCGACGCCGAGCGGCAGCCCGAGGCCGCCGACCTGTGCCGCGCCGCCCTGTGCGACCGGCGGCTTCGAGACGAGCGCCGTCACGTAGACGCCGATCCCCATGAAGCCGACGATGCCGATGTTGAAGAGCCCGGTGTACCCCCAGTGAAGGTTCAACGCCAGCGCGAGCATGCCGAACGCGCCGACGTAGAAGGTGAGGTTCGCGATCGAGTTCAGCTGTCCGCGGAGCCCGTAGCCGAACGCGACCCCGGCGAGGACGTACGCCAGGTAGATGGTTCCGAGGACGGCGAGCACGAGCGTCACGTCCCGCTCGAAGAGTCCCTCGAACCGCCCGCGAAGGTCGTCGACGCTCATGCCGTGGTCCTCCCGCTGAAGATGCCTTCCGGCTTGAACAGTAGTATCACGATCATCACCATGAACGCGGCCGCCCGACCGAACTCGGAGGGGATCCAGATCACGGACACCGAGGCGGTCAGCCCGATGACGATCCCGCCGCCGATCGCCCCGTAGATCGACCCGATGCCGCCGAGGATGACCGCGGCGAACACGAGCAGCAACAGCAGCCAGCCGTCGTTGAAGCCGAGCGTCCCCTTCCAGAGGACGAACATGTAGCCAGCGATGCCCGTGAGCCCCGCCCCGACGATCCACGTCGTGCGGATGACCCGCTCCGTCGGGATCCCGGTGATCCGCGCGAGGTCCTCGTTGTCGGACATCGCACGCATCGCCTTCCCGAGTTTGGTCCGCTGTAGGAGCAGGTGGACGCCGAGCATCAGCCCGCCCGCCACGACGATCAGCGAGGCGTCGTGGGCGGTGACCCGGAAGGTCCCGTCGAACGCCGGAACGTTGATCCGGGGGACCGACCCGGCCGCGGTCGTCCCGCGCACGCCGGCCCCGAAGACGAACTGGATGAGGTACCGGAGCGCGAACGCGACCCCGATGCTCGTGATGAGCAGCGCGATGCCGCTCTCGTCGCGGATCGGCTTGTACACGAACCGGTCGATGAAAAGCGCCAGCGCGATCGTCAGCCCCCCGGCGACGATCGCGCCGAGAACCACGGCGATCGGCGACGTGGTGACGCCGATCCCGAGCGCGCCGCCGAACACCGAGCCGCCGGCGCCGACGAGCAGCAGCGCGCCGACGCTGTTCTCGCCGATCCCGGCGACGAGGTAGCTGGTGGCCATCCCGGCGAACGCGCCGCTCGTGAGGTAGTCGCCGTGTGCGAAGTTCGCGAAGTTGAGAATGCTGTACGTCATCGAGAGTCCGATTCCCGCCAGGCCGATGATCAGCCCCCGAAGCAGGCCGTCCCAGACCAGCGAGGCGAGGCTGCTGACCTGGATCCCCCCCGTCCAGAGTCCGCTCACGAGTGCCCACACCATCCAGAGGGCCACGAGAACGACCCCGATGGCGAGGGGTTCCTCGCCGAGGGTTCGGCGGTATCGGACGTACGTTTCAGAGATACTCACGTGATAACACTCCTCAGACGATCCTGTGAAATCTACGTATAAGACGTTTTCTACCTCCCGTCCGACTCGACCGGGTCGCGTCCGGCACGGTCGCGTCGGATCCGCCGACGAACCCGCGTCCCGGCGGACGTACCTATTAGTCGTCCCGGACCGATCGGTCGGTATGGTCGGTACCGCAGACGGCACGGCGGGGACGTCTCCACCGGTCGAGGTCCCGGCTGACGAGATCCCCGAGGACGTTCCGGGCACGTCGCGGACGGTCGAGACGAACGGCGTCCGCCTCCACGTCGTCGAGGCCGGACCCGAGGACGGGAAGCTGCTCGTTCTCCTCCACGGCTTCCCGGAGTTCTGGTACGGCTGGCACGAGACGATCGCCCCGCTCGCGAACGACGGCTACCGCGTCGTCGTGCCCGACCAGCGCGGCTACAACCTCTCGGAGAAACCCCCCGACGTCGCGGACTATCGGATCGGAGCGCTCGCCCGCGACGTCGTCGGACTGATCGACGCGTACGGGCGCGAGACGGCGGCGGTCGCCGGCCACGACTGGGGAGCCGCGGTCGGCTGGTGGCTCGCGATCCACCACGCCGACCGGGTCTCCGAGTTCGTCGCGGTCAACGTTCCCCATCCGACCGTCTTCGAGCGGGCGCTCCGGACCTCCTGGCGGCAGCGCCGCAAGAGCTGGTACGTGCTCGCCTTCCAGCTCCCTCGGCTGCCGGAGGCGGTCGCGCGCGCCGGCAACTGGCGGATCGGCGTGCGGGCCCTCCGCGAGACGAGCGATCCGGGGACGTTCGGCGAGGAGGACCTCAGACGCTACCGGCGCGCGTGGGACCGCGACGGCGCGTTCGAGGCGATGGTGAACTGGTACCGCGCGATCGTCCGCGAGCGCCCCGAGCCGGACACGCCGCGCGTGACGGTCCCGACGCTCGTGGTCTGGGGCGCGAACGATCCGTTCCTCGAGAAGCGGCTGGCCGGCGAGAGCCTCGAACACTGCGCCGACGGCCGGCTCCTCACGATCGACGACGCGACCCACTGGGTGATCCACGAGGACCCCCACCGCGTCGCGAGGGCGATATCGGACCACGCCGACCCGCTGCCGCCGGGCGCGCGCGAGTGAGGCCGCCCGCGGCGACGCGTTTTAACCCCCGCGGCCCGACCCCTCGGGTATGATGCTCGACCGATACGCCGACGCGGTCGGCGACCTCGACCCCGCCGACGGCGAGGTCGCCACCGCCGAACTCGTCGTCACCGACGACGTGCTCGTGAAGGCGTTCGTCCTCGCGCCCGGCGGCGAGATCGACGCCCACGAGCACGCGGACGCGACGAACGTCTTCCACGTTCTCGAGGGGGAACCGACCGTGATCCGGGACGGGGAGTCAGAACGCCTCGCCGCG
>NZ_NHPJ01000134.1 GCF_002252985.1 Halorubrum halodurans | reverse complement strand
GCTCGACGTTGTCGCGCGCGAACGTCTCCAGCGTCGAGGCGAGCGCGCGCGACAACGTCGAGCGCGCGAAGGAGACCGTCGCGTTCGCCGAGGCGCTCTCCGCCCCGGTCCGCGTCGAGATCCCCGCGGGAACCGACCTCTACGACGCGCCACAGCGCGTGTACGACGCCTGCGACGAGGCGGGCGTGAAGGTGAGCCAGACCGCGCCGGACCTGATGAAGACCATCGGGGAACGCGCCGGCGACGCGGTGTACGGCCGGGAGGTCCGCGAGCGCCTGCTCGTCACGGTCGCCGCGGACGGCCGGATCCGAGTGCGGTGAGGGCGGTGAGCGCGTGACGCCGTCTCGCGGGGCCGTACGGCCTCTCACTCCGTGATCCGCTCGGCGACGCCCACCAGCGTCGCGCCCGCGGTGACGGTCGACTCGCGGGCGACGGAGTAGACGATCCCGTCGCGGTCCGCCTCGGCGACCTGGAGCGTCTCGAACGTCGTCGGGTCGTACACCTCGCCGAGCCGCTCGCCGTCCGCCACCTCGTCGCCGATCGCGAGGTCGGGCTCCGCCCGGAACAGCCCGGAGTCGGCCGCGGTCACCCGGCCGAGGTGGTTGCGGGCGACGGTCCCCGCCCACGGGTCGGCGTCGCCGGCGAGCACGCCCTCGTGCCGGAGGACGCCGACCATCCCGTCGACGCCGGTCTCGACCGCCTCCTCGACGACCTCGCGGCTGTGGGCGAGCTCCGGCGTGATCGTCGGGATCCCCTCGCGGGTGGCGGCCACGCGGAACTTCCCGCCGAAGTCCCGCTCCGCCCACTCCGTGTCCGCGTCGTCGCCGGCGGCCTCCGCCAACAGGAGGTCGGTGCCGAACGCCTCCGCGAGCCCTCGACAGGCCTCGTCGCCGCGCATGTAGACCGTGTGGGTGAGCATGGTCGGCGAGCCGGTATGGAGGTCGACGACCGCGTCGGCCGCGCTCGCGAACGGCCAGAGCCGCGCGGCCATCCGCTCGTGGAGCGTCCCGTCGGGGTCGCCGGGCCAACAGCGGTTCATGTTGGCGTTGATCGAGTCGAGCGACTCCGGCGTCGTGTAGGAGACGTGATCGAACGTGAGCGGGTCCGCCACCGGGACGCTCACGAGCGTCCCGCGGACGTCGTCGCCGACGGCGTCGCCGCTTCCGCCGCCGTCACCCTCCCCGTCCCCGCCCGTCAGCCGTTCGTGGAGCCGCCGGAGGACGGCCGCGCCGTTCACCTCCCGGCCGTGTTGGGCCGCCTGCGCGTAGACGACGGGCCCGCCGTCGTCGGGGACGTCGAGCTCGGGACCCTCCTCGGTGTCGACGAGGCTGCCCTCGCCGTAGACGTGGACGGTCGTGCGGATCGGGACGCCGGACGGGAGCCGTGCGAGGACGATCTCGCGGCTGTCGTGCATACCCCAGCGTGATCGCGGACTCGCTTATAAACCAGGGTCGCGGTGGGTGTCCCGACCACGGACGCTAAGGCCGTGCGGCGAGGAGGCCACGACGAGATGCGGGTCACGCTCCTCGGCACCGGCGACACGACGGGGACGCCCACCGCCGGCTGCGACTGTGCCACCTGCCGCGAGGCGCGCGAGCGCGGCGTGTCGCGCTCGCGCTTCTCGGTCCACGTCGCGAACGAGCGGACCGGCGAGTCGCTGCTGGTGGATTTCAGCCCCGACTTCCGGAGCCAGTTCCTGGACAACGACGTGGCGCTGCCGGACGCCGGGATCGTGACGCACATTCACTTCGACCACCTCGACGGACTCGGCAACGTCTACCGGCTCGTCGACGGGCTGCCCGTCCACGCGCCGAGCGGCACGGACCCGGCGACCGACGAGAGCGTCGCCGAGACGGTCCGGCGGAAGTACGACTACCTCGAGGACCGGATCGGCGTCCACTCGCGCGAGCCGTTCGACCCGTTCGAGGCCTGCGGGCTCGAAGTCCGGTTCGTCCCCGTCGACCACCCGCCCCTCCTGTGTTTCGGCGTCGTCATCGAGGACCCCGAGACCGGCGGGAAACTCTCGCTGACCGGGGACACGAGCTACGACGTGCCCGAGCGGTCCCGCGAGGCACTCGCCGACGCGGACCTCCTGCTCGCCGACGCCATCGTCCCCGCCTCGCTGTGTGACCACCACCCGATCGGCGGGCGCCACGAGGGTTCCGACGGCGTTCCGCGCACGTTCGGCACGAAACACATGACCCGCGAGGGCGCGCTCGCGCTCGCGGAGGAGCTGAACGCCGACCGAACGCGGCTCGTCCACCTCGCACACTTCTACCCGCCGGAGGAGGCGTTCGCGGAGCCGCTCGCGGTCGACGGCGAGACCTACGAGCTGTAGAGGGGAACCGGCCGGTCGCGACCGCGGTCGGCCGCGCTGGGTCGTCCGATCACTCGTACGCGCTCCCGACGACCTCGCGGATCCGCTCCGCGGTCACCGGGCCGACGCCCTCCACCTCCAACAGGTCGTCCTCCGGCGCGGTCATCACCGCCTCGACCGAGCCGAAGTGCTCGAGCAGCGCGCGGGCGGTGATCGGGCCGATGTCGGCGATGGAGGAGACGACGTACTCCTGTTGTTCCGCGCGGGTCTTCGTCGTCTTCTCGCCGTGGACGCTCACCTCGCGGTCGCGCGTCTCCTGTTCGCGTCTGGCGATCGTCGCGAGCAGCTCCGTGGTGTCCGTCTCGCCCTCGGTCCGGAGGACGCTGATCCCGAAATCGACCGCGAGCGACGCGAGCGCGCCGCGGATCGCGTTGGGGTCGACGTCGCGCTGACCGTAGAGGTTCGTTCCCTCGACGATCAGGACCGGACGGGCGTACGCCCGCGACAGCTCGCCGACCTGCTCGAACATCGACCGGTCGGCATCGAGCATGGAGTCGACGAAGTCCGCGGCCGACTTCCGCTCGACGGCGACCCGGTCCGAGAGCACGTAATCCCCCACGGCGAGCGTCTCCAGTCGAGTGACGAGCCCGTTCCGCGTCGAGAGGGCCTTCGCGATGGAGGAGTCGAGCTCGCGCTGGTCGATCACGACCTCGACCCCCTCGTCGACGCCGGCGGTCGCGACGACGGCGGTCTCGTCGTCTCCGGCGTCGCTGTCGTCGCCCTCGCCGCCCGCGTCGTCGCCGCCTCGACTGTCGCCGTCGTCCGCGGCGTCGTCCCCGCCTTCCCCGCCCTCGCGGGCCTCCGCGGCGAAGTCGGTCAGTCCGGGATCGTCGTCTCCGTCGTCCGCGTCGGCGACGGCGGCGGTATCGCCGGCGGGGGCGTCCGCGTCGCTGCCGGTGGCGTCGTCCGCGTTGCCGGCGGCGGAACCACCCCCGGCGAACGCGTCGAGCCCGGCCTGCCCGTCGTCGCCGACCGTGTCCTCGATGTCGTCGGTGGCGGCCTTCAGGTCGGCGAGCTGGCTCGCCATCTCCTTCTCGCGCCGCCTGGAGATCCAGAAGAACGCCTCGTCGCGGGTGTCCTCGGCCATCAACACGACGACCTTCCCCTCCGCCTGCCTCCCGGTCCGTCCCTTGCGCTGGATGGACCGGATCGCGGTGGGGACCGGCTCGTAGAAGCAGACGAGATCGACCTCGGGCACGTCGAGGCCCTCCTCGGCGACGCTCGTGGAGACGAGCACCTCGAACGCCCCGGCCTTGAACTCCTCGAGCGTCTCCTGCTGCCGTTTCTGGCTCATGCCGTCCGACCCCTCCTTGTCGCCCTGGCCGACGAACTTCCGGACGTCGAAGCTCGCCTCGAGGAACTCGACGAGCGCCTCCGCGGTGTCTCTCGACTCCGTGAAGAGGATCGCGCGCTCCCCCTCGTTGATCCCGAGCGTCTCCGCGAGCAGGATCCGCGCCTTCGAGAACTTGGGATGGAGCCCGTCGAACGACTCGGCCTTCCGCATCGCCTCCCGCACTTTGGGCTCCGCGACCATCCGCTGGCTCGCCTTCGACGCCCCCGACGAGCGGGCGGCCTCGCGCTGGCGCTCGAAGTACCGCCGGACCGACTCCACCGACTGCGTCTCGACCAGTTCGACCGCCCGGCGGAGCTTCATCACCTCGGCGTGGGTGCTCATCCCCTTGTACCCGTCCGACTGGTCGTTGTCCATCATCCGTTTCAGCTTCCCGCGCATCTCGTTGAGGTCGCGCTGGGAGAGGTCCGGGCTCGTCCTGTTCGTCACGCCGAGCGACTTCAGCTTCTCAAGGCGGTCCGTGATCACCTCGTTCAACGCGTCGCGGATCTCGAGGACCTCCTCCGGCAAGGTCACCCGCTCCCAGCGAACGTCCGTGTCGTGGGTGTACTCGTCGACGTCGGCGTCGTCCTCGGTCATCACCTCCACGTTCGTCAGTCCGAGGTTCTCACAGACGGTCTCGATCTCCTCGATGTCGCCGCCGGGGGAGGCCGACATCCCCGTCACGAGCGGGTCGGCGGCGTCGGCGTGGTAGCGCTCGGCGATGTAGACGTACGCGTAGTCGCCGGTCGCGCGGTGACACTCGTCGAAGGTCAGGTGGGTCACGTCGCGGACGGAGATCCGGTTGCCGACGAGGTCGTTCTCGATCACCTGCGGCGTCGCGATCACGACGCGGGCGTCGCCGAACAGCGCCGCGCGGTCCTCGGGCTTCACGTCGCCGGTGAACACGACGATCTCGTCGTCCGGGATCGCCATCGCCTCGCGGTAGAACTCCGCGTGCTGCTGGACGAGCGGCTTGGTCGGGGCCAGAAACAGCGCGGTGCCGCCGGCCTCGTGGAGCCGCCTCGCGGTGACGAGCAGGCTCACCGTGGTCTTGCCGAGGCCGGTCGGGAGACACACCAGCGTGTGGTCGTCGACCGCGGCGTCCGCGAGCTGAAGCTGGTAGCGGCGGGACTGGAGGAAGTCGTCGACGAGCAACGGGTGGTCGATCCCTGCGGCCTCGGTCGCCATCGGCGGCGCTTCGCCGCGGTCGGCCTAAAGGTTTCGTGAACCGGGGTGAAAGTTATCGGTCGCCGGGGCGGTCCTCTCGAACCTCCTCCGGCACGTCCTCGTCGACCAGCTTCGCCCACTCGACGAGCCGGTCTCCGGTCGGGGTTTGCGTGCTCATCGGCTGACGGATCTCCGTGGTTCGTATTAACACTTACCCCGATTCCAGCCTCGTCGGGATCGGTTCGGGCCGCGAGGCGGGGGCGACCGCGGGTTCGCGCCGCCCGTGCGGCCGGCGACGGCGCGGCGCGACTCGCACCCCTTTTAGGCTTCACGCGCCTCCGGTCGGCATGAGCAAGCTCGAGACGTTTCTCGCCGGCGACCGGCTCGACGACGTCGTGTTCTACCTGAGCGACGCGTACCTCGACGACGACTCGCGGCTCCGGGAGGTCGGCACCGAGACCGACGACGGGGTCCGGCTCGTCCTCGACGGCGAGACCGGCCGCTCGGCGTTTCAGGCGGGGACGGGCATGGGCGCGATGGAGTTCGCGAAGGAGGCGATGGCCAACGAGGGCGCGATCGCCCGCTCGCTCGACGACGGCGAGTGTCCGGTCGCCGAAGCCGACGACGAGGACCACGACGTCCGGTTCGTGTTCGCGTTCGCCGAGGGAGAGAACCCGGAAGTGGGGGGGCTCTACGCCGAGGGCGACGTGGTCCACGCGTACGCACACTGTACCTGCGGGGAGAGCTACTCGCACAAGTGGGTCGTCGGCGAGCGAGCGTAGCGCGACGGCCTCACAGATCCCGGCCCGTCGCGTCGAGCGCCACGGACGGGAACAGCGCGTCCACGCTGGGGTCCGGATCGACGAGGCGGTAGGCGGTCCCGTCGCGCTCGAGGACGCCGGCGCGCTCGAGGTGGTCGAGGTGCGCGAACGCCTCGCCCGGCCCGTGGAGCGTGTGGATCCCCTCGAGGTCGCCGAACAGCGCCGCCGACACCTCCCAGGCGGTGGCCGGGCCCGACTCCAGGACGCCGATCACCCGCCGGGTGCGGTCGCGGTGGTGGTCGAGGATCTCCGCGGCCCGCCGGCTCGGCTCGTCGATCCGCTCGCGGTGGCCGGGGTGTGCGGCGTCCCAGTCGCGCTCGACGATCCGGACGAGGCTGTCGGCGTAGGCGGCGAGCGGCGTCTCGACGCGGACGTCCGCGCCGCCGACGTTCGGGGTGTACCGCGGCAGCAGCGCGTCGCCGGTGAACGCCTCGGCCGGGGGACGATCGTCGCGGGCGCTCGCCCCGGCGGTTCCCCCCTCGCCGCTCCCCCGGACGGGGGCGTGTCCCGGAACCGTCCGCGGGTCGAACGCGAACGCGCAGAGCCCGGCGGTGTGTCCGGGCAGGTGGACCGTCTCCAGCGTGACCCCGCCGAGGTCGATCGTCTCGCCGTCGCCGATCGGCGTCACGTCGGCCTCGCGGCCGTAGATGTCCGTTCCCGCACGCTCGAAGAAGTCGGTCAGCCGCTCGCGCGCCTCGGCCGGCATCCCCCACCGGTCGAACATCTCCCGCCGGACGGCCGGATCCGCCGCGAGGGGTCGCTCCCGGCCGTCGACGAGCGGGGCGTCCGCCTCGTGGACGTACACCGACGCGCCGCCTTCCGCCTGGATCTCGCCGGCCAGCCCGGCGTGGTCGGGGTGCCAGTGGGTGAGCACGATCGCGTCGACGTCGGCGAAGTCGACGCCGTGTCCCGACAGGCCCTCCCGCAGGTCCGCGCGCACCGCCGGGATCGAGACGGCGGTGTCGACGAGCGTCGTCCGGTCCGCCTCGATCAGGTAGGCGTCGTTCTCGCCCTCGAAGACGGTGTTCCCGAGCTGGATCCGTTTCACGTCCGTCGATCGGCGGGACCCCCCTTCAGCGTTGCTACCGCGGGAGCTCGCCCGAGTCGGACGCCCTCCGTCGCTCCGGGCGTCGGTCTTCGTCACCTCGACGCGCGGATCCCCGTCACCTCGAAGCGCGCACCGCCGTCGGCGCCCTCGGTCGCGCGGACCGCCCAGCCGTGCGCCTCGGCGATCCGCTCGACGATGCTCAGGCCGAACCCGGTCCCCTCCTCGGCGGTCGTGTAGCCGCTCTCGAAGATCGACTCGCGGTGCTCCTCGGGGATCCCCGGCCCGTCGTCCGCGACGTAGAACCCGGCGCCGTCCTCGAGGACGCCCGCCGTGACGGTCACCGCGTCGCCCCCGTGTTCTATCGCGTTCCGGATCAGGTTCTCCAGGAGGCCTTCCAGCCGGCTCCCGTCGGCGACGAACGTCAGATCCCCGTCCGTCCGGAGGGTCGCCTCCTCCGTCGCGACGTTCGCCCACGCCCGCTCGACGATCGCGGAGAGGTCCACGCGCTCCGGTTCGTCCAGTTCGGCGCCGGCCCGCGCCAGCGACAGCAGGTCGTCGATGAGCGACCGCATCCGGTCGTGTGCGCGCTCGATGTCGTCGATCTGCGGCGAGTCACACTCCTCGCGGAGGAGATCGAGCCGACCGTCGGCGACGTTGAGCGGGTTCCGCAGGTCGTGTGAGACGATGCTCGCGAACTCGTCGAGGCGCTCGTTCTTCCGCCGCAGCGACTCCTCCCGCCGCTTCCGTTCCGTGACGTCGCGGATGACGCCGACGCGATCGATGTCCTCGTCGCCCGGAACCGGGGCGAACCGCATCTCCACGGGGAACGTGTCGCCGGCGGCCGTCTCGAAGTCGTACTCGATCACGCCGACGTCGCGGTCGCCCGCGGCGAGCTCCTCGCGCGCCCGCCGCGCCTTCCCCGCCGCCTCCTCCGTGACCCACTCGTAGATGTGCGTCCCGATCAGCTCCTCGCGGTCCGCCCCCTTCATCTCGGCGTACCGGTCGTTGACGTACACGATGGTCCCCTCGGGGTCGACCGCGTACACGCCGTCCTCGAGCGACTCGAGGACCGTCTCGTACCGTCGCAGTTCCCGATCTTGGGGGGTTCGATCGCTCATGTGGCCGTTCGATACGTACTGTGTCCGCCCGGATCATAAAGCGATCGCCGAGCGGCCGATCGACCCCCGCGACCGGACCCGCTCGTCCGAGCCGCGACGCGCTTTTGGTCGCCCCGGCCGACGATCCGTCATGGAGTATCAACCCGGAGTCTGTAACATCGGACCGGCCCAGCGACGGCGACGGCTCCTGCTCGGCGTCGTCTCGCTGCTTGCCGCGGTCGCGTTCGTCGTCGCGGTCGTCGCCGTCGACCTGCCGCGCTGGACGCTGGCTCTCGCGGTCTTCCCGCTGTACGGGGCGGCGATGGGGTACTTCCAGTACCGCGAGCGGTTCTGCGTCGGGTTCGCCGGGATCGGCGTCTTCGACGTGGGCGGGGGAACGGAACGGGTCGACGACCCGGCGGCGCTCGCGGCCGACCGGCGGCGCGCGGTTCGATTGAACCTCAAGTCGCTGGCCGTCGGCGGCCTCGTCGCCCTGGCGATCTACGGGGTCGCGGTCGTGGCGGTGTAGCTCACTCCAGGACGACCAACACGTCGCCCATGTCGACGCCGTCGCCCTCCGCGACGTGGACGCTCGCGACGGTGCCGCCGCGCTCGGCGACGACGTCGTTCTCCATCTTCATCGCCTCGAGGACGCAGACCACGTCGCCGGCGGCGACCTCGTCGCCCTCCGCGACGTCCACCGAGAGGATCGTTCCCTGCATCTCCGCGTCGATCGCCTCGCCGCCCTCCGCGACGTCGACGCCGCCGTCGTCGCCGTCGTCGTCGGTCGCCTGCGGGGGGCGCTGCCGTCGGCCTCCGCCCGATCCCGCGCCGGACCCGGCGCCGGAGGTCGGGATCGCGGGCGCGCCGCGCTCCTCCAGGTCCACCTGGAAGCGCTTGCCGTTCACCTCGACCGTGAACTCGCGTTCGGTCACCTCCTCGTCGTCCTCGCTCGCGGACGCCTCCGTCCCCCAACGCTCCTGTGCGTCGGCGATCCGGTCGGGATCGACCGCCTCGTCGAGGTACTTCGTCGTGTGCGTGCCGTCGAGGAAGCGCTCGTCCGAGAGCATGAGCCGGTGGAACGGGACGATGGTGACGACGCCCTCCAGGTCGTACTCGGCGAGGGCGCGCCGCGAGCGCGCGAGACACTCCTCGCGGTCCCGCCCCCACACGATCAGCTTCGCGATCATCGAGTCGTAGTCGGTGACCAGCTCGTCGCCCTGCCGGAGCGCGTCGTCGACGCGGACGCCGATCCCGCCCGGCGGGTCGTAGACGTCCAGCCGTCCCTCGCTGGCGGGCTGGAACCCCTCGGCGGCGTTCTCGGCGTTGATCCGGAACTCGATCGCGTGGCCCTCCAGTTCCACGTCGGCCTGCGTGATCGAGAGCCCCTCGCCGCTCGCGACCCGGAGCTGTTCTTTCACGATGTCGATGCCCGTCAGCGCCTCCGTCACCGTGTGTTCGACCTGTATCCGCGTGTTGACCTCGAGGAAGTAGAAGGGCGTGTCGGGGCCGAGCGGCTCCTCGGGGTCGCGGTCGGGGTCCTCCTCGACGAGGAACTCGACGGTTCCAGCGTTGGTGTAGTCGGCGGCGGCGACGCCGCGGCGGGCGGCCGCGCCGATCCGCTCGCGCAGTTCGTCGGAGAGCGCCGGGGAGGGCCCCTCCTCGATCACCTTCTGGTGGCGGCGCTGGAGCGAGCAGTCGCGCTCGCCGAGGTGGACCACGTCGCTCTCGCTCACCGAGCCATCCGGGTCGTCGGCGACGACCTGGACCTCGACGTGGCGGGGGGTCTGGAGGTAGCGTTCGAGGTACACCGAGTCGTTCGAGAAGTACGCCTCGCCCTCGCGCTTGGCGGACTCGAGCGCCTCCGCGGCCTCGTCCGCGCTCTCGACGATCTTCATCCCGCGGCCGCCGCCGCCGCCCTCGGCCTTGATCGCGACCGGGTAGCCGTGTTCCGCGCCGAACTCGCGGACGGTCTCCGCGTCGGTGACCGGCTCGGTCGTCCCCGGCACGATCGGCACGTCGGCCTCGGCCATCGCGCGCCGGGCGTGGGTCTTCTCGCCGAGCCGCTCCATCGCGTCGCTCGCGGGGCCGATCCAGACGATCCCGTCGGCCGCCTCGACGCGCGCCGCGAAGTCGGCGTTCTCGGCGAGGAAGCCGTAGCCGGGGTGGACCGCGTCGGCGTCGGCCGCGCGCGCGGCGTCGAGCACCGCCTCCCCGTCGAGGTAGGAGTCGGCTGCGCGCGCCGGCCCGACGTTGTACGCCTCGTCGGCGTAGCGGACGTGTCCGGCGTGTCTGTCCGCGTCGCTGTAGACGGCGACCGTCTCGACGCCCAGTTCCTCGCAGGCGCGCATCACGCGGACGGCGATCTCGCCGCGGTTCGCGACCAGTACCTTGTCGAACATTCCTGTCGGTCCGTTCTCGGAAAGCACACCTCATTCTGTCGGTCCGGGACGGTTAAGGGGTCCCGAGCCCGGATCGTCGGGTATGATCTCCGCAGGGAACCCCTACGTGTTGCCGTCGGTGCTCGTCGGCGCGGCCGTCTACCTCGCGCTCTCCGTCCTCACCGACGCCTCCGTGCTCGTCCGGGTCGGCGTCCTCGTCGCCATCGCCGGCGTCGTGCCGGTCGTCGTGAACCGGGTCGTCGGGGCGGTCCGCGGGGAGGACGCGGTCGACGCCGAGGTCGATCCCGTCGCCGACCCGGAGGAGTAGCGACGAGGAGGGCGGCCGCGGAGTCGTCGCGGCCGATCCCCCGACCGCGGCTTCGTCGACGTCGCGGTCGAGCCGACCGGCCGCTGCGGCCTCAGAACCGGTCGAGCCGACCGGCCGCCGCCCACGGGTCCGAGGGTGCGTCCTCGGGAACGCGAGCGCGACGCCCCCGCACCGACTCCAGGCGGCCGGCGAACCCCCAGCGGTCGCCGCGCCACCCCGAGTCGCCGCCCTCGTCGGCCGCGGCGGCCGCCGCGGCCTCCCGGTCGCGGAGGTGTGCCGCGACCGCGACCGCGATGGCCGCGGCCTCCTCGTCGTCGGCGTCGTCGGGGATCCGCAGGTCGCCGGCGTCGAACCGGGCGGGCGAGATCGGCTCCGTCTCCCCCGCGGGCGCGTCCGTCGTCATCTCAGATCGGGATGTTGCCGTGTTTCTTGTCGGGAGCCTCCTCGCGTTTCCCCGTCAGCATCTCCAGGTCGTCGACGAGGCGCGCTCGCGTTTCGGTCGGCTCGATCACGTCGTCGACGAAGCCGCGGTCGGCGGCGGTGTAGGGGTTCGCGAACTCCTCGCGGTACTCGTCTATCAGCTCCTGTCTGTGCGCCTCCGTGTCGTCGGCCGCCTCCAGCTCCTCGCGGTAGAGCACGTTCACGGCCCCCTTCGGCCCCATCACAGCGATCTCCGCGGTCGGCCACGCGTAGTTGACGTCGCCGCCGATGTGTTTCGAGGACATCACGCAGTAGGCCCCGCCGTACGCCTTCCGGGTGATCACGGTGAGAAGCGGCACGGTCGCCTCCGAGAAGGCGTACAACAGCTTCGCGCCGTGACGGATGATCCCGTCGTGCTCCTGGTCCGTGCCGGGCATGAAGCCGGGCACGTCCTCGAAGGTGAGGATGGGGACGTTGAAGGCGTCACAGAAGCGGACGAACCGCGCGGCCTTCTGGCTCGACTCGATGTCGAGCGTGCCGGCGTTGACGCGCGGGTTGTTGGCGACGATCCCCACCGAACGCCCGTCGAGGCGGGCGAAGCCGACGACGACGTTCTTCGCGAAGTTCTCCTGAACCTCGAAGAAGGATCCCTCGTCGACGACCCGCCCGATCACCTCCTTCATGTCGTACGGCTTCCGGGGGGCGTCGGGGACGATCTCGGTCAGCTCCTCGTCGGCGCGTTCGGGGTCGTCCCACGGCTCGACGCGCGGGGGGTCCTCGACGTTGTTCTGCGGGAGGTACGAGAGCAGCCGGGCGATGCCGTCGAGGGCGTCCTCCTCCGACTCCTCGGCGAAGTGGGCGACGCCGGAGGTCGCGGTGTGGGTGACCGCGCCGCCGAGCTCCTCGAAGCTCACCTCCTCGCCGGTGACCGTCTCGATCACGTCCGGCCCGGTGATGAACATGTGGGAGGTGTCCTTCACCATGAACGTGAAGTCGGTGATGGCGGGCGAGTACACCGCGCCGCCGGCACACGGCCCCATGATCGCCGAGATCTGCGGGATCACCCCCGAGGCCTCCGTGTTGCGCCGGAATATCTCCGCGAAACCGCCGAGCGAGGCGACGCCCTCCTGGATCCGCGCGCCCGCGGAGTCGTTGAGTCCGATCACGGGCGCGCCGACGTCCATCGCCTTGTCCATCACCTTACAGACCTTCTCGGCGAACACCTCGCCGAGCGAGCCGCCGAAGACGGTGAAGTCGTGTGCGAACACGAACGTCTTGCGCCCGTTCACCTCGCCGTAGCCGGTCACCACGCCGTCGCCGGGGAGCCGCTGTTCCTCCATCCCGAAGGTGTGGTTCCGGTGGGTACGGAACTGGTCGAACTCGTGGAACGTGCCGTCGTCGAGGAAGTAGTCGATCCGCTCGCGGGCGGTCATCTTTCCCTTCTCGTGTTGGGAGGCGATCCGGTCGTCGCCGCCCCCCTTCACGGCCCGTTCGCGGCGCTCCCGGAGGTCCTCGATCCGGTCGTCCATCGTCACGCTGGACCACCCTGCGTCATTGGAGTACGGGTCGGCGAGCGCCGTCAAAAGGGTTCCCCTATGCGACGAGACGTGGGTTCGACGCGTGTCGTACACGCGGCCGCGCGTTCCCCCGGCGTCGGCGAGGGTGCCGGCGTGCCGGCGTTACGGGGGCTGTCGCCGGTTCACACGGGGACGGGGGCTTCGACGGTTTTAAGCGTCCGATGGGCCACTCTCCGATGAGACAGGCTTCGCCTGTTTCACTGACCCGTAGGAGCGACCTGCGTACTACGGAGGTGAAAATGGCAGACACAATACAAGAGGCCGTGACCCTCGCACTCGATGAGGCCCCCGAGCGGAACTTCCGCGAGACGGTGGACCTCGCCATCAACCTGCGAGACCTCGACCTCAACGATCCGTCGAATCGCGTCGACGAGTCCGTCGTGCTGCCGGCTGGAACTGGACAGGAGACACGCATCGTCGTCTTCGCGGAGGGCGAAACCGCCGTCCGCGCCGCCGAAGTCGCCGACGAGGTCCTCGACGGCGAGGAGCTCGCCGACCTCGGCGACGACGACGACCGCGCGAAGGACCTGGCCGACGAGACCGACTTCTTCGTCGCGGAGGCCAACCTGATGCAGGACATCGGTCGGTACCTCGGTACCGTCCTCGGTCCGCGCGGCAAGATGCCGACTCCCCTACAGCCGGACGACGACGTCGTCGAGACAGTAAACCGGATGAAGAACACGGTGCAGCTCCGGTCGCGTGACCGGCGCACCTTCCACACGCGCGTCGGCGCGGAGGACATGGACGCCGAGGACATCTCGAGCAACATCGACGTCATCGTCCGTCGACTCGAGGCCGACCTCGAGAAGGGCCCGCTCAACATCGACGGGATCTACGTGAAGACCACGATGGGTCCCGCGAAGGAGGTGCCCGTATGAGCTCCGCCCGCAAGACCGAGACGATCCCGCAGTGGAAACGCGAGGAGGTCGACGAGCTCGTCGAGTTCATCGACTCGTTCAACTCCGTCGGGATCGTCGGCGTCGCCGGCATCCCGAGCCGTCAGCTCCAGGCCATGCGCCGCGAGCTCCACGGCTCCGCGGACGTCCGGATGAGCCGCAACACGCTCACCGTCCGCGCGTTGGAGGAGGTCGACGGGGGCGTCGAGGAGCTGACCGAGTACGTCGCCGGGCAGGTGGCGCTCATCGGCACCA
>NZ_NHPJ01000099.1 GCF_002252985.1 Halorubrum halodurans | reverse complement strand
CACAGCACCGCACCTCACGCCTCCCCAGCCTCGCTGCTCGCGCTCTTCGAGCGCTCGCAGCGTCCAGCGAGAATCGAAGATTCTCTGGCAGCCGGCGGCTCCGCCGCCGGCGACCTCGCGGTCGGGTTCGCGCCCTCCGGGCGCTCACCGGCACGCCACCGCATGGCGAAGTCGGGATGTCCCTCACATCGGCTCCGCGAGTCGTGACCGAAGCAACGTTGAAGCCGGCGCGCCGCCAAGGTCTGACGAATGCGGCTCGACGACTACCTCGAGTTCGAGGCGAACGAGCGCGCCGAGCGCCGGCGGCTCGCCCGCGAGAAGGACTACGGGATACTCGACCACCTCGACTCCTTCGAGCGGCGGTTCGACGCGGAGGTCTCCGACGACGCGGTCGTCGGCAGCGTCTCCCCGTCGATCTTCGTCGGCCGCTCCGACTACCCGAACGTCTCGACCGGGTTGCTCTCGCCGGTCGGCCGCGAGGAGCGCGCCGACAGCTTCCGGACCTCCGGCGCGTGGTACGACGAGGGCGTGTCGATCGCGGACGTCTTCGAGCGCCGGACCAGCCTGCTCAACGCCAACCGCGGCGTCGACGTGACCGACGCCGGGGCGAGCGGGGTCGGAACCGGTGGCTCCGGGGGCGACGCGGCGAGCGTCCACGACGCGTGGGACGGCTGGCTCGGCGTCCAGCGCGAGGTCGCGATCGCGGACCGCCCGGTCGACGTCGAGATCGGGCTCGACGGCACCCCCGACCTCGACTTCGAGGTCGGCCTCGCGGACGTGAAGACGCCCACCGGCCCGCGGGCGGCGGCGCGGGAGGCGGCGCTCGGCGAGAACCCGCACGTCCCGCGGCCGGTGAAGAAGACGCTCGAGGACGACGACTGGCGCGCCGAGGGCGCGATGACGTACCTCTACCGCCGCGGGTTCGACGTGTACGAGATCAACACGATCCTCTCCGCGGGCGCGCTCGGGCGCGGGCGGAACCGCCGGCTCGTGCCGACGCGCTGGTCGATCACCGCCGTCGACGACACGATCGGAACGTTCCTCCGCGGGTCGATCCGCGACGAGCCCTCGATCGACCGGATCGAGGTCCACCGCAACGAGTACCTCGGCAACGCCTTCTGGGTGATCCTCGTCCCCGGCAACTGGGAGTACGAGCTGGTCGAGCTGAAAGCGCCCGGCTCGATCTGGAACCCCGACCCCGACGCCGGGGTCTACCTCGCGGCCGCGAGCGAGGGCCGCGAGGGCCGGACGGGGTACGTCGAGGAGACCGCGGGCGCGTACTACGCCGCCCGCCTCGGCGTCTTGGAGCACCTCCACGAGCGCGGGCGGCAGGCGAAGGTCCTCGTCTGTCGACACGTCTCCGACGACTACTGGGGTCCCGTCGGCGTCTGGCAGGTGCGCGAGGCCGTCCGGAACGCCTTCGCGGGCGAACGCGGGACCGCCGAGACGTTCGGCGAGGCGGTCCGGGGCGTCGCGGAGCACCTGCCGGTCTCGCTCGGCCGCCTCCGGCGGAAGTCGACGATGGCGGCGGGGCTCCAGGCGACCCTCGCGGATTTCACCGGTCGGGACGGGTGATCGCGCCGGCTCCCCGTCCTCCCGAGGGTTTTTTGCTCCGTCCGGGCGAGAGTGTCGGCATGCTCACAGCCCTCCCCGCGCAGTTCGGCGTCCCCGGCGGCCCGGAGCTGCTGATCATCCTGCTCGTGTTGCTGCTCCTCGGGGTGCCCGTCGTGGCCGTCGCGGCCGCGGCGGTCCTGCTGTTCCGCGGCCGCTCGGACCGCGACGAACGGATCGCGGAGCTGGAGGCGGAGGTCGAACGGCTCCGCGACCGCCTCGACGACGAGGAGTAGCGCTCTCGAGGGACGCGGCATGGGCCGAAACCGCCTCCGTTCGGACCTCGCATCGGAACGGCCGTCCCGGCTCGACTGGCTCGCCGTGGCCGGTCTGATCGGGGTCGGCACGGTCTCGATCGCCGCCTTGGACGCCCCGCTCGCCGGGATTCTCGCGCTCGTCGCCGCGCTCGGCTTCGGGACGCTCCTCGCGGTCTCGGAGGCGGGGCTGTTGGCGGGGGACGATTCCGAGACGGACGGGGAGTGAGTCCGGTGGCTCGAGACCTCAGTCGTCGAGCCGCTCGAAGACCTCGCCGACCATCTCGCCGGTGTCCTCGATTATCGCGTCCATCTCGGCCTCGTCGCTCGGGAGCCCGAGCAGCCGCGCGATCTTCATGATCGAGACGTGGTGGACGACCTGTCTGCCGGGCTCGACCTGCTCAATCACCATGTTACACGGGAACAGCGAGCCGATCCGGCCGTCGGTGGCGTCGAGCGCGCGGTCGGCCACGGCGGGGTTACACGCGCCGAGGACGTAGTACGGGTCGCGGCCGGCGTCGACCTTCTCGTTCAGCATCTCCGAGGGGGAGAACTCGACGGGGAAGCCGAACCCGACGTCCGCACAGACCTCGCGGACGCGTTCGATCGCCGCCTCGTGGTCCATCTCGAGGGTCGCGCGCTTCTCGCCGAAGTCGTCGCCGTCCAGGTCGTCCGGGTCGAACGGGAGCGTCATGGGCGATCGTCGGCCGGCGGCGACAAAAGGGTGTGCGTGTCGGTGAACCTCGGCGCGGTCGACCGGCTCCCGGAGACTCTCACTCGGTGGCGACCGGGCCGCTCCCGACCACGTCCTCGACCGCCTCGTGGAACTCGCCGCGGCTCTCGAAGAGGGGCACGTCGGACTCGGCGAGGACCTCGTCCAGACTCGTCGGTCCGTCGGGCGTTCGGACGGTGGCGTCGCCCTCCTGGGCGCGCACGTCGCTTCGCGTCGCGGGCCACGTGAGCCGGGAGGCGACGCGGGCGATCGGCTCGCCCGCGACGTCGGGGCCGTCGCCGAGTTCGACGGCGGGCTCGGCGTCCTCTTCGGCCTCCGTCTCCTCCTCGTCGGTGTCGCTCATGCGTCGCGGTTCCGCTCGGTCGATGGTAACGGTTTCGGTACGGTTCGTTTCCGGTCCGGGGCGTCGCCGGGTGACCCGCCCCCGCGCTCACCGCCAGCCGCGATCCGTCGCGTTCAGCCGCTCCGCCCCGTCGTCCGTCACGACGACGAGGTCCTCGATCCGACAGCCGAACCGCCCATCGAGGTAGATCCCCGGCTCGACGGAGAAGACCATCCCCGGCTCCAGCTCGCGGTCGTTGCCCGAGACGACGTACGGCTCCTCGTGGACGTCGAGCCCGACGCCGTGGCCGGTCCGGTGGACGAACGCGTCGCCGTACCCCGCTTCCTCGATCACGTCTCTGGCGGCCCGGTCGACGGCGGCCGCGGTCGCGCCCGGTTCGACGGCGTCGACCGCGGCCGCCTGCGCCTCCTCGACGACCGCGTGGACCGTCCCGTACTCGTCGGGCGGCTCGCCCGCGAACACCAGCGTCCGCGTCTGGTCCGAGGGGTAGCCGTCGACGCGCGTCCCGAAGTCGAGGACGACCGGGTCGCCGGCGCGGATCTCGCGGTCGCCGTGGCCGTGGTGCGGCTTCGCGCCGTTCTCGCCCGCGCCCACGACCGTCTCGAAGGCGGTCCCCTCGCCGCCGTGGGCCGACAGCCGGTCGGCGATCCACCCTGCCAGGTCGCGTTCGGTCATCCCGACCGCGTCGGTCCCGAGATCCCGGAGGTCCGCGACGGTCGCGTCCGCGGCCCCGGCCGCCGCCCGCAACGCGGCCAGCTCCGTCCCGTCCTTGCGGACCCGGAGGTCGGCGAGCGCCTCGCTCGCGAGCCCCCACTCCGCGTCCGGCGCGACCGCCCGGAGGTCCCGCGTGAACCGCGCCCACATCGTGTCGTCGACGAGGAGCCGCCCGTCGCGGAGGTCGTGTGCCTCCAGCAGGCGGCGGACCGCGGCGCGCGGGTCGTCGCCGTCCGCCCAGGTCCGCACGTCGTCGACGCCCGTCTCCTCGCGGACCTGGGCCCCGTACAGCGCCGGGACGAGCAGGCTCGGGGCCCCATCCGCGGGGACGACGAGCAGGAAGTGGCGCTCGCTCGGTTCCGTCGCGAATCCGGTGAGGTACTGGAGGTTTCGGCTCGGAAAACAGACCAGCGCGTCGGCCCCGACCGCCCGGAGGCGCTCTCCCGCCCGCTCGCGCCTGCCCGCGTACGGCTCGTCGGTCATACGGGTGCTCCGGGCGGCGGGGGCATATAAATCAGGGTGCGGTTACCGCTCCGTCAAGCGGCGCATAACTATACGGGTATCCGCCGTGGCACCGGTCATGGCGACCGATCACTCCACGGCGTTCGACTTCGGCGGGACCACCCCATCGACGTTCCGCTGTCCCGACTGTGGGACCACCGCGCCGTCGACGTCGGTGCCGTACGACGACCTCGGCTACGCGGTGTGTCCCGGCTGCTCGTACACGACCGCCCCCGAGACGGTCGGGCCGTGGACCGCGGACGACGCCTGACGGGCGGAACCGCCGCGCTTTAGCCCCGTTCGGTCCTCGGCTTCGACATGGGCTGGTCTCTCGAGCGGGAGGACGCGACGGTCACGGAGTGGGAACGCTCGGACGGGTACGCCACGGTTCGGGTCCGCGAGCGCGGGGACGGCCGGTTCGTCGTCCGCCTCGACGTGATGGAGCAGGCGGTCGACGACCGGGCGTACGACCGGGTCGTCCTCGACGAGCGCGACGCGGCCGCGGAGCGGGCCGCCGCGTGGCGCGGGGAGTACGACCTCGATTGAGTCGCCGGAGCGCGCCGGGTCAGGGCAGTTCCACGTCGTCGTCGAGGAACGCCTGGCACTCGACGGTCCGGCCGTCGGGGTCGGCGGCGAAGAACTGGTAGATGTCGTAGGTCTCGTTCTCGTGTGGCTCCTCCTCCGCGGCGTCGCCGAGGCGGTCGTGGGCGTCGTCGACCCCCGAGCGATCCGGATACACGACCGTCACGATCCCGCAGTCGTCGGTCCGGTCCCGGTCGCAGAAGCCGACGAGGAGGTTTCCGTGGCGGAGTATCGTACAGTCGGGCTGTTCGAGCCAGACCCCCATTCCCAGTCGCTCGCGGTAGAACTCGACCACCGCGTCGTGGTTCTCCGTCGCGTAGAAGACGATCCCGGACATGTCAGGGCGGGCGTGGCGACGCGACTTAACTGCTCCCCCGGAGCGCCGGCGAGGCGGGACCGTCGGGGCGGCGAAACCGCCGGCGGGACGAGATCGTCGGTGGGACGAAACCGCCGGTCGTGACCGCGCCTACCGCTCCGGATGGACCGGCGCGTCGAAGCCGCCGCGGACGAGCGGCTTCGCCACGTGTCTGCGGGCGCTCGGCGGGACCTCGTACCAGCCTGGCTCGAGGTCCCGCTCGATCGTCGCCTCGACCTTTCCGGGCGCGGCGGTGTCGCAGTCGCGACAGCGGTACCCCTGATTCCGTCCGGCGGACGACATCCGCCGCCCGCACTCCGGACAGGTCGGCGTGGTCGGTTCCGTCCGCACGAGGTCGCGGACGGCGAACTTCTCGAGTTTCAGCGTTCCCGAGGGATCCGACCCGCCATCGCGGACCTCGTGTTCGCCGCACAGCGTCACGCGGTCGCCCGGACGGAGCGCCCGCACGCGGTCACGGAACCGCCCGGTCGGCGCGAACGCGACCGCCCGGAGTTCCGGGCTGGCGTCGTTATCGAGTGCCGCGGCGACCGGGACGTGGACGTGTCCCCCCCGCTTCGTCTCCGGACCGTCGGCGACGACGCCCGTCACCCGGTAGCCCGCGCCGTCGCGGAGGTCGCCGAGCCGCCCGTCCGCGAGGTGGGCGTCGGTGCCCTGGTTCGTCGCGAACGTCGCGGCGCGCTCGACCGGCTCGCTCGCGATCGCCTCGGCGACCCGCCGGCACGCGTCGGGGTCGTCCCCGCGGATGCCGTGGAGGATCGGCCCCGGCGCGTTCGGCACGCAGACGACCTCCCCGGTCCCGCGGTCGACGGTGTCCCATACGGTCGGATACGCCCCGTCGGCGGCGGCGAAGACGCTCTCGTCGTCGACATCGCGGGGCGTCCCGCACCGGTCGAGATCGCGGTAGGAGATCCGCTCGACCGTCCACTCGTCGTGGGCGGCGGGCGCGCCGACGGCGGCGAGCGCGCCGATCCGTCCGCGCCCCGGCGTCGCCTCGCCGTCCGCGCCGCCGGTCCCGAACCCGGCGTGGCGGAACCCGCGTCGGTCCGCGATCTCGAGGGCCTCGGCGAGCGTCAGCCGCTCGCGGAGCGCTCGCCGCGAAAACGAGGCGACGTCGTCGGGGATCCGCTTCGAGAGGCCGGCCACGTCGTCGACGAGCCCCGCGTCACCGTCGGATCCGGCGTCGACGCCGACGTCGGCGACCACGACGCCCGGCGAGGTCCGCGGGTCCCCGACGGCCGCGAACTCCCGGACGGTCTCTCCCACGATCCGGAACGCCTCGGCGGCGTCGATCCCGTCGACGTGGAGCGCGACCGCGGCGTTCCCCCGGGTCTTGTGTTTCACCGCCGGGTTGAGCCGCACGAGCAGCCGCCGCGAGATCCGCCCGCCGGCGGCCTCGAGCCGCGCTCCGAGCCGGACCCCGACGTACGTCGTACACATGCCGCGGTCCCGCGAGTCGGTGTCGTCGACGGCGACGATCGGCATGGCCGGGGGTTTCGTGGCGGCGACCAAGCCGGTTTCGACCCGGCTTCGACCGACCGTCGATCCGGCTTCGATCGGCCGTCGACCCGGCCTCGGTGCGCGTCCCGTGCCCACGACACGGCGAGAACTCCTATATAACCGTGTCGTCCGCGCTGCTCGGGAAAAACGCAAGGTGGCGCGGGCATCGCCGAAACCCGCCGACACAACGTATATATGCTGTGAGGCACTTGTCTCGGG
This sequence comes from Halorubrum halodurans, assembly GCF_002252985.1. Classification (GTDB taxonomy): domain Archaea; phylum Halobacteriota; class Halobacteria; order Halobacteriales; family Haloferacaceae; genus Halorubrum; species Halorubrum halodurans. The sequence goes on along the minus strand of NZ_NHPJ01000099.1, from coordinate 88,021 downwards.
TATGTCCCGGACTGCGCTGATCGAGAACGTCACCGCGATGCTGGAGGACGCGGGGTTCCTCGTCAGCGACCGGTGTGCGGTCCGGCCCAAGAGCTTCGACGTGGCCGTCCGGCGCGACGAGGACCTGCTGCTTCTCAAGATACTCGGGAACGTGGACGCGCTCGACGCGGCGACCGGCGCGGAGATGCGGCGGCTCGGCGAGTACCTCGAGGCGACGCCGATGGTGATCGGGATCCGAACCCGCGACGAGGAGCTGAAGCCCGGCGTCGTCTACTTCAGACACGGCGTCCCGGTGATCAACCCCGACACCGCCTACGAGCTGTTCATCGAGGGGATGCCGCCGCTCATCTACGCGGCCCCCGGCGGCCTCTACGTCAGCCTCGACGGCGACCTGCTGGCCGACGAGCGCGAGGAACGCGGCTGGTCGCTCGGGCGGCTCGCGACCGAACTCGGCGTCTCCCGGCGGACCGTCTCGAAGTACGAGGACGGGATGAACGCCTCCATCGAGGTCGCGATCCAGCTCGAGGAGCTGTTCGACGAGCCGTTCTCCAGCCCGGTGGACGTCCTGGAGGGGGCCGACGACGTCCGCGACGCGGACCCGACTCCCTCCGCACCCGACGCCGACCCGGACGACGAACACGTCGTCCACGTGCTCACGAGCGCGGGCTTCACCGTCCACCCGACCGCCCGCGCGCCGTTCAAGGCGGTCTCGGAGGACGAGGACGACCCCGTGACGCGGCTGCTCACCGGCCACTCGACGTTCACGCCGGCGGCGAAGAAGCGCGCGCGGATCATGTCCTCCATCGGCGAGGTGGCACACACCCGATCGGTGTACTTCACGGAGGAGGAGGAGAGCCGGGAGTCCGTCGACGGTACCGCGATCGTCTCCTGTGAGGAGCTCGCCGAGGTTGACGACCCCGAGGCGATCCGCGAGCTGATCCGCGACCGGGCGGCGGCACCCTCCGAAGCGTAGTCCGGCGCGTCCGTCCCGGTCGACTCACCGACCGAAGAGCCGTCCGAAGAAGCCGCGCTTCTCGCCGTCGTCCCTCTCGTCGCCGTCGTCCCTCTCGTCGCCGTCGGTCCCCTCCTCGGCGCCTCCGTCCCCGCCCGACTCCCGACCCTCCGCCGTCCCGCCCGTGAGCGCGGTGTCCATCGGTCCGTCGTCGTCGCGGAACGGGACGCTCCCCTCGAGGTCGTCGCTCTCGCCGTCGTCGGCGTCCTCCGATCCATCCTCGCCGTCGCCGTCGACGCCCGCCGATCCATCCTCGGTGGCGTCCTCGGCGTCCTCCGATCCATCCTCGCCGTCGCCGTCGACGCCCGCCGATCCATCCTCGGTGGCGTCCTCGGCGTCCCCAGATCCGCCCTCGTCGGCGTCCGCCGCCCCGGTTCCGGTCTCCGCCTCCGCGACGAGGTCGCTGTGATCCCCGTCGCCGGACGCGTCCTCGGCTCCGTCGATCGCGGGTCCCCCGTCGGCGTCGTCGCCGGCGGCATCGTCGCCGTGGGCGTCGGCCGCCGCGGAACCCGCCGCGGCGTCGGCGTCCTCCGCGTCCTCGATGACGCCGTCCGGGGTCCCGGAGTCGGCGTCGTCCGCCGTGTCCCCGTCCTCGTCCGCGATCGGCTCCGCCGTCCCCGGCTCCGCGACCTCGGCCTCCGTCAGCGCTCGGACCAACTCGCGGTACGCACGACTCGCGGGAGCGTCGGGATCGAAGCTCACGAGCGGCTCCCCGGCGGCGCTCGCTCGGGCGACCGTCGGGTCCTCGGGGATCCGGGCGAGCACCCTCGTCGCGAGGATCTCGTCGACGATGTCGACGACCGGTTCGTCGGCGTCCGGCGTCCCGTCGGCGTCGAACCCCGTGGACTCGTCCTCGTCGCCGCCGACGCGGGTGACCGCCGCGCCGGCGACGCGGCCGCCGATGCGCTCGGCCAGCTGTCGGGTCTTCTCCGTGTCGCCGAGCGCGCTCCGGTCGGGCGTGGAGACGAGCAGCGTCTCGTCGGCCAGCCCGATCGGGAGCGTCGAGTCGTGTGAGAGCCCGGCGCCCGAATCGAGGAGCACGTAGTCGGCGTCCGCGAACGCCTCGATCACCCCCCCGAGTTCGGTCGGGTCGGCGGCCGCGTACGCGTCGAGGTCGGGGTCGCCCGGCACGACCCGCAACCCCGCGGGACCGTCGTGGACGGCCTCGGTCGGGTCCGCGCGTCCGGCGAGCACGTCGTGAACCGTCGTCTCGCCGGGGACCATCCCCAACGCGTCGGCGAGGTTCGCCATGCCCACGTCGGCGTCGATAGCGACGACGTCGGCGCCCGACTCCGCGAGGATCGTCGCCATCGCCGCGGTCGTGGTGGTCTTCCCGACGCCACCCTTCGCCGACGCGACCGCATACACCGTTGCCATACCGTCAGGGTCCGGCGACTCCTACTTAAATGTAGGCGGCGATCCCGCGGATCTCGCGTTCCACCGCGCTCGCCGTTCTCCGTCGGCTCGCCGAGCGGTTCCGCAAACACCTTATACGTCGCTCGTGGACGTTCACGCGATCAGTAGAATGGCGAGACCAGAGGTGCTCGACCGGATCAAGGAGGCTGAAACGGAGGCGGACGAGATCATCGCGGAGGCGGAATCGGACGCCGACGAGCGCCTCGCCGAGGCCAGAGCGCGCGCGGACGAGATCCGCGCCGAGGCCGAGGAGGAGGCGGCGGCCGAGGCCGAGGCCCGGCTGGAGTCCGCCCGCGAGGAACTCGAGGAACGCCGCGAGGAGATCCTCGCCGAGGGGCGATCGGACCGCGAAGCGCTCGAATCGACCGCCCGCGAGCGGGTCGACGACGCCGTCGACTACGCGGTCGAGCGGTTCGAGGAGGCGGTCAAGGGCCAACGCGCGGGGGAATGAATGGCGCTTAGACCGGAGCAAATGAGCAAGGTGTCGGTGACGGGCTCGAAGCGCGTCATCGACGACGTGATCGAGGCGGCGTACGACCACCACTCGCTCCACGTCAGCGACTACGACGACCGCTACGAGGGGTTCGAACCCGGCACCTCCCTCGAGGGGGCCGAGGAGGTCAACGAGCGGCTCGTCACGGTCCGCTCGCTCGAGAGCATCCTCGACGTCACCGCCGAGGACGCCGACGGGCCGGGGTCGCTCGACGACGACGCCCTCACGGCCGAGCTCGAGGAGACCCGCGAGCGCGTCAACGAGCTCAACGACCGGCGCGACGACCTCCGGGGCGAGATCCGCGACCGGCAGGAGGAGATCGACCGGATGGAGCCGTTCGCCGAGCTCGGCATCGAGCTCGACCTCCTCGGGGGGTACGACTCGCTCGAGGTCGTCGTCGGCGAGGCGAAGCCCGGCCCGGTCGAGGAGGCGCTCGCGGCCGCCGACGACGTCGATGCCTTCGAGGTCTTCTCGGGCGGGAACGTCGTGGCCGCCTTCGCCGCGCCCGCCGACGGGGCCGAGGCGGGCGTCCTCCAGGACGCGCTCGTCGGCGTCGACGTCGCGTTCCTCGAGGTGCCCGACGCGACCGCGAGCCCGGCCGAGTACGTCGCCGAGCTGGAAAACGAGAAGGCGGACCTCCGGGAGGAGCTCGACGCGGTCGACGCCGAGCTCGAGGAGGTGAAGACGGAGGCCGCGGGGTTCCTCCTGCGCGCCGAAGAGCAGCTCACCATCGAGGCACAGAAGAAGCAGGCGCCGCTCTCCTTTGCGACCACCGAGAACGCGTTCATCGCGGAGGGGTGGATCCCGACCGCGACGGTCGAGGAGTTCCAGGCGGTCATCGCCGACGCGGTCGGCGACCACGCCGAGGTCGAGGAGCTCGAGCGCGCCTCGTTCACGCCCGACGGCGACCACCACACCGAGGCGGTCGCCGACGGCGGGGCGGTCGGCGGTGCCTCCTCGGACGCGGACGCGGACCGCGAGGCGGCCACGGACGGCGGCCACGCGACCCACGGCGGCGACGACCCGCCGGTCGTCCAGGACAACGGGAGCGCCGCCGGGCCGTTCGAGCTGCTCGTTCAGGGCTTCGGTCGGCCGAAGTACTCCGAGTTCGACCCGACGCTTCTGGTCTTCCTCACGTTCCCGCTCATGTTCGGGTTCATGATCGGGGACGTGGGATACGGGGTGTTGTACGCCGGGCTCGGCGCCTTCCTCTACAGCCGGTTCGAGGGAACGTTCCGTGAACTGGGCGCGGTCGCCATCTGGGCCGGCCTGTTCACGGTCCTGTTCGGGATCTACTTCGGGATCGACGTGTTCGGCTACCACGCCTACCAGCTGCTCGGCATCCATTGGCCGGTCGCCGGCAAGGGGCTCTCCCCGGCCGACCTGAACTGGGCGCTGTCGTTCCTCGTGGTCAGCGTGCTGTTCGGGCTGGTCCACCTGAACGTGGGGTACGTCCTCTCGTTCGTGAGCAACTACCAGCAGCACGACCTGAAACACGCGCTGTACGAGGGCGGATCGTGGCTCCTGCTGCTCAACGGCGCGTGGATCTGGATCTTCAGCCAGCACGTGCCGGGACCGAAGCCCGACTTCCTGTTCGAGTCGATCTCGATCCTCACCCTCGGCGCCGTCTCGTTCGCGGGCTTCCCGGTCGTTGTGGGGATCGCCGGCCTCGTGGCCGCCGCGCTCGGCGCCGTCCTGCTCGCGATCGGCGAGCCGGCGGAGCTCGCCGAGGTGCTCTCGCCCATCGTGAACGTCATCTCGTACGCCCGGATCATGGCGGTGCTGCTCGCGAAGGGCGGGATGGCGCTCGCGGTCAACCTGCTCGCGTTCGGCGCGTACATCGGCGACGGCGGCGACGGGAGCTTCCACTTCATCTTCACGCCCGAGTATCTCGCGTACATCCAGGAACACTCCGTCGCGAACGGCGGCGAGTACGAGCTCGTCTTCGCCGGGCTCACGACCGCGTTCGAGCCGAGCGCCGTCGGCGTCCTCGCTCTGGTTGGCGGGATCGTCGTGGCGGTCGTCGGCCACGTCGTCGTCCTCCTGCTCGGCGTCACCTCCGCCGGCATCCAGGCGGTGCGTCTCGAGTACGTCGAGTTCTTCGGGAAGTTCTACGAGGGCGGCGGCGACGCGTACACGCCGTTCGGGTACGACCGGAAACACACCGAGGAGTAGCCCGCCCCTCGGGACCGACCCGTTCCGCTTTCGCGGTCGAACCGTCCGCACGCCTCGTCGCCTAGAGCGTATTCTACCGCCCTTCTGAGACTCCTCGCGGTGGTTCTCGTCGGTCGTTTTGGGAAGCTTTATGTCCACTGTGGCGGCAACTAGCAACTGTTCGGAGACGAGCAACCGCAACTACTACCAATGCTTGAAGCTACCAACGCACTCGGGAACGCCGTACTGTCCACCGGAGGAACGCTCACTGACCCCAGCGCCGCGGCCGCGCTCGCCGTCGGGCTCGCCGCCCTCGGCGCGGGATACGCGGAGCGGGGCATCGGTTCGGCTGCCGTCGGCGCGATGGCCGAGGACGACGACCTCTTCGTCAACGGGCTCATCCTGACGGTCCTTCCCGAGACGATCGTCATTCTCGCGCTCGTCGTCGTCTTCATCGTCTAAGCGGCACCCCCTTTCACACCAATGAGTTTGGAAACCGTCGTTGAGGACGTTCGAGACGAAGCCCGCGCGCGTGCGGAGGAGATCCGCGAGGAAGCCGACGCCGAGGCGGAGGAGATCATCGCCGAGGCGGAGGCCGACGCCGAGCGCATCCGCGAGGAGCGGCTCGCCGAGGTCGAGCGACAGATCGACCAGGAGCGCGAGCAGACGCTCTCCTCGGCCAAGCTCGAGGCCAAACAGGAACGGCTCGGCGCGCGTCGTGACGTCCTCCAGGACGTGTACGACGGCGTCGAGGCCGCGATCGCCGACCTCGAGGCGGACCGCCGCCGCGAGCTGACCGAGGCGGCCCTCGACGCCAGCCTCGCGGAGTTCGACGACGACGAGGACGTCGCCGTCTACACCCGCCCGGAGGACGTCGACCTCCTCGAGGAGCTCGTCGCGGATCGGAACGCGCAGGTCGACGGCGAGGTCGACTGTCTCGGCGGCGTCGTCGCCGAGAGCGACACCTCCCGCGTTCGCGTGAACAACACGTTCGACTCGGTCCTGGAGACGGTCTGGGACGACGAGTTGAAACACGTCTCGGAGCGACTGTTCGACCAATGAGCGCCGCCGGCAGCTCGAACCCGGAGTTCGTCGTCGCGCGGGTTCGCGCCCGCCGCGGCCAGCTCTACGGGGACGAGGAGTACCGCAAGTTGGTCCGGATGACGCCCGCCGAGATCGCCCGCTTCATGGAGGAGTCGAGCTACGAGACCGAGATCAACGCCTTGGGGAGCCGCCACGGCGGCGTCGACCTCATCGAGTACGCGCTGAACGCGAACCTCGCCAAGCAGTTCGAGGGCATCCTCGACTGGAGCGAGGGGGCGCTGTACGACCTGATCGCCCGGTACCTCCGGAAGTTCGACGCGTGGAACGTGAAGACCGTGATCCGCGGCGTCTACACCGACGCGAGCCAGGAGGCGATCGAGGTCGACCTCATCCGCGCCGGCGAGTTCGACGACCGGCGGATCCGGCGGCTGCTCGAGGCCGACTCGATCGACGCCGTCGTCGAGGTCCTCGAGGACACGATCTACGGCGACCCGCTCCGGGAGGCGTACGCGGAGTACGAGGAGACCGACGTCCTCGTCCCCCTCGAGAACGCGGTCGACCGCGCGTTCTACGAGCGTCTCCTCGGCGACCTGCCCGGCGGCGAGCCGACCCGGCAGTACGAGGCGTTCCTCAAAGCGGAGGTCGACTTCCGGAACGCGGCGAACGCGCTCCGGCTCGCGCGGTCGGGCGCGGAGATCGACCCCGCGGAGTACTTCATCGAGGGCGGCGAGCTGTTCACCCGAGACACCCTCGCTCGCCTCGCCCGGAACGTCGACGAGCTCGTCGAGTACATCGCGGAGAGCGGATACGCCGACGAGCTCGGTCCGGCGCTGCGCGAGCTCGAGGAGGCGGACAGCCTCATCGCGTTCGAACACGCGACCGACGCGGCGCTGTTGGCGTACGGCGACCGGCTCGGCACGGTCCACCCGGTGTCGGTGACGCCGGTGATCTCCTACATCCTCGCGAAGGAGCGCGAGGTGGAGAACATCCGCGCCATCGCCCGCGGGAAGGAGGCCGGCCTGCCGGCCGACGACATCGAATCGGAGCTGGTGATAACATGAGCCAGGAGATCGCCGTCGTCGGCAGTCCGGAGTTCACCACGGGGTTCCGGCTCGCCGGCGTCCGCAAGTTCGAGAACGTGCCGGACGACGAGAAGGAGGAGCGGCTCGACGACGCCGTCGAACGGACGCTCGAGGACGAGACGACCGGCATCATCGTGATGCACGACGCGGACCTCGATCACCTCTCGCGGGGGACCCGCGAGCGGGTCGAGGGGAGCATCGAGCCCGTGCTCGTGACGCTCGGCGCAGGCGGCGCCGGCAGCGGCGGGCTCCGCGACCAGATCAAACGAGCCATCGGCATCGACCTGATGGAGGAGGACGACTAACATGAGCAAAGCAGAATCCACGGAGAGCACCGAAACCGGTGTCATCCAGAGCGTGAGCGGTCCGGTCGTGAGCGCCCGCGACCTCGACGCCCGCATGAACGACGTCGTCTACGTCGGCGACGAAGGCCTCATGGGGGAAGTGATCGAGATCGAAGGGAACGTCACGACCATTCAGGTGTACGAGGAGACCTCCGGGGTCGGCCCCGGCGAGCCCGTCGAGAACACGGGCGAGCCGCTGTCGGTCGACCTGGGTCCGGGAATGCTGGACGCCATCTACGACGGCGTCCAGCGCCCCCTGGACGTGCTGGAGGGCAAGATGGGCAGCCCCTACCTCGACCGCGGGGTCGACGCGCCCGGCATCGACCTCGAGAAGGAGTGGGAGTTCGAGCCCGAGGTCGCGGCCGGCGACGAGGTCGGCCGCGGCGACGTCGTCGGGATCGTCGAGGAGACGGTCACCATCGACCACAAGGTCATGGTGCCCCCGGACGCCCTCGAGGAGGGCGAGACCGCGGAGGTCGTCTCCGTCGAGTCCGGCGCCTTCGACGTGACCGAGACGGTCGTCGAGCTCTCGAACGGGGCCGAGGTCTCGATGCACCAGGAGTGGCCGGTGCGCGAGCCCCGCCCCTCCGCGAACAAGAAGACGCCCCGGACCCCGCTCGTGTCCGGTCAGCGCATCCTCGACGGCCTGTTCCCCATCGCGAAGGGCGGGACGGCCGCCATTCCCGGCCCGTTCGGCTCCGGGAAGACGGTCACCCAACACCAGCTCGCGAAGTACGCCGACGCGGACATCATCGTCTACGTCGGCTGCGGCGAGCGCGGCAACGAGATGACGGAGGTCATCGAGGACTTCCCCGAGCTCGAGGACCCGGCCAACGGCAACCCGCTCATGGCTCGGACCTCGCTCATCGCGAACACGTCGAACATGCCCGTCGCGGCGCGTGAGTCCTGTATCTACACCGGGATCACGATCGCGGAGTACTACCGCGACATGGGGTACGACGTGGCGCTGATGGCCGACTCCACCTCGCGGTGGGCGGAGGCGATGCGCGAGATCTCCTCCCGGCTGGAGGAGATGCCCGGCGAGGAGGGGTACCCCGCGTACCTCGCCGCCCGCCTGGCGCAGTTCTACGAGCGCGCCGGCTACTTCGAGAACGTCAACGGAACGGAGGGCTCCGTCTCCGCGATCGGCGCGGTGAGCCCGCCCGGCGGCGACTTCTCCGAGCCCGTCACGCAGAACACGCTGCGTATCGTGAAGACGTTCTGGGCGCTCGACGCGGACCTGGCCGAACGGCGGCACTTCCCGTCGATCAACTGGAACGAGTCGTACTCGCTGTACAAGACCCAGCTCGACCCCTGGTTCCAGGAGAACGTCGAGGAGGACTGGCCCGAGAAGCGGCAGTGGGCCGTCGACGTGCTCGACGAGGAGACGGAGCTCCAGGAGATCGTTCAGCTGGTCGGCAAGGACGCGCTGCCGGACGACCAGCAGCTCACGCTCGAGGTCGCCCGCTACCTGCGCGAGGCGTACCTCCAGCAGAACGCGTTCCACCCGGTGGACACCTACTGTCCGCCGGAGAAGACGTACCTCATGTTGACGACGATCGAGACGTTCAACGACGAGGCGTTCGACGCGCTGGAGGCCGGCGTCCCGGTCGAGGAGATCATCGACATCGAGTCCGTCCCGCGGATCAACCGGATCGGCGTCCAGGAGGACTACGAGGAGTACGTCGAGGAGCTGAAAGCGGACATCACCGAGGAGCTTCGGAGCCTCTACTAACATGAAAGAGTATCAAACCATCACCGAGATCAGCGGCCCCCTCGTGTACGCCGAGGTCGACGAGGCGATCGGCTACGACGAGATCGTCGAGATCGAGACGGCACAGGGGGAGACGCTGCGCGGCCAGGTGCTCGAATCCTCGGAGGGCGTCGTCGCCATCCAGGTGTTCGAGGGTACCTCCGGCATCGACCAGAACGCGTCCGTCCGCTTCCTGGGCGAGACGATGAAGATGCCCGTCACCGAGGACCTCCTCGGACGGGTGCTCGACGGCTCCGGCCGCCCGATCGACGACGGCCCGGAGATCGTCCCCGAGGAGCGACAGGACATCGTCGGCGCGGCGATCAACCCGTACTCCAGGGAGTACCCCGAGGAGTTCATCGAGACGGGCGTCTCCGCGATCGACGGCATGAACACCCTGGTTCGGGGACAGAAGCTCCCGATCTTCTCGAGTTCGGGCCAGCCGCACAGCGAGCTCGCGATGCAGATCGCACGGCAGGCCAGCGTGCCCGAGGAGGAGGAGGGCGGCGACGACGAGGAGGGATCGGAGTTCGCCGTCATCTTCGGCGCGATGGGGATCACCCAGGAGGAGGCCAACGAGTTCATGGAGGACTTCGAGCGCACCGGCGCGCTCGAACGCTCCGTCGTCTTCATGAACCTCGCGGACGACCCCGCCGTCGAGCGGACGGTCACGCCGCGGATGGTCCTAACGACCGCCGAGTACCTCGCCTTCGAGAAGGACTACCACGTCCTCGTCATCCTGACGGACATGACGAACTACTGCGAGGCGCTCCGCGAGATCGGCGCGGCCCGCGAGGAGGTTCCGGGTCGGCGTGGCTACCCCGGATACATGTACACCGACCTGGCGCAGCTGTACGAGCGCGCGGGCCGGATCGAGGGTCGCGAGGGGTCGGTGACGCAGATCCCGATCCTCACGATGCCCGGCGACGACGACACCCATCCGATCCCGGACCTGACCGGCTACATCACGGAGGGGCAGATCTACGTCGACCCCGACCTCAACAGTCAGGGGCTCGAGCCGCCGGTGAACGTGCTTCCCAGCCTCTCGCGGCTGATGGACGACGGCATCGGCGAGGGGCTCACCCGCGCGGACCACGGCGGCGTCTCCGACCAGATGTACGCGGCGTACGCGGAGGGCGAGGACCTCCGCGACCTCGTGAACATCGTCGGCCGCGAGGCGCTCTCCGAGCGCGACAACAAGTACCTCGACTTCGCGGACGCCTTCGAGACGGAGTTCGTCGACCAGGGCTTCGACACGAACCGCGACCTCGAGGAGACCCTCGAGATCGGCTGGGACCTCCTCTCGATGCTGCCGAAGGAGGAGCTCAACCGCGTCGACGAGGAGTTCATCGAGAAGTACTACCGCGAGGACGACTCCGAGCGCGAAGTCGTCGAAGCCGCGGACTGATCTCCCCCGTCCTTTCGTTTCCCCTTCGACCGCGAGTGGCGACGCCGGCGACCGCGACCCGACCGCGGCCGACCCCGCATGTTTTGGTGGTTCGGCGCCGTGTATACCCATGGCACGGTCGGAACGCTCGCCGGGCAACGGCGAGCCTGACCGGAGGCGGAGCGACGCCGACCGGCCGGCGTCGGCGAGCAGCGACGCCGTCGACGAGGCGCTGAAGACGCGCACGATGGACGAGGCGCCGGTCGGGATCACGATCGCGGACGCGACGCGGCCGGACATGCCGCTCATCTACGTGAACGCCGCCTTCGAGCGGATCACCGGCTACCCGCCGGCGTACGCGGTCGGGCGGAACTGCCGGTTTCTCCAGGGCGAGGAGACGCGCGACGCGCCGGTCGACCGGATGCGCGCCGCCATCGACGAGGGGACGGGCACGACGGTGGAGCTGCGAAACTACCGGCGTGACGGCGAGCTGTTCTGGAACGAGGTGACGATCGCGCCGCTGCGGGACGACGCCGGCGAGGTAGCCTACTACGTCGGCTTTCAACGGGACGTCACGCGCCGGAAGCGCGCCGAACGGTCGGCCGCGGACCGGGCGGCGCGGATCGAACGCGAGCGGCTCGCACAGGAGCGTCTGCTGGAGCGACTCGACGGCGTCGTGGCCGACGTCACGGAGGCGGTGGCTCGCGCGTCGTCGCGGACGGAGCTCCGGGAGGCGGTCGTCGAGAGCGTCGCGAACACGTACGTCGGCGCGTGGATCGGTGGATACGACCCGGCGACGGGGACGATCGTCCCGGCGGTCGAGGGGGGAACCACGGAGCCGAGCGTCGATGACTGGGCGGTGGCGGTCGACGACCCTGGCGACCGGGCGGTCGGCCGCGTCGTCGCGAGGGCGGTCGACGACCGGGCCGTGCGTCTCGAGTCGCTCTCCTCTGAGGGTCCGGACGAGGCGGTCGCGGTCGCCGGCGTGCCGCTCCACTTCGGCGAGGCGACCTACGGGGCCGTCGCCGTCTACGTTCAGACCGCGGAGTTTCGGGGCTACGAGCGCGACGTGCTGGCGGCGCTCGGACGGACGATCGCGATCGGGATCAACGCGCTGGAGAGCCAACGGACGCTCCGGGGCGACGAGGTCGTCGAGTTCCGGCTCGAGATCGGCGACCACCCGCTGGCCGCGTTCGGCACGGCCCTGTCCCGTTCGCTCCGATACGCCGGAACCGTCGGCGACCGCGCGGAACGGTCCTTCCTGTTCGAACTCGACGACGGCGACGGCCCCGACGCCGAGACGATCCGCGCTGCCGGCGCGGACTCGGGCGTCACGGTACACGCCGTGTTCGCGGCGTCGACCGGAACGCCGATCGTCGAGCTGTCGATCGACGAGACGCCGCTCGAAGGACTGCTCAGGGAGTACAGCGGCGAGCTGTGCGGCTGGAACGTCGAGGGTGGCGTCGCGGTCGCGACCGTCGAGGTCGGTCGGGAGGCGCTCGCCCGCTCGCTCGCGAACGAGGCGCTCGATCGGTTCGAGAACGCGGACCTCCGCAGCTATCGTCGACGGGAACGGACCCAGGAGACACGACGCGAGTTCGTCGCCGAGATCGAAGCGCGCCTGACCGACCGCCAACGGGCCGCGCTGATCCGCGCGCACACGACCGGCTACTTCGAGTGGCCCCACGCGACGACGGGCGACGAGATCGCGGACTCGATGGGGATCGGCCGGTCGACGTTCCACCAGCACCTGCGGGCGGCACAGCGCAAGATCGCGGCGGCGATCTTCGACCGCTGATCCCCCCGGAACGCGGCTCGCGGCGACCGACGTCGCGGGTCCCCAAACTGGTTGTGTACGGTGCTTAGTACTCATTAAATCATATATACAATTGGATCATGATGCCAACACCCGGCGGCGAAGCCATCTGGCTGTGGATCGGGACGCTAGGCATGTTCCTGGGGATGCTGTACTTCATCGCCAGGGGATGGGGCGAAACGGACAGGCGCCGTCAGGAGTTCTACATCGTCACGATATTCATCACCGCCATCGCGTTCGTCAACTATCTGGCGATGGCGCTCGGATTCGGACTGACGACGGTGAGCATCGGCGGCGAGGAGCTGCCCATCTACTGGGCGCGGTACACCGACTGGCTGTTCACGACGCCGCTTCTGCTGCTCGACCTCGGCCTGCTCGCCGGGGCGAACCGTAACCAGCTCGCCTCGCTGGTCGGTCTCGACGTACTCATGATCGGCACCGGCGCGATCGCGACGCTGTCGACGAGCGCGGCCGTGCTCTCCGCGGGCGGGACGCGGCTCGTCTGGTGGGGCGTCTCCACCGGCTTCCTGCTCGTGTTGTTGTACATGCTGTACGGCTCGCTCGACGAGAAGGCGAGCCAGCTCTCGGGCCAGGCGGCCTCGACGTTCAGCACCCTGCGGACGCTGATCGTCGTCGTCTGGCTCGTCTACCCGGTCTGGTGGCTTCTCGGGACCGAGGGGCTCCAGATCGTGTCGTTGAACGTCGAGACGGCGGGATTCATGGTGCTCGACCTGGTCGCGAAGGTCGGGTTCGGCATCATCCTGCTGTCGAGCCGCGAGGTGCTCGACGCCGCGGGATCGGCGGCGACGGCGACGGCCGACTGACGCCGCCCGGCCCGCGACGGAACCGACCGTCTCCGGGCGGCGAGCGTCGACGCGGGACGGACCGACGACCGACCGCCACGGCTTCCGGAGGGACGACCCACGATGACCCAGTTCACCTACCTTCAGTTCCACCTCGCGTTCCTGGTTCCGGCCGTGCTGTTCCTGATCGCGACCGGATTCGTGAGCCGGTCGGCGGCGGTCGAGACCGCGGCCGAGCGGCTTCACGGCTGGCGGCACTACTGGGCGGGCGCGGTGGTGATCACGGTCGTCGCGCTCGCGTACACGACCCCGTGGGACAACTACCTCATCGCCAGGGGGGTGTGGTGGTACGGCGACGGTCGGACCGTGTTCCACCTCTGGCACGCGCCGCTCGAGGAGTACCTGTTCATCCTCGTCCAGCCGTGGCTCACGGCGCTGTGGCTCTCGCACTTCGACGGCCGCGGCGAGTGGTCGTGGACCGCGCGCCCGGTCGCCTGGCGTGCCGCGGCGTTCGGCGCCGCGGCCGGGATCGGCGTCCTCGGCTGGTGGTTGCTCGGCGCGGAGGGCGGCTTCTACCTCGGCGCGGTGCTCGCGTGGGCCGCGCCGGTGCTGGCGATACAGTGGGTCGTCGGGGCCCCGCAGCTCTGGGCGCGGCGCCGGACCGTCGCGCTCGGGACGCTCGTTCCGACGCTGTACCTCTGTGTCGCCGACCGGATCGCCATCGAGTACGGGATCTGGGTCCTCTCGGAGCGGCACACGACCGGCATGACCGTCGCGGGGCTCCCGATCGAGGAGGCGACGTTCTTCCTCGTGACGAACCTGTTCGTCGTCCAGGGACTCGTTCTCTACCGGCTGGTGACGGTCCGCTGGGCCGGGCGGGCGACGCCCGAGCCGGGGACGGTCGCGCCCTCGACGCGGACGAGCGACCCCGGACCCGGCGGCGACTGATCGCCGCCCGCCGGCGGAGCGGCCCGAGACCGCCCGTCCGCGAACAATAAACAGTTAACAGGCTCCGTTCGCAACCTTCCCACAAGATGGCAAAGGACGTCAAACCGACCCGGAAGAACCTGATGGCGATCGAGGACCGGATCGAGCTCTCCGAGCGCGGTCACGACACGCTCGAACAGAAGCGTGACGGCCTCATCATGGAGTTCATGGACATCCTCGATCAGGCCCAGGACGTCCGGTCGGACATGGCGGACGACTACGAGACCGCCCAGCGCAAGATCGACATGGCCCGCGCGATGGAGGGCGACGTGGCGGTCCGCGGCGCGGCCGCGGCGCTGAAAGAGCACCCCGAGATCACCACGCAGTCGAAGAACATCATGGGCGTCGTCGTCCCGCAGATCGAGTCCTCCAAGGTGAAAAAGAGCCTCGACGAGCGCGGGTACGGCCTGCTCGGCTCCTCCGCCCGCATCGACGAGGCGGCCGACGCCTACGAGGAGCTGCTCGAGTCGATCATCCTCGCCGCCGAGGTCGAGACGGCGATGAAGAAGATGCTGGAGGAGATCGAGACGACGAAACGCCGCGTCAACGCCCTCGAGTTCACCCTGCTTCCCCGCCTCTACGAGAACCAGGAGTACATCGAGCAGAAGCTCGAGGAACAGGAGCGCGAGGAGATCTTCCGGCTGAAGAAGATCAAAGCGAAGAAGGAGGAGGAGGAAGCGGCGGAGGAGGCCGAAGCCGAGGCCGCGGCCGGCGCGGTCGAGGAGCAGGCGGCCGACTGACCGACCCGCCGCGACGGGGCGTCACCGACAACGAGCATGGCCTGCCCGCACTGTTCCTCGCCCGTGGTCGCCTTCGCCGTGCCGCCGGCGCTTCGCGAGCATGCGCCCGCCGACGAGACGGCCGTCTGTACGCGGTGTCTGGAGACCGTCCCCGCCGCCGCCGCCGGCGTCGAGCCGGACGGCCCGCCCGACCTCGCCGCGGTCGACCCGGCGTTTCCGGACGGCGACGCCGGGATCGCGCTGGCGCTGCTCTGTGGTCACCTGGGATCGTTCGCGCTGTCCCGCCCGTCGATCGAGGCCCTCGTCGAGCACGCGGAACGCGAGGGCGCCGACGTCTTCGCGTTCCTCGACCGGCTCGACGCCGAGCACGCACGCTTCGACCTCGAGCGGCGGCGGACCGCGCTTCTGGACCTGCTTTGAGGTCCGCGTCGCTCGACGCGTCCCGCTCTCAGAGATCGACGCCCGGCGGGTCGTTCCACTCGTCGTCGTCGCCCGTCCCGTCCGGATCGGCCGCCCGATCCCCGTCGGCCGACTCCGCTTCCCCGTCGCGGGCTCCGGTTCCGCCGGGATCGAGCAGCTCCTCGCCGCGTCTGGACTCGTGTATCTCGAAGGTGGCGCCCCGCGCGTACGGGTCCTCCTCGGGGTCGTAGTCGCGTTCGTCCCGCTCGAAGAGGTACGCCAGGAAGCCGAACAGCGGGACGAGAAACGCGATCGCCGCCCACTTCCGCGGGTTCATTCCTCGCTTCGGCGCGTCGACGTACGCGTACGCCGCGAACGCGGCGAGCCACGCGAGCGGGAGTCCGATCAGGATGACCGCGACGACGGGTTCCATACGCCCGCTTCGGCCCGACGGACATAACTTCCTGGGTCGACCCGCCGCCGACGATCTCCCGGCAATCCCCCCGTCGTCCCCGCATAATCATATACCGGAAGCGCCTGTACGTGAGCGTATGACATCTCTTCCGTCCGAGACCGTCGGTGACGCGTACACGGATTCGACCGCCTGGGAGCTGCTCGCCGATCTCTCCGACCTCGGCGACCGGATGCCCGGTCACGAGGGCGAGGCCGCCGGGGCGTCGCTCGTGGCCGACGCCTTCGAGGAGGCCGGCCTCTCCGAGGTCTCGACCACGGAGTTCCCGATCCCCGGCTGGTGGCGCGGGGAGGCCTCCCTGACCGTCGACCACGACGGCCGAACCATGTCGTTCGGCGGGAGCCACGAGCTCGTCGAACTGCCGGGAACGCCCTCGGGGGAGGTCAGCGGCGAGATCGTCGACATGGGGTACGGTCTCCCCGAGGACTTCGAGGACGTCGACCTCTCCGGCTGTATCGCGATGGCGTCGAGTCTCACTCCCGACGACTACGGCCGGTGGGTCCACCGCAGCGAGAAGTACGACTACGCGGCCGAGTCGGGCGCCGAGGGGTTCATCTTCTACAACCACATCGAGGGGTCGCTGCCCCCGACCGGCGACGTGGGTCACACGAACGGACCGGGCCCGATCCCGGCGGTCGGGCTGAGCAAGGAGCTCGGCAGCCGGCTCGCGCGCCACTGCGACGAGGTGCCGGGCGACGGCGGCGTCGACGCGACCCTCTCCGTCGAGGCGCGAAACGAGCCGGCGACCTCCGCGAACGTCGAGGCCGTCGTCGGGCCAGACACCGACGAGGAGGTCCTCTACACCGCCCACGTCGACGCACACGACGTGGGGGTCGGCGCGAACGACAACGGCTTCGGCTCGGCGCTGGTCGTCGGCGTCGGCCGCGTGCTCGCGTCGATCGAGGACGACCTCGAGACGCGGGTGCGGCTCGTCGTCTTCGGGGCCGAGGAGACCGGCCTCTACGGCTCGTACTACTGGTCGCACACGCACGACCTCGACCGCGTGAAGTGCGTGCTCAACGTCGACGGCGCGGGCTACTCGCGGAACCTCGAGATCTACCCCCACGGCGCGTCGGGGCTCGGCGAGGCCTTCGAGGAGGTAAGCGAGGAGTTCGACGTGCCGATCGTCGTCGAGGACGGGCTCCGCCCGCACAGCGACCACTGGCCGTTCGTCCAGCGCGGCGTCGCCGCCGGGCAGGGCCGGTCGACCGCGGAGGGAAGCGGCCGCGGCTGGGGCCACACCCACGGCGACACCCTGGACAAGCTGGACGTCCGGGACCTCCGCGAGCTGACGGTGCTGTGTGCGGCCGGCGTCGCGAAGCTGGCCGAGTCGGACCGGGAGATCGGGGGACGCGACCCCGGGTCGGTCAAGGAGGAGGCGATCGAGGAGGGACACGACGTCGGGATGAAGGCGACGGACTCCTGGCCGTGGGGCGAGGCGCGGCCGTGGCCGTGGGCCGACGAGCTGGAGTGACCGGTCCGACCCTCGCCGGAGCACGCACACTCATGTCGACGGAGCCACTCGGTTCGGCGTGATGGCATCTCGAGACGGCGGACGCCGACGGCATCGCGGAGGGAACCGATGAAGGTGGGCACGGCCGAGGCCGACCCCGGCGAGCGGGCGACCGGCCACCGGGCCGTCACCGGACTGCCCACCGGCGGCTCCGAGGAGCTTCCGGTGACGGTTCTCAACGGGGTCGATCCCGGCCCGACGGTGTGGGTGACGGGGACGATCCACGGCGACGAGCCGACCGGGATGGCGGTGACCCACGCCGTCGCCGACCGGGTCGACGTCGCCGAGCTCGCGGGCGCCGTGGTCTGTCTCCCGATCATGAACCCCGCCGGGTTCCGAACCAACTCGCGGGCCGCCTACTACCACGGCGACGACCCGAACCGCTACTTCGGCCGCGACGACGCCGACGCGGAGGATCCTCCCCGCGTCCAGCAGGTCGTCTGCGAGCGGATCTACGGGGACATGATCGACACCGCCGACGCGATCCTCTCCCTCCACACCTCGTGGGTGGCGACGCACCCGTACACGATCCGGCCGCGGGTCCCCTACGGCGAGGACCGGAGCGTGTCGGACGCGGCGGTGCTCCGCGACCGGCTCGTCGAGCTCACCGAGGCGTTCGGGATGCCGGTCGTCAACCAGTACCCGCCGGGCGAGACCGCGACCCGCGACCTCCAGCACTCGCTCACCGGGGCGGCCGTCGCCGACGGGATCCCGGCCTTCACCCCGGAGCTCGGCGGTCGGCTCGTCGTCGAGCGCGACGTCGCGGCGGCGGCCGTCGACGGCACGTGGAACGTCCTCCACGCCCTCGAGATGGTCGCGGAGCCGGCCGACGGACATCCCGAGCTCGCGTTCGATCACGACGGCCAGCTCCGGCGGTTCGACGGCCCGCACGCCGACGTGGCGGGGATCGTCCGCTATCGGGCGACGGAGGGGGAGTTCGTCGAGGCCGGCGAGGTCGTCGCGGAGATCGTCGATCCGCACGGCGAGGTGAAACGCGAGGTCGAAGCCGAGCGCGACGGGTACGTGCTCAGTCGGCGCGAGCGCGCCGCCGTCTACGAGAACGACGCCCTCTACGACATGGCGGTGCCCGACGACGACCCGCTTCTGATCGAATCGACGTAGCCGCCGCGTCGTCCCGTCCGAGCCGCCGCGTCCCCGGCCGACCCACCGGGCTATTTACCGACCGCCGACGACGACCCCGACGTGCGACTCCTGCATCGACCCGACCGCGACTCGACGGCGAACCCCGAGTCGCGAACGCTCGCGCGCGACGTCGACGTCGCGCGCTCGCGGTTCGCACAGGCACGCGGGCTGATGTTCCGCCGGTCGATCCCCGACGACTACGCGCTCGTGTTCCCGTTCGAGTCGGCGGAGACGCGGTGGCTACACATGCTCTTCGTCCCGTTCGCCATCGACGCGGTCTGGCTCGTCGACGGGGAGGTCACGAGCGTGACGCGGCTCGCGCCGTTCGTCGGGCTCGCTCGGGGGGAGGCCGACACCGTCGTGGAGCTGCCCGCGGGGGCGGCGGACGGGGTCGCGGTCGGCGACGCGGTCGTATGCCGCGAGTGATCCGATGGGCGGTGGAGCGGCCCCGTCCCGGTCACCCGTCCTCCGGAACCGGGAGGCTGAGTTCGATCCGGCTCCCGCCGTCCGTGCTCTCGGTGATGTCGAGGCGGCCGCCGCCGGCGGTGACGACCCAGTGGACGTACCAGAGCCCGAGGCCGCTCGTGTGTTCCAACTGCGTCTCCTCGCCGGTGAGCACGGCACGTTCGGCCGGCGGGATGCCGGGGCCGTCGTCGGCGACGACGAGCGAGACCCACGACTCGCTCGGGAGCTCCGTCGCCGAGACGCGGACGCGCGGGCGCTCGGCGTCGCCGTGGCGGATCGCGTTGTCGAGGAGTTCGGCGAGCGCGTCCGGCAGCCGACCGACGCCGGAGACGACGATGCCGTCGGGAACGTCGACCGCGACGTCGCCCGACGCGCGGAACCCGGCGGGAACCGACTCGAGCGCCGACGACACGACGCGTGACAGCGAGAGCGGTTCCGGCTCCGGCGGCTCGGCGAGGAGTCGCTCGACCTTCCGGGCGGTCTCGCCGAGGCGAAGCAGTCGGTCCGCCGTCTCGACGACGCGGTCGAGCTGTGCGGTCACTTCGGGGTCGTCGATCGCGTTCCGCGCCTGCTCGGAGAAGCCGGTGACGACGTTGAGGTCGTTCCGGAAGTTGTGTCTGAGTACCCGCGTCAACACCGCGAGCCGCTCCTTGCGGACCGCCTCGACCGTGCGGTCCTCGCCGAGCACGACCGCCCCGACGACCTCCGAGCCGTCCGTCACCGGCCCCATCGTCAGCCGATAGGGCACCTCCTCGCCGGAGCGCGTCAGGAGCGTCGCCTCGCGCTCGACGACGGCGCCGTCGCGATACACTCGCGCGAGTCCGTCAGAGACGGCCGACCGGTCGTCGAACAGGTCCGGAAACGCCCGCCCGCCGAGCCCGGCCGCGTCGTAGCCGGCGTCCTCGCTCGCCCGCTCGTTCCACCGGACGACCGTCCCGCCCGCGTCACACCGGAACAGCGCCATCGGGAGCGTCGACGCCACCGCGTCGAGGGTCCGAGCGCGCCACCGGTTCCCCCGCTCGGCGCGGACCTGCGCCGTCACGTCGGTCGCGACCGCGACCAGCCACTCGCGCCCACCGAGCGCCGTCACGTGGGCCCGGAGGCGGACCCGGCGCGTGTCGCCGTCGACCGCGACGTCCACCTCGGCCGCGACCGGTTCCCCGTCGGCCGAGGCCGCCGAGAACGCGTCCTCAACCGGGTCGCCCGCGGCCGTCGTCCCCGACACGGCGAGATCCGACAGTCCCGACAGCGTCAACGCCGACCGTTCCCGCGAGAGGAGCGTCGCCGCCGCGTCGTTGACGGCGCGTATCGCGAGGCGCTCGGGGTCGCACGCGAGCGCGGCCTCGGGGATCGCCCCGACGAGCGACCGGGCGAGCGCGACGTCGTCCTCGCGGGCCATGGATACCGAACGGAGCACGCCCGGACGTATATGAATGCGTGTTCACCCGAGCGGCGCCGGCGACGGGCGGATCGGTGCCCCGCGTCCCGCCCTCAGTCCGCCCTCGCCTGCCAGTCGCGGACGGTGTCCGGGCCGACTCCGTCGACGTCGCCGGCCAGCTCGTCCGGGTCGGCCGACTTGAGCTCGCCGATCCCCGCGATCCCCGCCTCCTCGAGCTTCTCAGCGGTCTTCTCGCCGATCCCCTCGACGGTCTGGAGCTCCGAGCCCTCCTCGCGCGCCCGGAACTCCCGGTAGTTACAGATCGGACAGCCGAGCTCCCACGGCTCGTCGCCCGAGCGGACCCGGAGGTGCGGGAGGTCGTGTTCCGCACACCGCTCGTCGGTCACCTCGATCTCGCCGCGGCGCGGCAGCGGCAGCGAGTAGTCGCAGTCGGGGTAGCGCGTACAGCCGACCAGCCGGGAGCCGGAGCGGAGCCGCTTGATGGCCAACTCTCCGCCAGCGTCGGCGGTTTCACCGCCTCCGTCCCGCGGCGAAGCCGCGCCCTCCCCACACTCCGGACACGCCCCGATCACCTCGTCGTCCGCCTCGTCGGCCGCGTCGGCCTTACACCGCGGACAGCCGTGGACGAACGTCTTCCGCCCGGCGAGCATCTTCACGTGGTGGAGGTCGTGGTCCTCGCAGGCCTCCTCGAGGATGAGCGGCTTCCCGGTGGAGGGAAGCGGGAGGGTGTACTCGCAGTCGGGGTAGCCGTCACAGCCGACGAAGTACGACCCCGCCCGCGACTGCCGGACGAGGAGGTCGGCGCCGCACTCCGGACACGGCCCGAGCGTCTTGTCCGCCTTCAGCGACTCCTGGAGCTGGTCGCCGATCGCCTCGCGCGACTCGGTGAGGTCATCGAAGACGCGCTCGAGCAGGTCGCGGGAGGCGGCGGTCACCTCCTCGTACTCCTTCTCGCCCGCGGCGATCGCCCGCATGTCGCGTTCGAGCTGGGCGGTCATCTCCTCGCTCACGACGTGCTCCGCGAACCCCTCCGCGGCCTCGACGACCGACTCCGCGAGCCGCGTCGGCCGCGGCGGGTCGCTCTCGACGTAGCCCCGGTCGTACAGCTTCTCGAGGGTGCGGTGTCGCGTCGCCTTCGTCCCCACGCCGCGCTTCTCCATCTCCTCGATGAGCCGCGACTGGCCGTATCGCCGGGGGGGCTGGGTCTCCTTCGCCTCGGTCCGGCGCCCCGAGAGCGTCAGGGTCTCGCCGACCTCGACGTCCGGGACGATCCGCTCGTCGCTGGAGCGGTACGGGTACACCTCGTGGTAGCCGGCCTCGAGCAGCCGCTTGCCGTTCGCCTTCAGGCGGAGCCCGCCGTCGGCGGCGAGCGAGGGCGTCCCCTCGGCCTCGTCCGGGTCCCGGAGCGCGGCGACCGGGTCGGCCTCGCTCGCGATCGCGGTCGCCTCGCCGTTCGCGAGCGCGACGACGCGCAGCCGCTCCCACTCGGCGGCCGGCGCGCAGGTCGCGAGGAAGCGGCGGACGATGAGCTCGTACACCTCCCGCTCGTCGTCGTCGAGGTCCGACGCGTCCGGCAGGTCGCCGGTGGGGTGGATCGGCGGGTGGTCGGTGGTCTCCTCGTCGCCCTCGGTGGGCTCGATCTCCTCGCGTTCGAGGAGGGCGGCGGCGTCCTCGCCGAAGGTCGGGGACGCCTCCAGCGCCTCGAGCAGCTCTCGAGGGTCGAGGTCGTCGGGGTACACCGTGTTGTCGGTCCGCGGGTAGGTGACGTAGCCGGCGGTGTACAGCTCCTCCGCGATCGACATCGCCCGCTGGGCGGAGTAGCCGAGCGACCCCGCGGCGCGGATGTACGCGGTGGTGTTGAACGGGGCCGGCGGCTCGTCGGTTCGCGTCCGGCGGCGCACGTCATCGACGACCGCGTCCCCGGCGGCCGCGAGCGCCTCGGTCAGCGTGTCGGCGACGCCCTCGTTCCACACCCGCTCGGCCTCGTTGCCCGCGTCGTTCTCGAGGAAGTACTGCGCCTCGAAGGGGTCGCCGCCCGCCTTCGAGAGCTCGCCGTACAGCTCCCAGTACGCCTCCGGGTCGAACGCGCGGATCTCCCGCTCGCGGTCGACGATCAGCTTGAGCGTCGGCCCCTGGACCCGACCGACCGAGATGAAGTCGTTGCCGAGTTGGCGGGCGGACAAGGAGAGAAAACGGGTGAGCGCCGCGCCCCACGTGAGGTCGATCACCTGGCGGGCCTCCCCAGCGGCCGCGAGATCGAAGTCGAGGTCGTCGGGGTCCGCGAACGCCTCCGTCACCTCGTTCTCGGTGATCGAGGAGAACCGCACGCGGTCGATCGGGGCGTCCTCGTTCACCTCGCGGACCAGCTCGTACGCCTCCTTGCCGATCAGCTCGCCCTCGCGGTCGTAGTCGGTGGCGATCGTCACGCGGGAGGCGTTGCGCGCGAGCGTCCGGAGCGCGCTCACGATCCCCTCCTGGGTCGGGGCCTTCCGGACCGGCGCGTCGATCAGCTCGACGGGCTCGACGTCGCGCCAGTCGCTGTACTCCGGCGGGAAGTCGACGCCGACGACGTGGCCCGAGAGGCCGATACACCGCTTGCCGCCCCACTTGTACACGTTGACGTCGTTTCTCCGCTCCGCCGTCGCGGAGCCGCCGCTCAGGATCTCCGCGATCCGCCGGGCGGCGTTGTCCTTCTCCGTGATTATCAGTTCGGGGCCGCGACTCATTGCGACTCCGTACGCCGCTCCCGCGTCTAAAGTTTTCGCGACGTGCCTCGAGAACTGCCCGCACGCGCGCCGATCCCGGTTCGCGGGGGATCCGCCCCCCGCGGCCGCGACTACTCCGCCTTCCGCTCGTCCGCGCCGTCGAGGGTGATCTCGGTCACCTCGACGACCCGGTCGTCGCCGAGGAGGGTCTCCCTCGCCGCCTCGGGGACCGGCTGATCGAGGTTGTACACGGTCAGCGCCTGCCCGCCCTGCGTCTCGCGGCCGTTGAACATCCCCGCGATGTTGACGTCGTGGTCGCCGAGGACGGTCCCGATGAGGCCGATGACGCCCGGCTCGTCGGTGTTGCGCGCGACGAGCATGTGGCCGTACGGGACGGCGTCGACGCGGAAGCCGTCGATGCGGACGATCCGCGGGTCCTCGCCCGCGAACAGCGTCCCCTCCACGGCGAGCTCGTCGTCGCCGTTGTGGACGGCGACCCGCACGATGCTCTGGAAGTCCTCGGTCTGGCGGGTCTTCGACTCGGTCACCTCGATCCCGCGCTCCTCGGCGAGCCGCGGCGCGTTGACCGCGTTCACCTGCCACTCGAGCGGCTCGAAGACGCCCTTCAGCGCCGACGCCGTGACGAGCTCGACGTCCTCGGCGGCGATGTCGCCCTCGTAGGTCACCTCGACGCCCGTGATCCGGCCGTCGAGCAGCTGGGCGGCGACCTTGCCGGCGGTCTCCGCGACGGCGATGTACGGCTCGATCCGCGGGAACGCCGTCTCGTCGACCGAGGGCGCGTTGAGCGCCGTGAGCACCGGCTCGCCGTCGAACGCCGCGATCACGGCCTCGGCGGTGTCGACGGCGACGTTCTCCTGGGCGGCCTCCGTCGACGCGCCGAGGTGCGGCGTGACGACGACGTCCTCGACGTCGAGGAGCGGGGAGTCGGCGGGCAGCGGCTCCTCGGCGAAGGAGTCGAGCGCGGCCCCCGCGACGACGCCGTCCTCGACCGCCGCGGCGAGCGCGTCCTCGTCGACGATGCCGCCGCGGGCGCAGTTGATCAGGTAGCCGCCCTCCAGCTGGGCGAGCTCGTCCTCGCCGATCATCCCCTCGGTCTCGGGGAGCAGCGGCGTGTGGACCGTCGCCACGTCGGCGCGCGCGAGCGTCTCGTGGAGGTCGTCGACGAGGTCCGCGCCGAACTGCGCCGCGCGCTCCTCGGAGATGTACGGGTCGTAGACGACGAGATCCATCCCCAGCGAGTCGAGCCGCTTCGCGACCTCCTGGCCGACGCGGCCGAGCCCGACGATGCCGAGCGTCTTGTTGTTGAGCTCCGTGCCGAGGAACTCGCCTTTCGCCCACTCGCCGTCCTTCAGCCGGCCGTGCGCCTGGGGGATCGACCGCGCGGCCGCGAACGTCATCGCGACCGTGTGCTCGGCGGCGGCCCGGACGTTCCCCTCCGGGGCGTTGGCGACGACGACGCCGTGGTCGGTCGCGGCGTCGATGTCGATGTTGTCGACGCCGATGCCGGCGCGGCCGACGATGACGAGGTCCTCCGCGGCCTCGAACACCTCGCGGGAGACGTCGGTGCCGGAGCGAACGACGAGCGCGTTGGCGTCGCGTACGGCGTCCAACAGCGCCTCGCCCTCGACGTCGTAGTCCGTCTCCACCTCGTGGCCGGCCTCCCGGAGCCGTTCGAGCCCCGGATCGGCGATCGGATCCGTGACGAGTACCTTCATGTCCGTACCGACCCTCGGCGCGGTGTTAACCCTTTCTTCATCGCGCCGTTTTGCCCCTCCCGATCCCGCCCCTCGGTGCCACTTCCGATCCGTGATCGTGGACAGACTACCCCTCCGTTTCGGATGGAAACGGCCCATCCGTGCCCACCACGGTGACCCGCCGGCCGCGTCGTCGGGGCGGCAGCGGCCCGTCGCGGTCCCGGCCGTCGGTCGCCGATACACCCTTTCGGGTCGACACGCATGTGGGGGTATGGACCTCACGCTCTCGTTTCTCGGGGCCGCCGCGATCCTCGCACTGACCGGGATCAGCGCCTTCTTCTCGAGTTCGGAACTCGCCGTGTTCTCGGTCGCGAAACACCGGGTCGACGCGCTCGTCGCCGACGGAACCGCCGGCAGCGCGGCGCTCTCGTCGCTCCGGGAGAACCCGCACCGCTTCCTCGTCACCGCGCTCGTGAGCAACAACGTCGCGAACATCGCGGCCGCCTCCGTCGCGACGGCCGTGCTCGTCCAGTACCTCCCGGCCGGGCAGGCCGCGACCGGCTCCACCGTCTTCACCTCGTTTTTCGTCATCGTCTTCGGCGAGATCGCGCCGAAGTCGTACGCGGTCGCGAACGCGGAGCGACACGCGCTCCGGGTCGCTCGCCCGGTCGTCGCCCTCCAGCGGCTCCTCCGACCCGTCCTCTACGTCTTCGAGGCCGCGAGCGGGGTCGTCACCCGCGTCGTCGGCGGCGACACGGCCATCGAGTCGTACCTGAGCCGCGAGGAGATCCAGACGCTCGTGCTCTCGGGCGAGGAGACCGGCGCACTCGACCCCGACGAGGGCGCGATGATCCGCGGCGTCCTCGACCTGGGCGCGACCCGCGTCACGGGCGTGATGATTCCCCGAACCGACATGGTGGCGGTCCCGGACACGGCGACGCCCCGCGAGGTCGTCTCCGCCGCCACGGCGGCACACGTCACGCGGCTGCCCGTCTACGGCGAGAACCGCGACGACGTGGTGGGGGTCGTCGACGTCCGCGACGCGATCCGCGCCGACGAGGCGGGCGAGGGGCTCGCGAGCGTGCTCGCGGAGCCGACGTTCGTCCCCGAGACGAAGCCGGTCGACGAGCTGTTCGCGGAGATGCGCGAGAGCGGCGCGCGCCTGGTCGTGGTCGTCGACGAGTTCGGCGCGGTCGTCGGGCTCGCGACCCTCGAGGACGTCCTCGAGGAGGTGGTCGGCGAGCTGGTCGGGCGCGGCGAGACCGACCACGTCGACGTCCTCGAGCCGGGCGTCGCGGTCGCGCGCGGCTGGACCACCGTCGCGTACCTCAACGACGCGCTCGGAGTCTCGCTGCCCACGGACGGCGGGTTCGAGACGGTCGCCGGGCTGATCACGGAGCGCGTGGGCCGGCTCCCCGAGGAGGGCGACCGCGTCGCGGTCGGCGACGTCACCCTCGTCGTCACCGAGGCGACCCCGACGCGGGTGACGCGGGTCCGCGTCGAACACCCGGTTTCGGCCCCCGACGATGGCGACCCCGCGGCGGAGTCGCCCTGACTCCCGGCGTCACTCCCGGAGGTCGAACGTCGCGATCGGCTCGTAGACCGGCCCGTCCTCCGTGAGCGTCGACTCGATCAGGGACGCCGATCCGACCTCGAAGCTTCCGAGTTCGGGGTCGCGCTCGCGGACGACCTCCCGCACGAGCTCCTTCCCGCGCCCGTCGTCCATCCGGGCGAGGGTGACGTGCGGCGTGAACGCGTGCTCCGCCGGCTCGAAGCCGAGCGCGGTCGTCTCCGCCTCCAGCGCCTCGTGGAGCCGAGTCAGCTCCTCGCCGCCCTCCCCGATCCCGGCCCAGACCACGGAGACGTACTCGAGCGAGGGGAAGACGCCGAGCCCCTCGACCGTGCAGTCGAACGGCCCGACGCCGGCGCGGTCGACGGCGCGCTCGCCGGCGGCGCGCACCGCCTCGAGGCGGTCGACGGCGACGTCGCCGAGGAACGTCAGCGTGAGGTGTGCCTGGTGCGGGTCCGTGGGGCGGATCCCCGGCGCGTCCGCGAGCGACGACTGGAGGTCGGCGAGCGGCTCCGCGAGGCGGTCGGGCAGCTCGACGGCGACGAACGCCCGGACGGCGGGCGACGACGATGACGACGGCGACATGGACGAGAGGGTCCGGTCGCCGGGCACTCATGCGTTCCGCCGAGCCGACGCTGTCGGTGCCGGTCGGTCGAAAAGACGGATCCGCGTCGGTCGACGACGAACGGGGACGCCCCTCGTCAGGCCGTCGTGTTCGTCGCGTTCGTCGGCGGCTGTTCGGGCTGAGTCGGCGGCTGCGTGGGCTGGGTCGGTCCGGTCGGCCCCTCGGGTTCCGTCTGCGGGGGCTGCGTCTCCGGGTCCCGGTCGTTCTCCACGAGGAACTCCGCCAGGTTCCCGATCAGGACGTCGTTGTCGGCGCGCTGGGCGTTCTCCGGCGAGAGGAAGCCGGCGTCGCCGACCATCACGACGCCGCCGTCGCGGACGAGAACCGGCGCGTCGGTCGCCGCCCGCGTCGTCGACAGCTCGCTGCCGTCGATCGGCCGGAACTCGTCGGTGCCCTCGGCCGCCGTCCCGACGGGCGTCACCGTCGGGAACATCGCGCGGTCGACCCCCTCGGTCAGATCGGAGTCGCCGGTCGGCGTCGCGTACACGCGCTGGTAGTTCAGGTCGTTCTCGACCATGTTGTACACGTAGCCCGGCTCGGTGGTGGTGTTGAGCGTGGCGTCGAGCGACGCGGGGCCCGGCTGGTCGAACGCCGCGTCGGGCTCGGTCGCCAGGACCATCCGGCCGTCGGCCTCGAGGAACGTTTCGATGTCCGCGAGCTCGTCCTCCTCGTAGTCGGTCCGGAACGTGACGAACGCGTCCGCCTCGGCGAGGTCCTCGCCGAGCGGGGTGGGACCGGACGCGCCCGGCTGGCTCGGGAACTGCCGTTGGTTCGCCTCCGGCGTGTACACCCGAACCTCGTGGCCGTTCTCGATGAGGGCGTTCGCCAGCGGCCGGATGTCGCGGTCGGCGACGCCACCGGTTCCGAACCCGATGAGCGACAGCGGGCTGATCGCCATGCCGCCGCCGGCCGCCCGGACGCCGGGATCGATGACGATCGTCTGTGACTCCGCGTCGCTGTCCATCGTCACGTTCGCCTCGCCCGGATCGTCGTCCGCGATCAGGTCCGTCGACTGGTAGTGATCGTTCTCGATCTCCGGTGCGGGGGCCGCGCCGTCGGCGGTGACGTAGCCGGCGAGCGCCGACCCGCCGGCGATCGTCGCGAACGTCACGAGGAACGCGACCGCCAGGGTGGCGAGGCGGCTCACGCGGAGACACCCCCGTTCAGGGAGGCCGCGGTGTCGTTCGCGGCGTGGCTTTCGGCGGTCGCGGCTCCGTCGGCTCCGCGCTCGACGGCGAGGTCGCTCCCCGCGAACCGCTCGACCGTGTCGACGTGCGGGACCGCCTCGAGGTGGACGTACGTGGAGGGCATCGGCTTGACGTCGGCGTAGCCGGGGTCGTTCGCGTACACCGCGACGACCTGCGAGTCGGTGCGGAGCAGGAACGGGATGCCGGCATCGAACCCGGTCTCGCGCGTGTCGACCCGGTAGTCGCCGAGTTCGGCGCGGGTCGCCGCCTCGTGGATCGCCTCGTTGAGCGAGCCGATCTCGTCGGCGAAGCCGTTCTGGACGGCCTCCGTGCCGAGGTAGACGTCGGCCTGTGCGACCTGCTCGCGGGGCATCTGGAACTCCTCGCCCCGCTCCGCCATCATCGCGTCGACGAACGTGTCGGCGAGCGTCTGCTGTTCGGCCCAACCCTGGATCTCGTTGCCGCCGGCCTTGTCGGGACCGCTCGGTCCGGTGACGGGCGGGGTCGACCGCGGGGCGGGCGCGTTCAGGCCGATGCTGCCGACCTGCGAGGTCGGCAGCACGTAGATGTCGTCGGCGGGCGCCATCGCGTAGTAGCCGCCGGAGGCGCTCATCGCCTGAACGCTCGCGATCACCGGCATCCGCTGGCTCGTGCGCTGGACCGCCTTGTACATGCGTTCGGAGGCGACCGGCGCGCCACCGGGCGTGTCGATCTTCAGGACGACGGCACCGACGGAGTCGTTGCCGCGGATCGCTGCGAGTTCGCTTTCGACGTCGTCCGCGAGGGCCGAGTTGACGGGGCCTTCGATTTCGACGACGGCCACCGTATCGCTCGTCTCGTTGGTCGCCGCGTACACGTTCGGAGCGACGACCGCTCCGAGCAACGCGGCGGCCAACACGACGATCGCGACCTGTCGTCGCGGGGTGATGGCCGTGGAGAGCTTGTTGGTAGACATTACCGGTTAGGTCCACTCGAGTGGGGCACATAAGGTTCCGGGTGATCGTAACGCGAATTTAACCCTGTCCCGTGGTACCGCGAGTCACGCTCCGCGGTCGACCGTCGACGTAACGCTTACCCGCCGTGGCCGACAGATCCGGGTATATGACCGACGAGCGCGACGCGAACCGCCACGAGTTCTCCGCGGGTCAGGGCGTCGACGCCGACTACGAGGAGTTCACCCTCGACCCCGAGGAGCTGGACGCGGACCCGACCACCGTCGACCCGGTCGACTCGCGGGCCCTCACGGACGTGCTCGACCGGCGGAACGTCGAGAGCGACGCCGTCGACGTCGAGCGGCTGATCGACGTGGGGCTCTCCTACATGGGGATCAACCGGTTCGAGGAGGCGACCGAGACGTTCGAGCGTGCCGCCCGGTTCGCGGAGGAGGACTCGCTGGAGGCACAGGAGGCGTGGGTGAACAAGGGCGCGGCCCACGCGGAACTCGAGGAGTACGACGAGGCGATCGGCGCGTACCAGGAGGCGTTGCGCATCGACGACGACTCCGAACACGCCGCGAGCGCCGAGACGAACCTCGCGTACGCGCTCTGGGAGTCCGGGAGCGGCGAGCAGGCGCTCGAACACGCCGAGCGGGCCGTGGACGTCGACCCGCGGTTCGCGCAGGCGTGGTACAACCGCGGCTTCCTCCTCGTCGAGCGCGGCCTCCACGAGGACGCCGTCAACTGCTTCGACAACGCGATCCGTCTCGGCTACCGCGACGCCGGAGTCCTGGAGGAGAAGGCCCGCGCGTTGGAGGAGGCGGGCGAACACGAGCAGGCCGAGGAGGTCGCCGACCGCGCCGAGGAGATCCGCCGGGAGGCCGAAGAGCGGATGGTCGAGGAGCAGGCCGGCCAGGGCGGCATGGGCGGCCAGGGCGGTCGAGGCGGCGGACGCGCCCCGAACGGCCGGGGCGGCCGCGGCGGGGAGCGCGGCGCGGGCGAGCCGGAACGCGAGCTTCACGGGGAGGGTCCAGAGGGCTTCTAGATGCTGCTTCGCGAGCGGGAGACGCCCGAGGGGACGCTCGTCTCGGTCTGTGACGCCGACTGTCTCGGCGAGAGCTACGACAACGGTCGCGCCAGCCTCTCGGTGACCGAGGAGTTCTACGGCGGCGACGACGCCGTCGAGGCCGACGCCGAGGCGGTCGTCGCCGCGCTCCACCGCGCACAGGTCGGCAACCTCGTCGGCCGGGAGTCGGTCGCGGTCGCGGTCGACGCCGGGCTCGTCGACGAGGAGGCCGTCCTGGAGTTCGACGGCACCCGACACGCCCAGCTGCTCTGGCTGTGACCGATCTCCCGTATGTACGACCCCTCCCTTTCGAGCGAGTCTGACTCCCGACCGTCGACGCGCCCGTCTCGGTCGACGCGTCGAGGCGGCGATCACGAATGACCGAGACCACGTGGCTGACCGTCCTGTTCATCGCCGCCGGCGCGCAGCTCGCGGTCCTGCCCGGCGAAAAGGTCCAACTGCTGATCGCCGGCCTCTCGACGCGGTACCGTCCCGCCGTCGTCGTGAGCGCGGCCGCGGCGTCGTTCGCCGGCTGGACCGTCCTCGAGATCCGGTTCGGCCGGGCGCTCACCCGGACGCTACCGGGGATCTACCTGGACGCGCTGACGGCGATCCTGTTCGTCGTCTTCGCGTACCTGCTCGTCCGGAGCGCCCCGGCCCCCGACGCCGCGAACCCGGAGGCGACCGCCGACCGGCTGAGCGACGGGGGCGAACTCGACGTGCGGGTCCCGCTCGTCGGCTGGCGGGTGCCGAACCGCTTCGGCGGCTTCCTCCCGATCTTCGCGATGATGGCGTTCGGCGAGTTCGGCGACAAGACCCAGTTCGTCACCATCTCGCTCGCCACCCAGTACGGCGCGTTCCCGACCGCGATCTGGACCGGCGAGATGCTCGCCATCGTCCCCGTGAGCCTCGCGAACGCGTACTTCTTCCACCGCTTCTCTCACCGGTTCGACCTCCGAAAGGCGCACTTCGCCGGCGCGGCGCTGTTCGGCTTCTTCGCGCTCGATTTCGCCGCGAACGTCCTCGTCGGCGTCTCGCTGTGGGAGACCGGGATCGACGCGCTCGCCGGGCTGGCGTGAGCGGTCGCCGGGACGGTTCTCAGCCGATCCGCGCGAGCACCGCCCGCCGGCCGCGCTCCGCGCCGAGCCCCGCGGCGAGCAGAACCGCCCCCGCGACGACGAGCGCCAGCGACCCGGAGATCGCGTCCCCCACGGGGCCGGCGACGAAGGCGACCACACCGAGGACGAACCCGAGCGCCGCCACGTTCGCCGGGGCGGCTTCCCGGAGGCCCACCGCGCCGACGACGAGCGCCAACACGACGCCGAGCAGGCAGCCGAGCGCGACCAGCGACCCCGCGAAGTCGCCGACGTGCCGGGGGATGCCCCACGCGACCGCGGCCGCGACGGGGGCCGCGACCGCGGGCGCGGTCGCGTACCGCGCGAGCCTGTCGTCGCCGGCGTGACCCACCGCGACGGCGGCGGCGACGACGCTCGCCGCGACGAGCAGGACGGTTCCGGCGGAGAGCCCCTCCGGCGGCGATCCGACCGCGACGACCGGCACGAGCGCGGCCGCCGCGAACGCCCCGCCGATCCAGCGGAGCGTCGCCGCGAACCGCGGGAGCGCGGGGCTCTCGTCGGTCGTGAGCCCGGCAACGTAGAGGAGGCCGCCGTACGCCCCGAACAGGAGCACGAACTCCGCCGGGTCGGTCGCCGACGCGAGGGTCGCCGCGCCGAGGATCGCCCCCGCGCCCCCGATCGGCCGCGAGTCGAGTCCCGCCCCGATCGCGACCGCGACCGCGGTCCACGCCGCCAGCAGCCACGCCCGTGCGGCGTCGACGTCGACGACGGTCGTCAACTCGGCGAGCCGAAAGAGGGTCACGCCGGTGAAAAGCGCCGCGAGCAGCCACAAGCCGTGGGCGGTCCTGGGAGAGTCCTCCCGGAGTCGCGTCCCGCCGGCGGCGGCGACGAGGGGCACGCCGACGAGGATCGCGACCCGCGCGACGATCGGGATCGACTCCCAGCGCTCGTAGAGGTACGCCCCGACGCCGACGGCGACGAGGACGCCGCCCATTAGCGCCAGCGCGACGACGACCCGGTTCTCCTCGAGGAGGCCGCGCCCGCGGTCGGCCGACGCGTCACCTGCGTCGTCGGCCTCGGCGGTGTCGTCGTCGGTCTCGGGGACCTCGTCCGCCCGCTCGAACTCCCGGATCCGCGACGCGGTCTCCTCGTTTATCACGCCCGCGTCGATCCAGCGGTCGAGCGCCGCGCGGAGGGAATCGCGGTCCATGGCGGGAGGAACCGCGGGACGACTCAAGTATCTTGTCGCGGGGTCGGTCGCTCCCGCCTCGACCCGTTGATCGGAAGCCGGCCGCTACAGTCCCGCGACGTCCTCGATGGCGTCGGTGAGTTCCCGCACGCTCTCGACGGTGTGTTCGCCCATGTGGCCGATCCGGAACGTCTTCTCGCCGAGCCGCGAGCCGTACCCGTTCGAGAAGGCCATGTCGTACTCCTCGCTCACCGCCTCGATGGTCCCGGCCACGTCGATCCCCCGCGTGTTCTCGATACAGGCGACCGTCTGCGACTCGTACCCAGCCTCGGGGAACATCGCGAAGTGCTCGTCCGCCCACTCGTGGACGTACTCCATCATCTCGCGGTGTCGCTCGTCGCGGGCGCGGTGGCCCTCCTCGAGCATGTGTTTCATCTGCCTGTGGTACGCCAGCATGACCGGAATCGCGGGCGTCGAGTGGGTCTGGCCCTTGCGGTCGTAGTAGTCGATCGTCCGGCGGAAGCCGCCGTACCACGAGGAGGTGCCCTTCTCGACCTCGCGCTCGTAGGCGTCGTCGCTGACGACGCAGACCGCGAGCCCCGGCGGCATCGCGAACGCCTTCTGGGTCGACGCGAAGATCACGTCGATGCCGTGTTCGTCGATGTCAACGTGGTCGCCGCCGAGCGCGGAGACCGCGTCGACGACGAAGTAGGTGTCCGGGTACTCCGCGATCACGTCGCCGATCTCCTCGATCGGGTTCCGGACGCCCGTCGAGGACTCGTTCATGACGGTGGCGACCACGTCGTACTCCGTCTCCGAGGACTCGAGGTGCGCGCGGACGTCCTCCGGCTTGACCGCCTCGCCCCACTCGTACTCGAGGCGGTCGACGTCCTTGCCGAGCCGCTCCGCGACGTTGGCGTGGCGCTCGCTGAAGCTCCCGCAGGTCGGCACGAGGATGTTCTCGTCGACGAGGTTGAGCGTCGACGCCTCCCAGAACTCGGTGCCGGAGGCGGTCAAGATCACGACCTCGTTGTCGGTGCCGAGGAACGTCTTCGTGTCCTCGACGATGGTGGTGTAGAGATCCGTCATCCGGTCCATGCGGTGGCCGAACATCGGCTGGGCCATCGCCTCGATGACGTCCTCGCGGACCTCCGTCGGACCGGGGATGTACAGGGTCTTGTCCTGGTACTCGTCGCAGTATTCGCGTTTCTTCGTCACTGGGGTCACCCGATACCGTACACCGGGTCGGGAGACGGTATGGTACTTTTGATGCCGCCGCGGGAGACCGGTCCGCGGAACGTGCGCCCGGTCGGCCGCTCCAACAGAGCCGTTTATCCGGACCGGGGCGATAGGGGGCCACATGAGCCTCGGGCTGTTCGACATGATCGGGCTGGCGGCGTCGCTCGTGTTCGCGCTGCCGCTCGCGAACTACGCGGTCGTTCGCCTCCTCGCCGGCGAGACGGCCCTCGGCGCCGGACTGCTCGTCGTCGCCGCCGCGATGGTCGTGTTGCCGCAGTACTTCCTCGACCCCGGTCGGATCCTCCGGGGACTCCTCCGCGGGCTCCTCCCGCGACAGCTCCGCGGCGACGACGCGGAGGCCGGCTCGGACGGCGATCCCGCCGAGAAGTGACGGCCTCTACGGCTCCGTCCCGCTCGCTCCGTCCCGTCGCTCCGCGTTACTCGCCTCGTCGGCTCGCGACGAGTGCGCCGCCGAGCAGCGCGAGCGCGGCCGCGACGACCCCGAAGCCGGGGACGCTGGTGTCGGTTCCGTCGTCACTCCCGCTTCCGTCGTCGGCGCTTCCGGATCCGTCCTCCGCGCCGTCCCCGTCACCGTCCTCGACGCCGATCGACTCGTCGACGACGAGGACGTCGTGCTCGTTCCCCCCGTCGAGCGCGTCGTTCCCGGCGACCGTCAGCGTCGCGCGGTCGCCGTGGCTCGTCTCGCCGAGGTCGAACCGCACGGTCGCCTCCCCGTCCTCGACCGTCGTCTCCTCGGTCTTGATGTAGGCGGGGCTCGCGTCGCCGGCGGAGCGGAGCCGCACCGTCACGGTCTCGCCGTCCGCCAGGTCGACCGGCACGGTCACGTCCGTCTCGCTCGGCTCGACGACCACGTCGGCCGCCTCGACGTCCGACTCGGTGACGGTCGCCTCGGCGGAGCCGTCCTCGCCGTCGCCGGCCGAGCCGTCCCCGCCGTCTCCGGCCCCGTCCCCGGCCGACGCGGGCTCGACGACCAGGCTCCCGACGTCGGTCGTCTCCCCGCCGTCCGCGACGAGCTCGACGTCGTAGCTCCCGGCGGCGATCGGCTCGCCGAGGTCGGTCTCGCCGCCGATCGACACCGTGGCGTCGCCCTCGGCGGCGAGGGGCGTCCCGTCGCCGCCGGTCTCGGCGTGGTCGAAGACGAGCGACGTGGTGCCGTCGTCCGCCGGCGTCACGGTCGCGTGGAGCTCGTACCCGCTCGTCGACTCGTCGCCGATGGTGACCGAGAACTCCTCGACGCCGTCGGTCTCGACGTCGAGGGCGGCGGTGCCGCCCTCCTCCACGGTCGCGATCGACGCGTCGAGACTGGCGGCGTCGTCGGCGGCCGCGGTCCCCGCGAACGCGCTCCCGACGAGCGCGACCCCGACGACCGCCGCCGCGGCCACGAGGACCGCGGCCGCGGCCGGAAGCAGTTTTCTCGCGATACGTCGAACCGATGCGGCCTCGTCGGCCGTGGAGGGCTGTGTCGCCATGTGGTTCGACGATCGAACGGGGTTTCAAAAGGTGCCCCGGTGGCTCAAACGGCCGTCGTAGTCACCGATCGACCGCCCGACGGCCGTCGGGTTCCTCCCGGTCGACGGGCGTCGTCCCGAACGGATACGTCGCGGGGAGCTCGTACCCGTCCTCCCGCACGACGACCAGGTCGCCGAGGCGGACGCCGCCGGTCGCGGGGTCGTACACGCCGGGCTCGACCGCGAGCACGTGCCCCGAACGGAGGGCCGCTCCCCCGGGCAGCGCCGGCGGCTCCCGGCGGGACAGCCCGACGCCGTGACCGGTGTCGTGGGGGTATCCGGGCTTGCCCGGCGACGCGTTCGGGTCGAAGCCGTACGCGGCCAGTTCGGCGGCGGCCTCCCCGTGGACGGTCGCCGCGGGGGCTCCCGGCTCCACCTCCGCGAGCGCGGCCTCGCGGGCGGCCTCGACCGCGACGTACGCCCGGCGCTCCCAGCCGCCGTCGCCGTCGACCACGAACGTCCGTGTCAGCGCGCCGTGGTACCCGTCCGGTCCGCGCGGTGCGAGGTCGACGACGACCGTCTCGCCCGCCCGGATCGGGGCGTCGCGGTCGAGGGCGTCGGGAGCGGCGACGGACCCGGTCCCGTCGTGACGGTCCGCGGCGTCCCGCCCCGCGGCGACGGCGGTGGTCCCCCCGCCGGCGACGCCGCGTTCGGCGAGCGTCGCGTTCACCGCCCGCCGGAGCCGTTCGGTCGTGAGCGGGTCGCCCTCCCAGCGGAGGACGGGTCGCGCGTCGTCCGGGACGTCGGGACCGCTCTGGTCCGCCGACCCCTCGATCGGCTCGCTCCGCGCGAGCACCGTCTCCGCGCGCGCCATTCCGGCGACTGCGGCCCGCTGTACCCGCCGGATCCGGTCCAGTTCCGCCGGCGTCTTGCCCGCCCGCGCGTCGGCCACGACCGGGGTCGACGCGGGGTCGTAGCCCGTCCGCTCGAGGTAGACGGCCGCGTCATGGGGGACGGTGCGCGGGACGAGGACGCGGCTGCGGTCGGCGGCCCCGCTCTCGTCGAGGACCGCCGCGGCGCGGACGCCGACGGGGTCGCCGTCGTCCCCGGTCCGAACCCCGCGGACGACCCCGTCGTGGAAGGCGTCGGGGTCCTCGGGAGCCGCCCCGGATCGGGGCGGTCCGTCGCCCGCCGTCCCGGTCCGGGCGGCGTCGACGAACGCCCGCTCGACCCGGCCCGCGATCTCCCCCGGCGCGAGGAGGACGGCTCGCGGCGGCGACGACGCGGAGCCGGGCGTCACGACGACGCCGCACGTCCGGTCCGGCGCGCGAACGCGAGCCAGGTATCGCAGGTCGTCGTCGCGGCCGTCGCCGACCGCGACGAACCCGGCCGCGTCCGCCGTCCCGACCGCCTCGACGACGGGAGAGAGGTCGGTCCGGAGCGGGCGGAACTCGGGGACGTCCCCGCCGCTCACGGCTCGGGCTCGGGGACCGCCACCTCGTCCTGGACCTCCTCGACGAGCTCCTGTGGCGGCTCCTCGCGGAGCTCGTTGAACAACAGCACGCTGATCGGGAGCGTCGGCGCGCCGCCGATGAGGCTCTCCATGACCACGAGCCGCTCGCGGGCGCGGGACATCCCGACGTAGAACACCCGCCGCTCGTTGTCGGTGAGCACCGGCACGGGGCTCGTCGTCTTGGTGAACTCCTCGACCCCGTCGACGTCGGTGGGGTCGTCGATGGAGGCCGCCATCTGCTCGACCACCTTCTCCGTCAGGTCGGTCGCGACGAAGACGTGGTCGGCCTCGCGGCCCTTCGCGGAGTGGATGGTGCCCACGCGAACGCGGGTCGGGTCCATCCCCGCGTACTCGCCCTCGAAGTACGCCCCCATCGACTTCCGCTGGAAGCTCGTCACCTTCCGGACCATGTCGTCGGCGCTCGTCGCGTCCGGCAGGAACGGGATCCGGTCGCGGACCTCGTCGGTCGGCACCTCGACCAGCGAGATGTCGTCGGCGTCGGCGGCCTCCTCGCGGTCGTCGACGAAGTCGTAGAACGCCTCGCGGTCGTGGGTGCCGAACGCCGACTCCTGGAGCATGTCCGCCAGCCGGCGGGCCTCGAGCAGGGTGATCGGCTCGTCGTCGTCGAGCTTCTCGATCGCGGAGACGTAGTCCCGGACGCGG
The DNA here is from genome assembly GCF_002252985.1 of Halorubrum halodurans. Taxonomy (GTDB): domain Archaea; phylum Halobacteriota; class Halobacteria; order Halobacteriales; family Haloferacaceae; genus Halorubrum; species Halorubrum halodurans. The sequence continues at coordinate 50,647 of NZ_NHPJ01000099.1, read as the reverse complement.
TCGGTCCACATCCGCCCGTCCGTCAGCATCGTGAAGGGGATCCCGTGGTCGATGAACTCGTCGATGAAGTCGAACATCTGGTAGCGCGCGCGGAACAGACACATCACGCTGCCCTCGTCGTCCTCGACGGTGTAGCGGACGTTCCGGACGAGCTCGAGCATCGACGGCGACTCGATCGCCTCGACGGTGCCGCCCTCCTTGCGGGGGTGGAGGTCCTTCTCCTGGCGCTTGTCGATGTGGCGGATCTCCGCGTTGACGACGTTGAGGATCTCCGAGGGAAGCCGGTAGGAGTTCGGGAGGATGACGTCCTCGTCCACGTCGGTCTCCAAGAGGAGGTCGGGGTCCGCCCCCTGCCAGGCGTAGACGACCTGGTCGTCGTCGCCGGCGATGAGCACCTTCTCCATGTGGGGTTTCCACTCCTCGAAGACGCCGTACTGGAGCGTCGTGATGTCCTGGAACTCGTCGATGACCAGGTACTCGACGTTGGGCACGAGCGAGCGCTGGGCGACGCGCTCGAGCATGTCCGCGAAGCCGACGAGGCCGTGTTCGCCCTTGTAGGCACGCCACGCGCGGATCGTCTCCGGGATGTCGATCCGGTCGTCGTCGGAGGGCCACGTCGGCGTGTACTTGTTGCCCTGCTGGGCGTTCGGGTCCTCCTCGGGGGGGAGCCTGACCTCCTCGACGTTCCACTGGAAGGGGACGTCGTACCAGTCGGCCACGTCGCGCTCGGTGCGTTGAAGCCACTGGGAGGTGGCGATGATCTTGTTGCCGATCGTCGTCGACCGGGCGGTCCGGCGGCCGGCCCCGCCGTGTTGGTCCTCGAACTCGATGCCGTACTCCGCACAGAACTCCTCCTTGTCGTCCTCGCCGACCACGTCCCCCCGCGAGAGGTCGAGCAGCTCGTAGGCCTTCGCGTGCATCGTACAGACGTTCCCCTGGAGGCTTCGCGGGGAGACGTCGAGGCGCTCCGCCAGCCGCTCGCGGATCTCCGCGGCGGCCGCGCGGGTGTAGGAGACGACGAGCACGTCGCGGACGTCGGCCGCCTCGTCCTCGAGGATCCCCTCCACCCGATCGAGGAGGGCCGTGGTCTTCCCGCTGCCGGGGCCGCCGAACAGTCGCGTTACGGTGGGGTCGTTCATTACCGACTACTGATCGCGGCTCTCCTTAAACGCCGTGGCTCGGTGACGGGGCGTTCGGGCCGCCTACGTCCCCGTCGGGGAGGGAGCGGGCCGCCGGGGTCGTCGCCGCGGTCGCCGACGACGGAGGCGGGACGGCGGGGGATCCGGCGGATCGGTGGAGGAGTCGACCGCCGGCGGGAGACGTCAGTTGCTTCGGGTCGCGCGCGCTTCTCGCACGTCGGCACCGTCACGGACCAGGTCCTCACAGCCCGGACAGACGCGGGGTCGGTCCACGTCGTTCGGCGTGAACACCCTGACGTAGTCGGCCGTGACGAACGAGCCGCAGTTCTGGCAGGTCGGCATGCTCGCCACTAACCGATCGTTACATATAATACTGCCGCCGCACGCGGCGGAAAGAAAACCGCTAACCGGTCGATCGGTGCCGTCGGCGTCAGGCCGGACGCCAGTCGCAGACGGAGCAACTGGCGGCTCCTTCCGGGTGAAGCGCACCACACTCGGGGCACTGAAGCTTGTTATACGATCGCTCCCAGCGTACGATCTCCGTCTCGTGGCCCCGGTCGGACAGGAACTCGTCGAACACGTCGTCGTTCGTGCTGGGTGCGCTAGACATTGCGTGACAACCTATGCCACGGTAGCATAAGTATCTTTCCGTGGTTCCGGATCCGGCCGCTCGCCCGACGGGAGCCGATCGATCGGTCACGGAGCCCTCCCACGATCCGCCGATCCCGTACTTTTTTGTCCCGCTCCCGCCCACGTACCGATGGCATGTCCACGGTCCTCGCGAGCGCCCTCCCCGAGAAGCCGGTGCTCAGCGCAGACGGCAGGAAGCTCGGTACCGTCCACAACCTCACCATCGACCCGCGGTCCGGCGACTTCGAGACGCTCCTCGTCGCGCCCGGTCCCGACGGGGTCGACCCCGACGAGATACTCCCCGACACGACCGCGACCGCCGAACGGACGCCGGCGAGGGGTCGGAACCCGACGCGGCCGACCCCGACGACGAGACGATCCGGATCCCCGGCGACGCCGTCGCCGCGGTCGGCGATCAGGTGATAGTCGACCTCTCGCGGGAGCCGGTCCGGTAGCGACGGGCGGGGCCCTCCGTGCGGGAACGTCTCGGCCCCGCCGGATCCCCCTCGGCGCGACCCCGTCGCGGCGTCACCACGGTTCGTTCTTCAGTCCGAGCCCGTAGGCGGCGACGTTCGTCGCCACGTGGAGGACGGGCGTCATCACGACGACGACCGCGAGAACCGGAAGCGTGAAGACGCTCGTCGCCCAGGCCGGCGCGACGAGGAAGGCGGCCGCGAGCGCGCCGACGACGAAGTCGAGCTGGTCCAGTCCGGGAAACGACGCCCCCCGTTCGCGGCCGGAGCGCCGCTTGAGGAAGGAGGCGCCGACGTCGCCGGCCATCGCGCCGAACGCGAGCGCGACCGCCGCGGGGAGCTCGAACGTCGGGAGGTCGACGCCGAGCGCCGCGCTCGCGGGGTCGACGACGGCGTTGAGTCCGAGCGCGACGAGCACGCCGACGGCCGTCCCGACCGCGGTGCCCCGCCACGTCTTCCCGTCGCCGAGCAGCCGCGCGCCCCGCCACTCGCGGCCGCCGTCGATGGGGCGACCGCCGCCGGCGAGCACCGCGGCGTTGTTCGGCACGTACGCTGGCACCATCGCCCAGAACGCGGTCGCGACGAGGGAACCGACCATGCCGGCCCCACGCCCGTCCGGGTCATATAAACCGCGGATCCAACGAGGGGCCGCGGATCCGAGAGGGCACGGGCGGCCGACCCTCGACGTCCGCTCGGATCGACGGGTGACAACGCTCAAGTCGGGCGACGTCCTCCTCCCGGTATGATCCCCCCGATCGCGCGCCGGTTCGTCGCCGGCGAGAGCGTTCCCGAGGCGCTCGACCACGCACGGGCCCGCAACGAGGAGGGCATCGGCGTCATCCTGAACCTGCTCGGGGAACACTACGACGACCCCGCGGACGCCCGCGCCGACGCGGACGCGTACCGACGGCTCCTCGACGACCTGGCCGGCACGGACCTCGACGCCTGTATCTCCGTGAAGCCCTCGCAGATCGGCCTCGACGTCTCCGCCGACCTCTTCGAGGAGCAGTACCGCGACCTGGTCGCCCACGCCCACGAGCGCGACGCGTTCGTCTGGTGTGACATGGAGGACGCCGACACCACGGACGCCACCCTCGACGCCTTCGAGTCGATCGCGGCCGACTACCCCTGGAGCGTCGGCCAGTGCGTCCAGTCGAACCTCAAACGGACCCGCGAGGACCTCGAGCGCCTCGTCGACGTCCCCGGCGTGGTCCGGCTCGTGAAGGGGGCGTACGACGAGCCCGACTCGATCGCCTACACGGACAAGGCTGACGTCGACGAGGCGTACCGCGGCGACATCGAGTTCCTCTTCGAGCACCGTGACCGGGGGGTCGCCGTCGGCAGCCACGACCCCGCGATGATCTCGCTCGCCAACCGGCTCGGGGCCGAACACGACACCGACTACGAGATCCAGATGCTGATGGGCGTCCGCGAGGACGCCCAGCGCGACCTCGCGCGGCAGGGCGTCGCGGTGAACCAGTACGCGCCCTACGGCGGCAAGTGGCTCTCGTACTTCTACCGTCGCGTGCGCGAGCGCAAGGAGAACCTCACGTTCGCCCTGCGGGCGGTCGTCGGTCGCTGAGCCCCCGCCACGCGGGTCGCCGTCGACGTCGGCGTGCCCGGACGCGGCCCGCCCGGCGACCACTCGCTCGCCCGACATGAGAAGCCCTCTTAAGCGTCCCCGTCGCATACCGGGACGATAGATGTCCACGTGGAAACGCGACTTCGCCAGCGGGCTCATCGTGTTGGCCCCGCTCCTCGTTCTGCTCCTCGTCGTTCGGTGGATCTACCTCCACATCGCGTCGATCCCGCTCATCGACGCGCTCCAGCCCGACGCGATCCCCGCTCCGCTGGAGCCCGTCTCGCGGGTCGTCATCGCCATCGCGGTCCTCTCGACGCTCGTGCTCGCGGTCGGGTACTTCATGCGGACGACGCTCGGCCGGCTCGCGGAGGCGAAGGTCGACGACGCGATAAACCGGATCCCCGCGCTGCGCGTGGTGTACAACGCCTCGAAGCTGGCGGCCGAGACCGCCATCTCCGGCACCGACGAGCTCCAGAACCCGGTGTACCTCGAGACGTGGCCCGGCATCCGGATGACCGCGTTCCGGACGGGCAAGAAGACCCGCGACGGGAAGATCGTCCTCTTCATGCCGACCGCCCCGAACATCACCACCGGCTTCGTCATCGAGGTCGAGCCCGAGCGGGTCGAGGACACCGGCGAGAGCGTCGAGGAGGGGATGACGCGGATCCTCTCGGCCGGCTTCGGCGAGTCCGCCCACCAGATCCCCGTCGAGGAGGAGCGGCCGCCCGCGGACGACGGACCGGAGGACCACCGTCCCGGCGTCGGGCAGCCGGGGAAGGCGGCGGGGGAGCGCCCGGAGGGCGACGGCGGGACCTCGACCGGGGACGCGGACGGATCGACCGGGACGTCCGGGTCGTGACGGACCCGCGCCGCCGGTTCGCGGCGAGGGGGTCACCGTCGCGGCGGGGTCACCCCGTCGTGAGCCGGCCTAGAGGTACGTGAACCACTCGTCGTGGTCGTCGGTCCGGCGCTCGATGACCTCGAAGAACGCCTCCTGGAGCTCCTCGGTCACCGGGCCGCGGCTGCCGTTCCCGATCTCCGTGTCGTCGACGGAGCGGATCGGCGTCACCTCGGCTGCCGAGCCGGTGAAGAACAGCTCGTCGGCGGTGTACAGCTGCCCCCGCGAGATGACGGCCTCGTCGTGGACGGTGTAGCCGCGCTCCTCGGCCAGCGTGATCACGGTGTCGCGGGTGATCCCCTCGAGGATCGACTGCGCCTGGCCGGTGGTGTACACCTCGCCGTCGTTGACCATGAAGACGTTCTCGCCCGGCCCCTCCGCGACGTTCCCCTCCTTGTTTAAGACGATCGCCTCGACGTAGCCGTTCCGGCGGGCCTCCTCGCCGGCGAGCATGGAGTTGACGTAGAGCCCGGTGGTCTTCACGTTCGTCGGGACCTGCGAGGAGGCGTGTTTCCGCCAGGAGGAGACCATCACGTCGACGCCCTCCTCTAAGGCCTCCTCGCCGAGGTACGTCCCCCACGGCCAGGCCGCGAGGACGAGGTCGGTCGGGCAGTCGCCCGGCGAGACGCCGAGCGAGTCGTAGCCGTAGTAGGCGATCGGCCGGATGTAACAGGAGGTCAGGTCCTGCCGGTCGAGGAGTTCGAGGATCGCCTCCGTGATCTCCTCGCGGGAGTGTTCGATCTCCATGTCGTACATCTTCGCGGAGTCGAAGAGGCGGTCGAGGTGCTCCTCGAGCCGGAAGACCGCGGTTCCCTCCTCGGTCTCGTAGCTCCGGAGCCCCTCGAACACGCCGGTGCCGTAGTGGAGCGCGTGCGTGAGGACGTGGGTGGTCGCGTCCTCCCAGTCGAGGAACTCCCCGTTCTTCCAGATCGTGTCGACGTCCATCTCGTCGAAGCCCATACTACCGAACTCGATGCGTCCGGGCTTAAAATTATGACATACCACCCCGCCCCGCCGGATCCACGGATGAGCGAGGCGAGCGCCTCGGGGCTTGACCCCGACCGGTTCACCGCAGCGCCTCGACGAGGGCCGCGCCCTCGACGTAGGGGATCCCGCGCCGCTCCGCGTAGGCGGCGGCGTCGGCGGGCGCGAGCGCGTCGCCGGTCTCGTCGTCGAGCATCTCACACACCACGGCGGCGGGCGCGGCGTCGACCGCCTCGGCGAGCGCCAGCCCCAGTTCGGTGTGACCCACGCGGTCCGCGAGTCCCTCGACCGCGCCGCGCAGGACGTGGACGTGGCCGGGCGCGCGGAACGACGCCGCGAAGTCCTCGGGGGTGTACCCGTCGGGGTCGGCGGCGGCCGCCGCGGCCGCGTGCGCCACCTCCGTGATCGTCAGCGCCCGGTCCGCGTCCGTGATCCCCGTGAACGTCTCGCGGTGGTTCACCGGCAGCGAGAACGAGGAGCGGTCGTCGTAGGCCGGGTCGTCGTTCACGGCGGGGTGATCGAGCGCGTCCGCGAGGAACGGGAGCCCGAACGCGTCCGCGACCGCGTCGTCGACGGCGACGCAGATCAGCCCGCCGGCGTCGTTGCGCATGTGCGCCACCGCCGCGGCGTCGACCGCGCCCGCGGGGTAGACGATGTCCGTCTCCCCCTCGCGGTCCGCGAAGTCGTGGACACAGACCGGGTCGCCGGCGCGGAACGCCGCCAGCGCGCGGTCGACCGCGGCGGTCGCGTCCCGGTCGGCGTTCCCGTCGTCACCGTCCGCATCGCCGACCGTCGCCGGCGCGTCGGCCGGGTCGGGCTCCGCCTCGGAACCCTCGGCGTCGGCGCGCATCAGGCCACCTCCCCGAGCGGCTCGTCGGGGTCCTCCGGCTCGCCGGAGTCCTCGAACGCGTCCGGGTCGTCGGGCGCGTCCGCCCGCGACGTCGCCTCGACGCGGACCTCGATCGTGTCGCCGTCCGTCAGATCGAGCTCCGCCCGGAGCTCGTCGGGGGCGATCACCTCCAGTTTGTCGTCGTCGTGGTGGGTGCGGTCGGGGACGATCGCGTGGCCGTCCTCGTAGCGCCCGTCGTCGGCGACGAGCGTGACGGCGTAACACGCGGCCGCGCCGTAGGTGCGGTCCTCGTCCTCCCAGGCGTCGATCGGGACGGCGTCGATCCCCGCGATCTCGCCGCGCCGGCGGACGCTCTCCGCGTCGAGTTCGAGGTTGAGCGTGCCGGGGAACGGCTCGTACCCCAGCCGGGCGGCGAACTGCGCCGCGTACCCCGGCAGGGTGATGTAGTGGCGGCCCTCGCCCATCCCGCCGGTGACGGCCCCCCGGAGGACGAGTTCGACGTCGCTCTCGAAGAGCCGGCGGTAGTCGGCGTACTCGCCGCGGAGGGCGGCCTCGCCCGCGTCGGTGACCCGGACCCACTGGCCGTCGCCGACCACGTCGCGTTCGAGCAGCCCCGCGGACTCGAGCGTCTGGAGGCGTCTGGAGGCGGTCTGGGTCGACGCGTCGAGGCGGTCGCCGAGCGCCGCACACGACACCTTCGTCTCGGTCAACCCGCCCGCGAGCGCGACGTGTTTCAACGCCGCCATCGCCGCCGGGTCGGCCGCCGCCGTCGCTTCTGACATGCCTCGATCGAGGGAGCCCGCACGCAAAAGTATAACGAATATGCGATGGATCTCAGAATCGTTACGAGGTGTGGGATCGGGACGCGCGATCCGCCCGCTTCGGGTCGAACTCGGGTCGGCGGCCACCTAAGGGCGTCGGTCGCGGCGGTCGTGGCGATCCCGGCCCAGCTCGTCGGGTGTGAACCTCCCGCTCGGGGATCGGCGAAAAGTAAGGTACAAGTACGGACGGGGACTCGTTTCGGGTGCGGGCTCGTAGATCAGCGGCAGATCGCTTCCTTCGCAAGGAAGAGGCCCGGGGTTCAAATCCCCGCGAGTCCATCACCGGATCGCCTGTTCTGAAAGGAACAGACGGCGTCAGGTTCGCTCCGTCTGTGGACTGTTTTCGGGCGGAAATCCTTGCGTTCCACTCGTTCAATCATTGACGCGAGCTACGTGTGTATCCGCGCGGACGCCACTAATTATTTGCGGGCCATACAAAGCACTCCATGGTGTCCGCAGTAGCCGTGTCCGATGAGACACTGTTGACACGGCGGGGGGTGTGTGGAACTTGATCTCTGTTAGACCGTAATCTGTATCTTGTCGTCTCTTCGGAGTTTCATATTATGTAACTCCCGTTCTAGTCAATCCAGAAGCTGAATTTTTGCGGAGTATCTGCCCCGATTAGCATAGGCGTTTGTAGACGGTTTGTATAAAAAACACGCGCGAACCAGCGACCATGTGATTGTTTCCAAATTTCCTGGTATTCTGATTAACGCATCTCAGAAACACGAAAATCAACTTTATAGAACTTTGAGTATCTAACTAATGTACTCATATATAAAATAATACTATTTTTACATTTCGTGTTTTGTTATTGGAGCCGGTAGTTTCCTAAGCATCTAAGTTCCATATCTGAACCATCGCGTTGGCCAACTCAGAAGTTCGCTGATCGATTTCGTCTGTACCCCAGTTGTCGTAATCCTCGCACAGCTGCTGGTTCATCTGAAGCTTTGACTCAGCGTATGCTTCTTGCTTTTTTTCAAACGGATCGGCTCCAATCGAGATGTTCTTATCCGTCTCAAGTAACGTGAGATTCCCCAGCTTATCCCGGAACTGCTCGAACTGGGCTTCGGTAGTGCCGAGTGTAGAGGGCCATGCGCTGTACTTTTTGGCCGTAAACGATGCTCGTGGAGCGATATGCTCCCGATCGAGTTTATCCAGATCCAGCTCCGTGCCGTTGTAGTAATCCATCTCAAGCCGTTTGAGGATGTAACTCGTCCGATCGTTCAGCCGGACTCGCTTGTTCTCGATGGACGCGATGAACTCCTCGTCGCTGGGGCACCGATCCGAGAGTCCACTGTAGATCTCGCGGATCGAGTTCTCTTTCTCGAAGGCCTCAGAGCAGATTCGGGAATAAATCCGATCGAGTTCTCCACCAGTCGGATAGCTAGATACTTTCCACCGCATCAGGAAACTTTCCAATAGGAGCAGACTCTCCATTACTTTATTCGCCGTATTATACTCCTCAAACACACGCAGCATGAGTGTCCTCGCTTGGACAGAGTTGATGATCTCCAAGTCGTTGAGCTTGGAGTTGATCGCCTTGTTCCCCGCATCGTCGTACATGTCGATCTCGTGGTTGAGGATCTTCGCGTAGAGTTCTGCCTTGTCGGCTAGTTCTGTAACGTACTCATTCAGCGCAATTCCCGCGTCGGGAAGCTTTGAGTCAACAATTTTCTGGAACTCGTCGTAGAGCTTGTAGTCGGAGACGTCGCCATCGTAATTCGGCTCTGACGCAGACATAATGTAGTGTCGGAAAAAGCGACTCGGCTGACTCATGTTCGGCATGAGTGTCTTGATGAGTCGTTCCCAGTCATCCTGGACTTGCTCGTAGTCGATCTCTGAATCAGGCGCACTTGCTGCTTTACTGAACGTGTAGTTCTTCATCAGATCGACAGAAGAGAGCTCCATCCCGCGATCGTTTAGCGTCTCGAACAGTCGGAACGCGGACTGCTCGCCCTCACACCGGATTGACACAAGCGTTACTGACGCCAACAGTCTCTTTCTAAGCTTATCAAGTTCATCGACATCTAAGTCATCAAGCTTGCTCGCGTAGAATTGGACAGCTTCACGCAGCTGTCCATCATCCATTTTACCATACTTCCGCTCGATTACCTTCTCCAGATCAGGGTTGTCGAACGTACTAAGAGTAAGATTCTGATACTCATTCCGATCAAGATCTTGCTTTTTGAGATACTTGTTCTCGATATCCTCAGCCTGCTCTGATTCTCCCAGCTCGTAGTATTTCTCCCGCATTAGCGATAGGAGGACAGTGATCGTTGCGATCCGCTGCTGGCCGTCAACAATCTCCAGTTTGTTCAGTTCATTCAGGCCACTTGAGCGCTCAATGAGGACGACTGAACCCAAAAAGTGCGTTGAGTCCGGGCGAATTGAGTTCAGATCAGCCCACAATGCCCCCCACTGTTCCTCGCCCCACGAGTAGCGACGTTGGTAGTCCGGAACGGTATAGCGGTAGTTCCGGGTGAGAACTTGTTCGACTGTGTCTTCAGTCGCAGAGAGTCCAATCCCGTTCGCCATATCCGAAATCTATCATTCGAATATAAATAAAACACAACGCTCTTGTGTAGCATATTGTTGATGGACTGCTGTCTTGCGATTTGCGGTTATATGAATTGAACTGGAAGTCCACGGTAGAGACGTACAGAAAGTCGATCAGTCTTTCCGCTCAGCTACTGACGACTGTATCAACAATCTCCTACAGAAGAGCGATATCCGTAATAGTCGTGATGAACACGATCTCGTAACTAGAACTGTGTAACACGCCGGCGCTGAGAGTCAGGCACCGGACCGGCATAAAATCGAATTGGAGATAGACAGAATCTGATGCTAGTTGAAAGTGATCGGGTCTCCGATCACCACGTCGTCTGCGGGCTGGAACGTGCGATCTAGAAGGATCGACTCACTAGGTTGGTGGATAACCCGAATCCGGAGTTCCTCACTATTTGCTGCTACGGTATCGGAGCCGTTGGTGGAAGCAGTAACCGAATCACCGACACTAAACCGTTGGTCGATGGTGCCTTCAGACGAGCTACTGTAATCTGGGGAGCTAACAATAACGTTCAGTGCTCCCGATTCAATTGAATCGCCGCCACTGTGTTCAACAGTGATATTCGATCCCGAATTGGTAACTTCAGCACTAAGCTGCGCAGTCGGCTGACTGTCCCCGAGCGAGTCGCCGAGTCCGAGGACGAACGTTCCGATGACGGCGGCCAGAATGACGGTGATTGCGACCATCAGGATGACCCCGATAACGGGGCTCACGGCGCGGTCGTCCGTCGTGAATAGGTTGCTTGGTTTCATGATTGAACCCAGCTGGGGCCGAGAACGCGGGTACGAGCGTCCCCCGATCCGCGTTCGTCGGTTGCTGGCTATCTAAACGGAGGCGGATCCAGTATATGTACCTGCTGTCGTAAATATCACCCTTGAAAACGGAGTCGGCACGTTCAAATCCTGTTTGCGCGACGTCACGAGTATGTCACCCACGGCCCCGGCCCTCGCCCGTACCTACAGCGATCGAGAATACTCCGACCCGTGGGAGAAGGTCCTCGACTATCGACGCGTTCGGGAGCACGCCGCCGCCCACCCCGACCACGGGCGTACGCGGGTCGGAAACGCCCTCGATCTCCCGCCGAGCCGGGTTCGCGGCTGGCTCGACGGCGGGATGCCCGACCCGGTCCGTGGGGTCCGGACCGCGACCGATCACGGGTGGATCGATCCCGATCCGGACGGCGACGTGGCGGCCGCGCTCGTCGAGCTGCTCGCGCACGTCCTCGCGGGCGGGAGCATCACGAGCCGGACGTTCGTTCCCGCGGTGACGACCGGCCGGCGCGTCGGGCTCGAGGAGGTGCGGGACGCCTTCGGGCGCGTCGGCGTCGAGACCGTCGTTCGGCGTGTCGACGACGAGAACCGCGCGACCGAGGTGATCCCCACCGCCGACGGCTCGGTCCTCGGTCGGTGTCTCGTCACGATGGGCGCCCCCGCGGGCGAGAAGATCGCTCTCGACGCCTTTCCGTCGGTCGTGTGGGACGCCCCGAGCGCGGTCCGCGAGTCGTTCGCCCGCATCTACGTCGCCCACCGCGGCACCGGCTACTCGGGGAAGCGAACGATGGCGATCCGGGAGGAACGATCGACCGGGTACCTGGAGGGCCTCCGTGGGCTGCTGGCGGACGTGACCGGACAGCCGGTGACCGCCGGCGGCCGNNCGGCCGCCGCGGTCCGCGCACTCCGTGCGGCGTAGCCATTCGCGGTCGGCGGCGTCGAGCCTCCCGATCCGACGGGACGATCGGACCGCGGACGGCCCGGACGGAACTCAGTGCCCGCCGGACGCCAGGTGGAGCCCGACGATGCCGACGACGATCAGGCCGATACAGCCGGCGCGGACGAGCGTGGCCGGCTCGTCGAAGAGGACGACCCCGAGCGAGGCGGTGCCGACGGCCCCGATCCCGGTCCACACCGCGTAGGCCGTGCCCACGGGGAGCTCCTCGACGGCCCGCGCCAGAAGCACCATGCTGACCACGATGGCGACGCCGGTCGCGAGGGTCGGGAGCGGTTTGGAGAACCCCTCGGAGTACTCGAGGCCGATCGCCCACGCTATCTCGAACAGCCCGGCGAGGATCAGGAGGTACCACGACATCTCGGATCGAGGTTGCGGCCGGCCACGCTATAGGTTCGGGGGATACCTGGGCGGCCGGTCCGCGTCGTCCGGCACGTTCTCGACCCGGTCCGCGTTCACGAGCTCGACGACGAACACCGACCCCTCGGGGTCGTTGTCCTCCACCCACACCTCGCCGCCGAACTGGCTCGTCAACACGTGGACGAGGTACAGGCCGATGCCGGTTCCGGGGCTGTCAAGCCCCTTCTCGCCCTTTCCGAAGACCGCCCGCTTCCGCTCGTCGGGGATTCCGGGCCCGTCGTCCCGGACCGAGATCCTGACGCTCTCGCCCGCCGTCTCGACGGCGACCGTCACCTCGGGGGTCGCCCCGTCGTTGTGGCGGACCGCGTTCTCGAGGAGGTTCCGGAGGACCGACGAGAGCATCCCGTTGCCGCGCACTCGCACGTCCGGGATCTCGCCGTCGACGCGGAACGTCGCGTCCGGGAACGACTCGCGAACGGCCGCCAGCTCCGTGTCGACCGTCTCCCGCACGTCGACCGGCCGGAGGTTCGTCGCCTCCGCCGCCGACAGCGACTCGATGAACTCGCGGGCGGTCTCCGTGAGCTCGACGACGTGTGCTCCCTTCCGCAGGACGCGGTCGAGGACCGGCTCGAGGTCGTCGTCGACGCGTCCCTCGAACGTCTCCATCCAGCCGAGGATCACGGCCATGTCGTTCCGGATGTCGTGTCTGACGACGCGGTTCAGCGCCTCGAGCTGCTCCGTCTTCGTCTCGAGTCGTCGTCGGTACGCCTCCCGATCGGTCACGTCCGTGAGCGTCACCAGTCGTCCGGTCGGAACGCCGCCGACGGTGAACGGCGTGCTGACGACCTCGTAGGACCGCGACTCGCCGTTCCGGTCGATCGCACACACGCCGTCCGCCGCCAGGCGCTCGGCGACGGCGGCGTCGACCTCGTCGATCGGGTCCCCGACCGCGTCCGCGAGCGACGGGAGGATCTCCCGTGCGGAGGCGTTGTAGTCGCGAACGCGCCCGTCGCCGTCGAGGTAAATGGCCGGCTTGTCCGACGCGCCGGTGAGCCGGATCGTCTCGAGACGGGTGCTGTAGACGAAGAGCGTTCCGACCGCGAACAGCGCGACCCCTGGCGGCTCGTACATCAGCGGGAGCAGCCACTCCACCCGGCCGCCGAACAGCGTCGCGACGACGGGGATCCCCGTCACGCCCACGAGGGCTGCGAGCGGACGGCTGTCGGCGCCCGTGTAGTGGAACCGCTCGAGCAGCATGAAGAAGCCGACGCCGATCACGACGTACGACAGCCCGAGGACGAGCCAGTAGAGCAGCTCGTGACGGATCGCGAGGTGGGGAAACGGCTCGGTCGTCCACGCGGTGGTGAAGTAGAGGCCGTGAAACGCGTTCGTGAGTTTGAGCGCGGTGAAGACCGCGAAGACGGCGATCGCGGCGTTCCGGTACGGGGCCCGTCGCGGCGGGCGACCGGTGTAGGCGGCACAGAAGTACAGCCACGCGCCGACGGCGACGAACGCGAACACGAACCCCACCGTGTACCACGCGACCTTGCCCGCGGCGCTCGGCGCGAGCAGGTACCCGACGTACCCGATCGACCAGAGGGCGACCGAGAGGAGGAGCGCCGCCAGCCCGCGGCGGGTGTCGGCGTGTCGGATGCGTCGCACGCGCGGGAGGCTCGCCACGCAGGCGAGCGCGGAGACGGCGAAGACGCCCACGTGACTGAACAGGACGAGGTCCATGTCGGGGTTCCGAGTTCCTCACACGCCACGAAAACGCTTGGGAAACGGGCATCGAACCGCCCGACCGTCCCGGCAACCTCCTCATGTATCCGCGGGGTTATCACCGTCCCCGATGAACCTCGAGTTCACATGGACGCGAACGAGCGACGCATCGTCGCCTTCACGGCGAGCTCCCACGGGCTCGTCCACACCTACGAGCTGTCCATTCCGATCCTGCTCACGGTGTGGATCGCGGAGTTCTCGACCACGGCGGCGACGCTCGGCGCGCTCGTCACGGTCGGCTACGGGCTCTTCGGCGTCGGGGCGCTCCCCGGCGGCGTGGTCGTCGACCGCTTCGGCTCGAAGCCGGTCATCCTCGCGTGCCTGCTCGGGATGGGCGGCGCATTCCTGCTCGTCGGGGCCGCGCCGAGCCTCCCGGTGCTCGCGATCGCGCTCGCGGTGTGGGGCGTCACGGCGAGCGTCTACCACCCGGCCGGGCTCACGCTGCTCTCGAAGGCGGTCGAGCGCCGCGGCACCGCGCTCGGCTACCACGGCATCGGCGGCAACCTCGGCATCGCGCTCGGCCCCCTCGCGGCGGTCCTGCTGCTCGTCGCCTTCGACTGGCGGGTCGTCGCCGCGCTGCTCACGGTCCCGGCGTTCCTGGTCGCCGCCTACGGCTCCACCGTCGATGTCGACGCCGCGCTCGCGAGTGCCGACGCGGCGCCGGACGACGCGACGCCCGCGGCGCCGGACGACGCGGCGGCCGACGGCGACTCCGACCGTGCGAGCGACGAGGGCGCCGAGGCCGTCGCCGCGGACGGGAACGGAGACGCGAGCCTGGGGAGTTCGCTCGCCGGCTTCGTCGGCGACACGCGGTCGCTGTTGACGCTCGGGTTCGCGCTCGTGTTGGTGTTCGTCACGTTCAGCGGGCTCTACTACCGGACCTTCCTCACCTTCCTCCCGGACCTGCTCGGGGACGCGCTCGGCGGCTTCGCCGACCTCGGCATCGTCGACCCCTCGGGCGCGCTCGGCGAGGAGTTCGACCCGGCGCGGTACCTCTACGTCGCGATCCTGATGGTCGGCGTCCCCGGCCAGTACCTCGGCGGGCGGATCGCGGACCGGATCCCGCCGGAGCGGGGGCTCGTCTACCTCATGACCGTCCTGGCGGCGCTCGCGCTGGCGTTCGTGCCGGCCACCGGGGAGGTCTGGTCGTTCCTGCTCGTCTCCGGGCTGCTCGGCGTCGCGCTGTTCACCGTCCAGCCGCTCTCGCAGGCGACCGTCGCGGCCTACTCGCCGGCGGGAACGCGGGGGCTGTCGTTCGGCTACACCTACCTCGCGATCTTCGGCGTCGGGTCGCTCGGGGCCGGGCTCGCGGGGTTCGTCCTCACGGCCGCCGGCACCCGAGAGCTGTTCCTCGTGATCGCCGGGATCGCGGCCTGCGGGGCGCTCGCCGCCGCGTCCGTCCACCGGTTCGGCGAGTCCAGGGAGTGAGCCGTCGCGGCCGACGGCGCACCGAACTCGCCGTCGGCGGGGTCGACCCGACGCCCCCTCGACCCCCGGAAGGGCTTAGTCGCCGGCGGCGTCCCTCCCCGTATGGACGACGCACACGGCGACGACGCTCCCGCCACGGACGGTCCGTCCTCGGCCGACGGCGACGACCCGTACGCCCCCGCGACCGCGGCGCTCGACCGCGGCGGGTTCGACGCGGATCCGGTCGCGGTCGCCGCCCGCCTCGATGGGGACGACCCCCTCTCGGGGTTCGCCGACCGCTTCTCGGTCTCCGACGACGTGCTGTACATGGACGGCAACTCCCTCGGTCCCGCGAGCGACGCCGCGCTCGCGAGCCTCGACCGCGTCGTCGACGAGTGGCGCGAGCTGCTGATCGGCGGGTGGACCGACGCGGACCCGCCGTGGTTCGAGGTCGGCGAGCGGATCGGCGCGGCGCTCGCCCCGCTCGTCGGCGCCGCCCCCGACGAGGTCGTCGTCGGCAACTCGATCACGGTGAACGTTCACACCCTCGTCGGGACGTTCCTGGACGAGCTTCGCGCGGGCAACGGCCCGGACCGGGCGGGGCACGCGGCCGCCGACGGGACGTGGGCGTCCGGCGGCGATCCCGACGTCGATCCCGCGGTGTTGGTCAACGACCTCGATTTCCCCTCCGACCACTACGCGATCCGCGCACAGCTCCGGTCGCGGGGGATCGATCCGGACGAGAAGCTCCGGATCGTGGAGAGCCGCGACGGGCGGACGATCGACCCGCGCGACGTCGAGGCCGCCCTCGAGGCACACGACGACGTCGGGATCGTCTTCATGCCGACCGCGCTCTACCGGTCGGGACAGCTGTTCGACGTGGCGCGGATCACGGAGGCGGCCCACGACGCCGGGGCGTACGCGGGGTTCGACGCCGCCCACTCCGTGGGGGCCGTCCCGCACGCGTTCGCGGACGCGGACGTCGACTTCGCGGTGTGGTGTACGTACAAGTACCTCAACGCGGGACCGGGCGCGATCGGCGCGCTGTTCGTCGCCGAGCGACACCACGGGCTCACCCCGGCGCTGGCGGGGTGGTGGGGCCACGAGAAGGCGACGCAGTTCGAGATGAACATGACCTACACGCCCGCCGACTCCGCGGGCGCGTGGCAGATCGGCACGCCGCCGCTCCTGGCGGCGGCCCCGCTCGAGGGCTCGATCGAGACGCTGCGGGAGGCCGGCATCGACCGGATCCGCGCGAAGTCGCTCGCGCTCACCGACTTCCTGATCGCCTCGGTCGACGAGCGGCTCCCCGAGGTCTCGGTCGGCACGCCCCGCGACCGCGACGCCCGCGGCGGCCACGTCGCCTTAGAACACCCCGAGGCCGAGCGGTTGAGCGAGGCGCTGACCGACCGCGGCGTCGTGGTCGACTTCCGGCCCCCAAACGTCGTGCGGGTGTGTCCGGCCGCGCCGTACACCGCCTTCGCCGACGTGCTCGCGGTGGTCGACCGGATCGAGGCGCTCCTCGAGAGCGGGGACCACCTGGCGTACGCGGTCGGCGAGGGCGGGGTGACGTGAGCGGCGCCGGATCGGGAGGTCCTCGGATCGGCACCCCTTAAACCCTGCCGCCCCACCGATCCGTATGGGAAGTCGGCAAGGACCGTCTCCGGACGCCGAGTCCGATCCCGCGGTCGGTGACGCGGACGGGGACGTCTACGAGACCATCTTCTGTGAGATGGAGGACGCGGTCTTCCTGATCGACGTCGAGGAGGAGGACGGGGGGTACGCCTTTCGGTTCCAACGGACGAACGCGTCGCACCAGCGGCTCACCGGGATCTCGCTCGAGGAGATACGCGGCGAGACGCCGCGAGAGCTGCTCGGCGACGAACAGGGAGCGTCGGTCGCCGAGAACTATCGTCGCTGTGTCGAGGCCCGCGAGACGATCGAGTACGAGGAGTCGCTCGCGCTGCCCGGCGGGCAACGGGAGTGGCAGACGCGGCTGAGTCCGGTCGTCGAGGACGGGTCGGTGACGAAGGTCGTCGGCGTCGCCCGAGACGTCACGGACCAGAAACGGCGGGAGCGAACGCTCCAACGGATCAAAGACCGGCTCGAGCTCGCGGTCGAGGGCGCCCAGCTGGGGGTGTGGGACTGGGACATGACCTCCGACGAGGTCGAGTTCAACGACCAGTGGGCGTCGATGCTCGGACACTCGCTCGACGAGATCGAGCCGCACCTGGACGCGTGGGAGCGACGCGTCCACCCCGACGACCTCGAGGCGGTCGAGGACGCCCTGTCCGCCCACATCGCCGGCGAGACCGAGTACTACGACGCGGAACACCGGATGCGGACCGCCGACGGCGAGTGGAAGTGGATCCGCGACGTCGGGCGGGTCGTCGAGCGGGACGCGGACGACGAGCCGGTTCGGGCGGTCGGCATCCACCTCGACATCGACGACCGAAAGCGCCGGGAGACGGAGCTGGAGCGCACGCGGACGCTCATCGAGCGCACCCAGGAGAGCGCGTCGATCGGCTGGTGGGAGGTGGACCTGGTCGACGAGTCGCTCACGTGGAGCGACGAGGTGTACCGCATTCACGGCGTGCCGACGGACGAGTCGGTCGATCTGGGGGACGGGATGGAGTTCTATCACCCGGACGACCGCGACGCGATCGAGGCCGCCTTCGAGCGGCTGCGGACGGAGGGCGAGCCGTACGACCTCGAGTTGCGGATCGTCACGAGGTCCGGGGAGACCCGGTGGGTCAGGGCGATCGGCGACCCGCAGTTCGACGACGGGGGGACGGTCACCGGAGCGCTGGGGCTGTTCCAGGACGTCACCGAGCGGAAGGAGTACGAGATCGCCCTGGAATCGACCCGCGAGGAGCTCCGGCAGATCATCGACCTCGTGCCGGACCTCGTGTTCGTGAAGAACCGCGAGGGCGAGTACCTCCTGGCGAACGAGGCGACCGCGGCGGCGTACGGGAAGACGCCCGAGGAGGTCGAGGGGCGATCGGAGGCGGACATCATCCCCGACGTCGAGGACTCCGAGGCGTTCCGGCAGGACGACCTCGCCGTGCTCGAGTCGGGCGAGCCGAAGACGATAGACGGGGAGACGCTGACCACGGCGAGCGGGGAGACGCGGATCCTCCAGACGACGAAGATCCCCTATCGGATCGCCGAGACGGGCGAGGAGGCCGTTCTGGGATACGCCCGCGACGTGACCGAACTCAAGGAGTACGAGCGGACGCTCGAGGAACAGCGGGACAACCTCAAGCTGTTGAACCAGGTCGTTCGCCACGACATCCGGAACCAGCTGATGGTCGTCGAGGCGTACACCGAACTCCTCGAGGAGTCGTTGCCGGACGACCAGAGCCGGACGTACGCGCGGACGGTCATCGGGGCGGCGCGGCAGGCGGCCGACATCACGGAGACCGCCAGGGACGTCACCGACGTGCTGTTACAGGCCGGCTCCGAGCGGACGCCGGTGGACCTCCGGACCGAACTCACCGGCCAGATCGAACGGATCCGGTCGGACGAGGACCGCGCCGCGGTCACCGTCGACGGGTCGATACCGGACGTGACGGTACTGGCGGACGACCTGCTGGAGGCGGTGTTCCGGAACCTGCTGACGAACGCGGTCGTCCACAACGACAAGGAGGTGGCGGAGATCACGGTTTCGACCCGGCTCTCGGACGACGCGGTGTGCGTGTCGATCGCGGACAACGGCCCCGGAATCCCGGACGACCACAAGGAGCAGATATTCCAGGAGGGCGAGAAGGGCCTCGAGAGCGGGGGCACGGGGATCGGACTGTACCTCGTCGAGACGCTCGTCGACAAGTACGGCGGCGACGTGTGGGTCGAGGACGGCGAGCCGACCGGCAGCGTGTTCACCGTCGAACTGCGCCGCGCCGACTGAGAGGGGGCGGCGGCTCCCGTCGACGGCGACTCCCGGCGCTCGCTCGCGCGGGCCCCACCGCGCGCGGCGACGGGCTTAATCGCCCGAGCGCCCAACCGGGAACGATCAGAACATGTCGGACTCGTCGGGTATGGACGCCTTCACTCACCTCGGCGGCGAGGTCCGCGAGGCGCTCTCGGAGCGGGGGTTCTCCACGCCGACGGAGCCACAGCGGAAGGCGATCCCGCCGATCGCGGCCGGGAGGAACGCCCTGGTCCTCGCGCCGACGGGGACCGGGAAGACCGAGACCGCGATGCTGCCCGTCCTCGACGCGATACACGCGGCACGCGACGCCCCCGGCGACCCGCCGCGGGAGGGGATCTCCGCGCTCTACGTCACCCCGCTCCGCGCGCTCAACCGCGACATGATGGACCGGCTGGAGTGGTGGGGCGACCGGCTCGGGATCGAGGTGGCGGTGCGCCACGGCGACACCACCCGGTACGAGCGGTCGAAGCAGGCCGACGACCCGCCGGACGTGTTGATCACGACGCCCGAGACGCTCCAGGCGATCCTGACGGGCTCGAAGATGCGGGCCGCCCTCGAGGACGTCACACACGTCGTGATCGACGAGGTCCACGAGCTGGCGTCGGCGAAACGCGGCGCCCAGCTCACGGTCGGGCTCGAGCGGCTCCGGCGGGTGTCGGGCCCGTTCCAGCGGATCGGACTGAGCGCGACGGTGGGGTCGCCGGAGGAGGTGGGGCGGTTCCTCGTCGGCTGCGGGCGGCGCGACCCGGACCGGACGGGCGACCGCGCGTTCGAGACGGTCGAGGTCGCCGCCGGAACCCGGACCGACGTGCGCGTGCTCGACCCCGCGATCACCGACCGCGACTCGCGGCTGGCGGGCGAGCTCGCGACCGACGAGACGACCGCGAGCCACGTGCGGACGATCCGCGAGATCGTCGCGGACCACGAGTCGACGCTGATCTTCGTCAACACGCGACAGACCGCGGAGGCACTCGGCTCGCGGTTCAAGGCGCTCGCCGAGGACGACCCCGCGGACGAGGCGGTCACGATCGAGGTCCACCACGGATCGCTCTCGACTGAGGTCCGCGTCGACGTGGAGGACCGCTTCAAGGCGGGCGAGGTCGACGGGCTCGTCTGTACGTCCTCGATGGAGCTGGGCATCGACGTGGGCCGGGTTGACCACGTGGTCCAGTACGGGAGCCCCCGCGAGGTCGCCCGGCTGCTCCAGCGGGTCGGGCGCGCCGGCCACCGCCGCGATCTGGTCTCCGAGGGGACGGTCGTGACGGGGGGCGGCGACGACACGCTGGAGGCGATGGCGATCGCCCGGCGGGCCGGCGAGGGGCTCGTCGAGCCCGCG
Source organism: Halorubrum halodurans (assembly GCF_002252985.1). GTDB lineage: Archaea > Halobacteriota > Halobacteria > Halobacteriales > Haloferacaceae > Halorubrum > Halorubrum halodurans. Next base: position 30,163 of record NZ_NHPJ01000099.1, on the reverse strand, counting down.
AGCATCCACCACGGCAGCCTCGACACGGTCGCGAACCAGGTCGTCGGCGTCGTGATGGACGAGGGGGAGGTCCACGCCAGGGAGGCCTACGAGACGGTCACGAACGCGTACCCCTTCCGGGACCTCTCGGAGCCGGCGTTCCAGGAGGTCGTCCGCGAGCTGGACGGCAACCGCCTGCTGTGGCTCGACGAGGAGTCGGACACCCTCGAGAAGTCCGGCGGCACCTGGCAGTACTTCTACGCGAACCTCTCGATGATCCCCGACGAGTCCACCTACGAGGTGTACGACATGTCCTCGCGGCGGGGGATCGGCACCCTGGACGAGCGGTTCGTCGTCAACTTCGCCGGCCCCGGCGAGACGTTCGTCCAGCGCGGCGAGATGTGGCGGATCACGGCGGTCGACGAGGAGGAGGAGCGCGTCGAGGTCACCCCGATCGCCGACCCCGCCGGGGAGGTGCCGTCGTGGGTCGGCCAGGAGATCCCGGTTCCGAGACCCGTCGCCGAGGAGGTCGGCCGGATCCGCGGCGAGGTCGCGAGCGCGCTCGCGGCCGGGTCGACGCCCGCGGCGGTCGCGTGCGACCTCGCGGACCGGTATCCGGCGGACGAGCGGACGGTCCGGGAGGCGATCGGCCCGATCGCGGACCACGTGGACGCCGGCCATCCGGTGCCGACCGACGAGCGGGTCACCATCGAGGGAAGCGCGCGGACCGTCGCGGTGAACGCGACGTTCGGCCACGAGGTCAACGAGACGCTCGCGCGGCTGCTCGCCGCGCTCGTCGGCCAGCGCGCGGGGTCGTCGGTGGGGATGGACGTCGACCCCTACCGCGTCGAGTTCGAGGTGCCGGGCGGGGTCGGTCCCGGCGCGTTCCGGGAGGTCCTCGAGACGACCGACCCGGAGGGGCTGGAGGCGTACCTCGAGATCGCCGTGAAGAACTCGGACGCGCTGAAGTTCACCCTGGCGCAGGTCGCCGCGAAGTTCGGGTCGATAAAGCGCTACCGGGAGGGTCGCGGGAAGTTCGGCGGCGACCGGCTGCTCGCGGCGCTCGAGGGAACCCCCGTCTACGAGGAGGCGCTCCGGGAGGTGTTCCACGTCGACCTCGCGGTCGCGGAGACGGCGGGGATCCTCGAGGGGATCCGGTCCGGGACGATCGCGCTCGAGACGGCCCGCGAGCGCACGCCGCTCGGCACGGCCGGCCGGTCGGCCGGCACGGAGTTCCTCGTGCCCGAGAACGCCGACGCCGACGTGATCGAGACGGTCCGCGAACGCATCCGGAACGACCGGGTTCGGCTCTTCTGTCTCCACTGTCGGGACTGGGAGCGGACGACGAAGGTCAGGCGGGTCGACGACCGTCCCGAGTGTCCCGAGTGCGGGTCGACCCGGATCGCGTCGCTGAACCCGTGGGACGAGGAGACGGTCGCGGCCGTCCGCGCCACGGAGAAGGACGACGAACAGGAGCGGCGAACCGAGCGGGCACACCGGGCGGCGAGCCTGGTCCAGACGCACGGAAAGCGCGCGGTGATCGCGATGGCCGCCCGCGGGGTCGGTCCGCACAACGCCGCCAGGATCATCAACCGGCTGCGCGAGGACGAGGACGAGTTCTACCGCGACGTGTTGCGCCAGGAGCGCGAGTACGCGCGGACGCAGTCGTTCTGGGACTGACGCGGGACCGGGGGCTGACCGGGGACCGCCTCGCGGCCGTCGGGAGCGACCGCGGCCCCGATCGAGATCGCGCCGAGACGGTCCGCGGACCGTCACCGTGACGCGTTCGTCCGTGGATCGTCACCGCGATACGGCGCGATCGAACGCGGACGAGATATCACGATCATAGATCAGTAACGACCATTAGGGAAAGAAAATCCATGGTAATACCCTTTCGAGGAGGATATACGCACAGATCATCACGCCTCTCGTTCATGATCGGATACTCGGGACCCATCGGAGTGGATGAACCACATATTTATATACTTCCTTGCGAAACGGTGGGTTGATCCATGGTTAGGTCAGACGCGGATATGAAACGGCGTGACTTCCTGAAAGCGACCGGTGCGGGCGGCACGGTCGGAATTACGGCACTGGCCGGCTGTTCCGGTGGCGGCGGTGGCGGCGACGGCTCGAGCGGCGACGGCTCGAGCGGTGACGACGGCTCGAGCGGCGACGGCTCGAGCGGCGACGACGGCTCGGGTGACGACGGGTCCGACAGCGGCGGTGGGAGCAACCTCCCGACGTACACCTACACCAACAACGCGCAGAGCTACAACCCGCCGCGGCACGACGCGATCAACCTCATCGCGAGCCAGTTCGGCGACGAGCTCGGCCTCGACATCGAGGTCGACGTGCTCGAGTGGGGGACGCTGTTCAGCCGGGTCTCCCAGGAGTACGACTACAGCTTCGCGACGTGGCACACGTTCTTCGTCTCGGAGCCGGTCACCGAGCTGAACAACCTGTTCAACTCCAACAACGTCGATCCTGGCCAGGGGAACTACTCCGGCTACCAGAACGAGGACCTCGACGAGCTGATGACCAGCTACCTGGCCGAGCCGGACGCCGACACCCGGATCGACCAGTGTCACGAGATCCAGCAGACGCTGATGGACGACGTGCCGACGATGCCCATCACGCAGATGCCTCAGGCGGCCATCTACAACAGCAACCAGACCTCCAACTGGGAGCCCACCCTCGCGAGCGGGTTCAACTCCTACTGGACGATGGTCAACCTGGAGATGGAGGGCGGCGAGACCGTCCTGAAGGGGTACTGGCCGGAGACGCTCTCGACGATGAACGTGCTCGGGCACAACGACGAGAGCAAGCACGTCTACCAGTTCAACATGCTGTACGACAAGCTGCTCCAGCTTAACCCCGACGGCGAGATGGACCCCGAGGTCAGCCTCGCCACCGACTGGAACCGGGTCGACGAGACCACGATGGAGTACACCATCCGGTCGGACCACTCGTGGCACGACGGCGAGGACGTCACCGCCCAGGACGTCGCGTTCACGTACAACTACATCAACGACAACGAGGTGCCGCTGTACTCCACGCAGGCGCAGTACCTCGAGAGCGCGGAGGCCGTCGACGAGACGACGGTGCGCATCAACATGTCCCAGCCGCTCGGGCCGTTCAACCTCTCCGTCGCCAACATCATCCCGATCATCCCCGAGCACAAGTGGGCAGACCGGAGCAACCCGGCGCAGGCGAACATCGAGGAGCCGGTCGGCAGCGGTCCGATGGAGTACGACTACTGGGAGCAGGGTAGCGAGTTCGGCCTGGTCCGGAACGACGACCACTTCGCGCCCGTCAGCTTCGAGCGGCGCTTCTGGCGGGTCATCCCCGAGGCGTCGACGGTGTGGGAGAACCTCATCAGCGGCGACCTCAACTACGAGCCGTTCGGCCGGATCGACCGCCAGCTCGACCAGAACCAGGACAACGAGAACATCGGGACGCAGTTCGGCACCGCCCCGACGTTCTGGCACTTCACGTCGAACACGCGCCAGGAGGGTCTCGACGACCCGCAGCTGCGGAAGGCGCTCGTCGAGACGATCCCGCGGACGCCCATCGTCGACCAGATCCTCTTCGGCTTCCCGGAGCCGGGCTTCAACGTCGTCTCCCCGGCGTTCGGTCCGCTCCACACCGAGGACATCACGACGTACGAGGAGAGCGTGGACGCCGCGCGGAGCCGCCTCGAGGAGGCCGGCTACTCCTGGAACGACGACGGCATGATCCAGGCACCGAGCGAATAGAGCCGAGACCACAGAGATCGAACCGGTCGCTCACCGCGACCTTCACGGCGCAATCTTTAAACGAACCACAAAGATATTAGTGACTAAGTAACATGGGAAAAGCTAGCTTCGTTGTCAGGCGCACGCTCCAACTCGTCGTGACGTTGTGGGCGGTCGGAACGGTGCTGTTCGGGCTGTTCAGGCTCATGCCTGGCGACCCGACATCGTACGTGATATCGTCACAGATGACACAGGAGGCCCGCCAACGGCTCATCGAGAGCTACGGGCTCAACGACCCGCTGTACGTTCAGTACTTCCGGTTCCTCGAGAACCTGGTCCAGCTGAACTTCGGGCAGTCGTTCCACTCGAACCAGCCAGTCACCGACATCATCGCGACGTACATGCCGAACACGCTCGTGTTGATGCTGTCGGCGTTCGTCGTCGCGTACATCCTCGGCATCACGCTCGGCGTGTTGTCGGGCTGGTACCGCGGCTCCCGGTTCGAGCGGAGCACGGTCATCACCGCGCTGACCGCCCGGAGCGTCCCGACGTTCTACGTCGGGCTCATCGTGCTCTGGATCTTCGGCGCCGAGCTCGGCGTCATCCCGATGAGCGGGATGACCAGCCTGGGGACCGGCGGGCAGAACACGGGCTTCCTCGACATGGTCTTCTCCGTGGACTTCCTCAAACACCTCATCGCGCCGGCGTCGGTGCTGGCGTTCTACTACATGGGATACCCCCTCCTCATCATGCGCTCGAGCATGCTGGAGGTGCTCTCCGAGGACTTCATCGACGTCTGCCGTGCGAAGGGGCTCAAGGAGCGGACGATCATGTTCAAACACGCCGCCCGCAACGCCCTGCTGCCGATCGTCACGGCGGCCGCGATCGCCCTCGGTTACGCCGTCGGCGGGAGCGTCCTCATCGAGACGGTGTTCGCGTGGCCCGGCATCGGTCGGGAGATGGTCCGCGCGGTCCTCCGGCGCGACTTCCCGGTCGCGCAGGGCACGTTCATCGTGCTCGCGTCGACCATCATCTTCCTGAACTTCGCCGCCGACCTCGCGTACGGCTACCTCGACCCGCGGGTGACTTACGACTAGACCAATGGCCCAAGAAGAACAATCAAGTCGGTCGATATACACCGACATCGACGACGCCGGCTCCGACGAGGAGATAAACAAGTGGCAGCGGACGTTCCGCCTCTGGCGCGAGACGCTCAAGGAACACTGGGGGCTGTTGACCGACGAGCTGTCGGTCAAGCTCTCGATGCTCGTCGTCGCGGGGTTCATGCTCATCGCGATCTTCGCCCCGTTCATCGCGACCCACCAGCCGCTCCAGCGGCAGTACCAGGGCGAGGCGGGGATCATCATCGAGGACTGGGTCGAGCCGTCGCTGCTCGGCGCGGACACCGAGTACCTCCTCGGGACGACCGCGGAGGGGTTCGACATCTTCAGCCAGCTCATCTACGGCACGCGCGCCGCGCTGCTGGTCGGTCTCGTCGCCGCGATCTTCACCGCGGGGATCGGGACCCTCGTCGGCCTCGTCGCCGGCTACTACGGCGGGAAGGTCGACGACGCGCTGATGCGGATCGTCGACTTCCTCTACGGGATGCCGCTCCTGCCGACGGTCATCGTCCTGGTCGCCGTGTTGGGCCCGGACCTCTGGAACATCATCCTCGCGCTGATCGTCCTCCAGTGGCGCTCGACCGCCCGTGTCATCCGCTCGCAGTCGCTGTCGCTCCGTGAACGCCCGTTCGTGAAGGCCGCCGAGGTCGCCGGGGCGGGCGACTGGCACATCATCAGTCGACACCTCGCGCCGAACGTCCTCCCGATGACGTTCCTCTACGGTTCCTTCGGGATCGCGTGGGCCATCCTCGCGGAGGCGGGGATCTCGTTCATCGGCCTCGGCGACCCGAACACGGTGTCGTGGGGAACGATGCTCCAGGCCTCCCGCGCGTACTCCGCGCTCTCGTTCGGCGCGTGGTGGTGGTTCGTGCCGCCGGGGATCTGTATCGGCCTGCTCGTCATCAGCGGTTTCCTCATCGGCCGCGGCTACGAAGAGATCACTAACCCCAAACTACAATGAGTCAACTGGAAGTCGAAGACCTCGAAGTCTACTACGAAACCGAAGAAGGGCCGGCACAGGCGGTCGACGGCGTCTCCTTCGAACTCGAACAGGGAGAGAACCTCGGCATCGTCGGCGAGTCGGGCTGTGGAAAGACCACGCTCGCGAAGGCGATCATCGGGATCCTCCCCGACGCCGGCTACATCAACAACGGAAGCATCAACTTCCAGGGCGACGACCTGACGGAGCTGTCCGAACCGGAGCGCCGCCGGCTCAAGTGGGAGGAGATCTCCATGATCGCCCAGTCGGCGATGAACTCGCTTGACCCGGTGTACACCATCCGCGAACAGATCGTGGAGGCCATCGAGACCCACCGTCCGGGGACCGGCCGCGTCGAGTCCGACGAGATCGTCACCGAGATGTTCGAGCTCGTCGGGCTCGACCCGGAGCGTGCCGACGACTACCCGCACCAGTTCTCCGGCGGGATGCGCCAGCGCGCCATGATCGCGATGGCGCTCGCGCTCGAGCCGTCGCTGATGCTGGCTGACGAGCCGACCACGGCGCTCGACGTGATCATGCAGGACCAGATCCTCAAGCGGATCGGGTCGATCCAGGAGGAGATCAACTCCTCGATGCTCGTGATCACCCACGACGTGAGCGTCGTGGCCGAGACCTGCGACCGCGTCATCGTGATGTACGCCGGGAAGATCGCGGAGGAGGGTCCCGTCGAGGAGATCTTCAACCAGCCGTATCACCCGTACACGATCGGGCTGAAACGCGCGTTCCCGAACATCCGCGAGAGCGACCAGGACCTGCTCTCCATCGCCGGCTACCCGCCCGAACTCGTCGACCCGCCGCAGGGCTGCCGGTTCGCCGAGCGGTGTCCGATGGCGACCGACAGGTGCCGTGAGGAGGAGCCGGAGGCCCACTACGAGAACGGGCTCCGCTCCTACTGTCACTACGCGGACGAGATCGACACCGAGCTCCGGCCGTACGCCGACGAGTCGGAGACGTGGAGACAGACCGCCGCGGCCACCGACGGGGGTGTCGAGGAATGAGCGCGAACAACGTCCTCCTCGAGGTCGACGACCTGAAGAAGCACTTCAAGGTCAACCAGGGATGGATCGCCAGCCTGATGGAGTCGTTCGGCAGCGGCGAGCCCGACTACGTCCACGCGGTCGACGGCGTCTCCTTCGAACTCAGGGAGGGGGAGACGCTCGGGCTCGCCGGCGAGTCCGGCTGCGGGAAGACGACGACCGGGATGTCGCTGGTGAAGCTCCACGAGCCGACCGCCGGCGACATCATCTACGACGACAAGCGCCTCTCGGAGGCGAGCGACGCGGAGATCAAGCAGTTCCGGCAGAACGCCCAGATGATCTTCCAGGACCCCTTCGAGAGCCTCAACCCGCGGATGACGGTGTACGACACCGTCGCCGAGCCGCTGCGCATCCACGACATCCCCAACGAGACGGCGCGGGTCCAGCGCGCCCTCGAGTTCGCGGAGCTGCTCCCGGCCGAACACTACTTCGACCAGTACCCCCACGAGCTCTCCGGCGGCCAGCGACAGCGGGTCGCGATCGCGCGGGCGCTCGTGCTCGACCCGGACTTCATCGTCGCGGACGAGCCGGTGTCCATGCTCGACGTGAGCCTCCGTGCCGGGGTGCTCTCGCTCCTCGACCGGATGACGGAGGAGTTCGGCCTCTCGGTCGTCTACATCAGCCACGACCTCTCGCTGCTCCGGCACATGTGTGACCGGCTGGCGATCATGTACATGGGCAAGATCGTCGAGAAGGGGCCGACCGACCAGATCATCGAGAACCCCCAGCACCCGTACACCCAGTCGCTCATCAACGCCGTTCCCGTTCCCGACCCGGCGGTGGGTCGCGAGCGCGTCGAGCTTCAGGGCGAGGTCGGCGACGTCATCGACATCCCCTCGGGCTGTCGGTTCAAGAACCGGTGTTCGGAGTACATCGGCGACGTCTGTGACCAGGTGGTGCCGCCGTTGGAGCAGAAGACGGAGTTCGAGCAGGACGTCGCCTGTCACCTCTACGAGAGCGCCGAGGGGTACGACCCCTACGAGGAGATGGGCGGAAGCCCGAGCGCGGCGGAGACGGGCGAGGGAGCCGAGTCGACGCCCGCGGACGACTAGTTCTCTTCTTTCACCGGCGCTTCCAGCCGGAGTCCGGGTGCCGTCACCGCGAACGGCAGCTGGGACTTGTGTTTCTCACAGACGCCGGTCACGGTGCCGCGGACGTTCCCGACCCGCGAGGCGTTCCGGAGCACGTCCGGCGTGTACTCCACGGCGAGGTCGTCGACGCGGCCGGCGCGCGCGCCGTCCTCGAGCCGGTACCCCTCCGCGATCGGGAGCTCGGCGGAGCCGCAGTCCGGTCGCTCCTCGGTCATGGCGTCGATGTCCTTCGCGTAGAGGGCGCTCGCCGGGAAGACGCCCGACCGCTGGACGCGTTCGAACTCGTCGTAGAGCCACGGCCGCTTGAACCGCTCGACGTACACGTCGGCGTCCTCACGGAGCGCCGCGGCGTCCGCGTCGCCGGCGTCGACCTCCAGGTGGCGGGCGTGGATCCGCGGCGGCTCGGTGAAGCCGAGGCTCGGGACGCTGTTGCCGGCCGGGTAGGTGTCCTCCTCGGCCGCGGTGGTGGTGTTGTGGAGCAGTCGCTCGATCCGCCCGTTCGAGACCAGCCGCGTGGGGCTCGTCGGCTTGGCCTCGGCGTCGTAGGCGCGAGCAGCCCAGGAGCCGGCGTGGACCGTGTCCTCGATCTCGAGGTCCGCCGGGCCGATCCGGTCGCCGACCTCGTAGGGACTCAACCCCATGTAGTCGGCGTCGGCCTCGAGGTAGTGTGAGACGAAGTGGAACAGCTGGCCGGCGGCCTCCGGGCTCAACGCGAGCGTGACCTCGTCGGCCGGCGCGTCGGCGACCTCGGCGGCCGAGAGCGATCGCGCGTCCGCCGCGGCGGCCGCGACGATCTCGGGGATCTCCTCGAGGAAGGCCGCGCCCTCCGTCGACCCCGCGTGTCGGCTCACCTGGGGCCCGTCGGCGAGCGTGAGGCTGAAGTTCAGTCGCGCGCGGTCGAGCGTCGTCCGGACGACGCTCCCGGTGGTCGTCCCGACGGCCTCCTCGATGTGGGCGTCCATGTAGTTCGCCCACACGCGGTCGAGGTCGAGGTCGTCCGCGGACGCGAGCGCGTCCTCGACCGTCGCGGACTTCTCGTCGCCGTCGACCGCGTGGATCGGCTCCTCGGCCCAGCCGCCGTGGGTCCCTCGGTGGGTCGTGTAGGCGTCGAACCGACCCGGTTCGTCCTGCGCGAGCACCTCGCCGCTCCGGATCGCACGGTCGGCCACGTCGCGCAGGCCCTCCTCGTCGATCGCGTTCGTGTAGCGGTAGTCGGCCGCGCCGTCGGCGAAGACCCGGAGCCACACGCCGGTCTCCGTGAACTCCGTCGTGCTCCGCGGGCCGTCGCCCGTGACGACGAGGTCCGTCTTCTCCTGATAGACGCCGCCGACCTCGGCGTACGACACCGCGTCGTCGGCCTCGAGGCTGTCGAGCAACCAATCCATTGCGTCCAACACGTCCTCGCGTTCGTCGCTCATGGACGTGTGATCTCCGCTCTCACACATGAAACCCGTGACTTCCGTGGACGGCGGTCGGGGTCGAGCGATGCGAGGACGGCGCGCGGGTCAGCGCTCGTTCTCCCGGCGCTGCTCCTCGGCTTTCGCCTCGTACTGTCTCGCCACGCGCTTCTCCTGGAGCTTCTTCCTGTACTCCCAGTAGCCGGCACCGAGGATGAGGGCGGCGAGCACGGTGCCCTGAAACGGCGCGCCGTCGAGCACGAGGTAGACGAACGCCCCGACCGCGAACAACAGCGAGAGTCCGAGCGTCGCCCTCGCCCACCGCTGTTTCGGCGCGCGAGGGAGGTTCATGCCCGTGGATTCGACTCGGGACGTATCAACGTTGGCCTTCGAAACGCCCGGTCGCCGCGTCTAGCTCGCGCCGCCGTACGTCTCCTCGAGGTACTCGACGATGTCGTCGCTCTCGGGCATCGCGTCGATCCCGTTCGCCTCGTCGACGAGGACAGGGACGCCGGTCTGGCCGCTCACCTCCTCCACCTCGGTCCGCTCGCCGTGCGGGCGCGGGACCATGATCGACTCGTACTCGAGGTCGAGCTCGGCGAGCGTCTCCTTGACCTTCGCACAGTACGGGCAGCCCTCCAGTTCGTAGAGTTTCAGGTCCGCCATCGCCCGAGGCTACACGCTCGGGAGGTAAAGAACCTCCGCGGACGGTGTACGCGGCGCGCACGCCCGGCGTGGGCGACTGAAGGGGAACGGACCGCGGCCGAGGAAGCGGCGGTCCCCGTCTAGAGGATCACGCCGCGGGTCTGGAGCACGTAGTAGACGACGAGCAGCGCCGCGATGACGTACTGGCCGAGCCGGACGTCGTCGAGCTCGCCGACGGCGACCTTGATGAGCGGGTACGCGATGATGCCGGCGGCGAGTCCGTCGGCGATGGAGTAGGCAAACGGCATGACCGTGACGGTGAGTCCGGCCGAGACGGCCCACGCGGGGTCGTCCCAGTCGACCTCGACGAGCCCCTGGAGCATCATCACGCCGACGACGATCAGCGCGATGAAGGACGCGTACGCGGGGATGGCGGCCACCAGCGGGATCACGGCGAGCGACGCGAGGAACAGGAGCGCGACGACGAGGGCGGTGAGTCCGGTGCGGCCGCCCTCCTCGACGCCGGTCGACGACTCGATGAACGTCGTCACGGTGGAGGTGCCGAGCATCGCGCCGGCGGTGGTGCCGACCGCGTCGGCCATCAGCGGCTTGTCCATCTCCGGCAGGTCGCCGTCCTCGTCGAGGAAGTCGCCGAACTGCGAGACGCCGATGAGCGTCCCGGCGGTGTCGAAGAAGTCGACGAAGAAGAAGGTGAACACGACCAGGGCGAACGTGAGCGGCTCGACGTCGGCGAGCCCGTCGACGAACGCGCCGGCGAGCGGCGTGATGTCGTACTGGGCGGACGGCAGCGACTCCGGGGTGACGACCCCGCGCTCGAAGAGGCCGGCGAGCGTGAGCCCCCAGCCGGCGAGCGACGTCGTCACGATCCCGATCACGATGGCTCCGGTGACGTTCCGCGCCCACAACACGAACGTCAGGACGAGTCCGGCCAGCCCGAGGATCGCCCACGGGTTCCCGAAGACCCCGCCGAGCGTGACGAGCGTCGCGTCGTCGGGGACGACGATCTGAAGCTCCTGAAAGCCGATGAAAAGCAGGAACAGCCCGATGCCGGCACCGACGGAGCGTTTCACCGGTTCGGGAAACAGCCGGATGACGTACTCGCGTGCGCCGATCGCGGTCAGCGCCATGAAGAGGATCCCCTCGACGAAGACGGCCGCCAGCGCCGTCTCCCACGGGATCCCGAGCCCTAACACGACGGTGAACGCGAAGAACGCGTTGAGCCCGAGCCCCGGCGCGAGCCCGAACGGGCGGTTGGCGTACAGCGACATCACGAGCGTCGCGAGCGCCGAGGAGAGGATCGTCGCGATCGCGATCATCTGGACCACCTCGAAGAACTCGTAGCCCGGAATCCGGATCGCCTCGGCGAGGATGAACGGGTTCACCACGATGATGTACGACATCGCGAGGAACGTCGTGAGCCCCGCCACCAACTCGGTCCGGAAGTCCGACCCGTGCTGTTCGACGTCGAACCGCGCCGTCAGGGTGTCTGCGATCCCCATTGGTTACTCGTGGATACTCCCGGTGTCGAACATAAGGATTGCTACCTGAAACCAGCAGATATACACAAATGTGTATATCTCCGCGGTCGATCCGTGCTCCCGGCGTCAAAAACTGGTCGAACGTGCGCACCGTCGCGCGCGCGGTCACCTCACTCGAAGGTCGTCAGCGCGCCGACCGGCGCGTCGGTTATCTCGCGAGCCCGGCGCATGCCCTCGTCGCCGACGGCGATGAGGGTGAACACGCCGCCGACGTCGGCGTCGGCCTGGAGCGCGATGTCCAGGAGGAGCTCCTGGGTCTCGCCCGACCGGATCAGGTCGTCGACGACGAGGACGGTGTCGCCGGCCTCGATGGCGCGTCTCGGCAGGTAGTAGGTGAGCTCGATGCCCGAGGCGAGCCGCTGGCGCGACTCGATGAACTCCTCGACCGCGGTCTCCTTCGACTTCTTCGCGTACGCCAGCCGCGCGTCGAAGAAGGAGGCCATCGCCGCCCCGAGGGTGATCCCGTCGGTCGCGGCGGTCAACACCACGTCGGGGGAGGCGAACTCGAAGGTCTCGGCGGCGACCGGCGCGACGAGATCGAGGAAGGACTGGTCGAAGACGACGCCGCTGTTGTCGACGTATCCCTCGTCGTCGAAGGCGACGCGGGCGACGAGCTCGTCGGCGAGCGCGTCGCGGCCGACCTCGGAGACGACCTCGCGCGCCCGGTCGGCACCGGGGAGGACGTGGCCGTTCACGTACCGGTTCAGGTCGCCCGCCGGCAGGCCGGTGAGCGTCGACAGCTCCTCGTACGTCCGCGTCTCCTTCAGGGTCCGCAACACGGCGACCGCCTGTAGCTGGAGGGCCGCCTTCTCTGCGCGGTTCATGCTAATGATCGCGATCGCACAAGTATGAATACATCGAAGTCGATCGGGGCCGAGAGTATCCACGAACGAACTGGAACCGTCGGATCGAGACGGTCGACCCGCGGACGCGCTATCGCTCGCGGACGACGACGAACTCCGCGAGGTCCCGGAGGTACTCGATCGCCTCCGTCTCGGGGGGATCCGCGTCCTCGAGCGCGGCCAGCGCGAGGTCGGACTGCTCTCTGGCCCGCTCGTCCACCTCCGCCGGCGAGAGCGAGGTCACCTGGACGACGCTCGGCCGGTCCATCTCGGCGTCCTGACCCGTGGGCTTGCCGAGGTCGTCGGCGTCGGCGGTGGCGTCCAACACGTCGTCGCGCATCTGGAAGGCGACGCCGACGCGCTCGGCGTACTCGCCGAACGACTCGATCGCCGCGGGCTCCGCGCCGCCCGCGACCGCGCCGAGCTCCGCGGCCGCGCGGAACAGCGCGCCGGTCTTCCGGCGGGCCAGCTCCATGTACTCGGCCTCCGTGGTGGGGCGGTCGGCGAGCTCGGTCGCCTCGCCCTCGCCGAGTTCGACCATCGCCTCCGCGACGGTCCGCATCGCGCGATCGTCGGTCGAGAAGAGGGCGAACGCCTCGCCGAGCAGCCCGTCGCTCGTGATCATCGCCGGACCGTAGCCGAACTCGGCCCACGCGGAGGGCGTCCCGCGCCGGACCTCCGAGCGGTCGATGACGTCGTCGATCACGAGCGAGGCGTTGTGGACGAACTCGATGCCGGCCGCGAAGTCGACCGCGTCGTCGGGGTCGCCGTCGAACGCCTCGCAGGCGAGGATCGTCACCGCGGGGCGGACGCGCTTGCCGCCCGCGAGCACGACGTGGGCGAGCTCGTCGGACAGCTCCTCGGGCTCGACGCGGTCGATGACCGCCTCGAGACGGCTCTCGACCAGCGCGACCCGGCGCTCCAGGTACTCCATCCACTAATGAGAGGGGACGGTCGCGCAAAGGCCTAACGGAACGTCCGGACGGGAGGACGTTGGATGGACCCCAAGAGCGTCTCCGAGCGTCAGACACGCTTCCGCCACGCGCGAACTCGCAACGCGTACCATCGCGGCGGCGCGCCGGTGAGCGCCCAGGGGGCGCTCACCCGACCGCGAGGGAGTCGGCCGGCCGGAGCGACGCGGAGGACGGCCGACGAGGCTGGGGAGGCGTGAGGCGCGGGGCGGTGCTGTCGGGTGGGACTCGAAGCCCCAGTCGCGAGGGCGAAGCACGGCGTTCACGAGAGCTCTGCTCTCGTGAGCCGATCAGAACGCTCTGCGTTCTGATGACGACGCGAGGGCCGCAGGAGCGAACGAAGCGAGCGAGCGGGACCGTCTTTCGGAGGTCTCGCGACCGGGGCTTCGGAGGTGCTCACCGCGCCGGCAACGATGTCTGACAGGGTGGCTGGGCTTTGGAGATGGCCACCGCGTCAACGATCACACACTCCCGATCGACGACCTACTGGAACCGGATCCCGAGGTCGTGGAGCCCTTCGTTGTTGCTCGCGACGTTGATGAGAAGCGGCGTGAGCCCCTCGATCTCGGGGGCGTTCGCGATCCCGCCGGCGTCGAGCGCGCGGAGCCCCTCGATCCCCTCGGCGACGTCGGCCACGATCCCCTTCGCGTCCTCGTCGTCGCCGATCACGAGGGTGTCGATCCCCAGATCCGCGTCGAGGTTCGCGAGCCGCGCGGCCGCGAGGTTGTGGAACGCCCCGACGACGGCGACGCCCTCCGGGGCCGCGTCCGCCGCGATCCGCGTGACCGAGCCCGCGCCGGGCTTGTGGTAGTGGAACCCCTCCTCGTCGCGCTTCATCCCGGTCGCCGGCGAGACCAGGACGTCGCCGTCGTCGAGGGCGTCCGCGACCGCCTCGACGGTGTCGCCGACGTGGTACGGCGGGACCGCGAGCACGACCACGTCGGCCGCCTCGGCGGCCGCGACGTTCTCGAACCCGTACACCTCGCGGTCGAGCCCGCGGCTGTCGAGCTCCGTCGTGTACTCCTCGGCCTTCGTCTCGGCCTTCTTCGCGTCCCGCGAGCCGACCAGCACCTCGTGGGAGGTGTCGGCGGCGAGGCGGAGCGCGAGCCCCTCCCCGATGTCGCCGGTACCGCCGAGTATCGCGATGTCCATGGGATCCGTCGGCGCGTTACGACCTTAGTGGTTGCGTGACCGGTCGTCCTCGCCGTCGGCGACGAGCCGCCTTCGGTGTGCCTATACGCCTCCCGGTCGATCCGGCCGCCATGGACGCGCAGGACCGCGTTTCGGCGTTCGTCGACGAGTACGGGCTGGAGGCCGACCTCGCGTACCGCGTGCTCGACCTCGAGAGCGAGGTCGGCGAGGTCGCCAAGGAGGTGACGACCTCGACCGGCTACGGGTCGGCCCCCGAGGCCGCAGAGATCGCGACCGACGAGGTCGGCGACTGTCTCTTCGCGCTGCTCGCGCTCGCCGACGCGGCCGACGTCGACGCCGAGGAGGCGCTGGCGGTCGCGCTCGCGAAGTACGAGGAGCGGATCGAGACGACCGGCGGGGCCGGCTCGGGGGAGTAGGAGGCGGCCGAGGACGCGCTCCCTCGACCGTTCACGCGCGGATCTCGATCAGCAGGTCCGCCTCCGGCGACTCGCCCATGACCGACCGGACTCGGTCCCACGAGAGGTCCGCGCGGGCGGTGACGGTCCCGGCCGCGATCGCGCCGCAGGCGTTGGCGACGAGCAGGGGAACCTGGTACTCGCGCGGGTCGTGCGTGAAGCCGCCGTCCGCGATCGCCGGCTCTCTGAGCGCCGCGCCGAGAAACCCCGCGGCGAACGCGTCGCCCGCGCCCGCGGTGTCGACGGCGTCGACGTCGAACCCCGGATGCGAGACGTCGCCGTGGGGGGTGTGGACCGTCGCGCCGTCGCCGCCGTGTTTGACCGCCACGACGCGGTCGTCCGGCGCCCGCGGGTCGATGTCGGTCGCGTCAGCCAGCGCGTCCGCCTCGCGGTCGTTCACGAAGACCAGGTCCGCGGCGTGGAGCGCGGCGTCGTACCCGCGGTCGGTCACCCGGCGGCCGGGGTCGAAGCTCCGAGTCGGCCCGAGTTCGGCCGCGGTCGTCGCCAGCGCGGCCGCGGTCTCGGGCTGTTGGCCCGTCAGGTGGAGGTGGTCGGCGGCCGCGAGCGTCTCGCGGTCGAGGTCGCCCGCCGAGAACGACTCGTTCGCGCCCTCGTTGGCGAGCATCAACAGCTCCCCGTTCCCGTCGACGATCACGTAGGTGACGGAGGTCGGCGCGTCGGCGTCGACGAGCACGTGGCCGGGGTCGACGCCCGCGCTCGCGAGCTCGCGGAGGGCGAGCGCGCCGGACTCGTCGCCCCCGACGCTGCCGAAGACGATCGACTGGCCGCCGAGGCCGACGACGCCGACCGCGACGTTGGCGGCGCTGCCGCCGCCGGACTGCTCGAGCCGCTCGATCCGCGTCTCCCCGTCGCGTTCGGGCAACTCGTCGACGTGGATCGTCACGTCCCAGTTGATGTGGCCGGCGGCGATCACCGCCGGCGGTCCGGTCTCGGTTTCGGGTTCGAGGTCCGGGTCGACCGTGGGGTCGACCTCCCGTTCCTCGGAGACGTCGTCATTCATGGTTCCGCCCACGGCTCGGCGGCCCCCTCGCCGAACAGCTCGCGCATCAGCGTCACGATGCTCTCGGGCGGGAACTGCCCGTGCTCGGTCACGATCGCGTCCATGTACCGCGGCGGCGTCACGTCGAAGGCGGGGTTCTCGACCGCGATCTCGCCGATCTCCTCGCGGGTCTCCGGGGCGATCACCTCGTCTTCGGCGCGCATCTCGATCTCGACGGTGTGGCCCGTCAGCGTCTCCGGGTGGAGCTTGATCGTCTGTGCGGCGGTCATGATCGGCACGCCGCGCTCGCGGGCGTTGACGGCGAGCCCCGAGGTGCCGATCTTGTTGATCACGCCGCCGTCGGCGGCGATCGAGTCGGCTCCGACGAGGACGTGGTCCGCCTCGTTCAGGTAGCGACGCGCCGCGGAGTCGACGACCAGCGTGACGGGGACGCCCGCCTCGCGGAGCTGCCGGGCGGTGATGTGCCCCTGGTTTCGCGGGCGCGTCTCCTTGACTATCGCCTCGATGTGTTTGCCCTGGTCGACGGCCGCCTCGATACACGCGAGCGCGTCCGTCGAGTGACAGTGCGTCATCACGGTGTCGCCGTCGGCGAGACGGTTCGCGCCCACCTGTCCGAGGTCCTCCTGGGCGCGGTCGAGCTGCGCGACGAACGCCGCGACCGCGTCGGTCACGCTCTCCCGCAGCGCCTCCACGCTCCGCCCCTCCATCCGCCGGAGGACGTACCGGAGCGCGTTCGGGAGCGAGACGGCCGTCGGGCGCGTCTCGCGGAGCCGCCGGGCGGCCGCGCGCATCGACGCGCGGAACGCCTCGGGAGACTCGGCGTCGGCCTCGCGCGCCTGCGTGGCCAGCGCCTCCGCCGCGCCGGCCGCGATCGTCGCCGCGCCGCGGATCTCCATCGACGCGATCGCCGCCGCGGTCTCCTCGACGTCGGGGGCGAGTCGGTGATCGGTCATGTCAATACCGTTTCCGGCGGGACGGATATAAACCCCGCTCGGGCCGCGTTCGCGCTCACCCGCCCGCTCGAACCCCCACCTACTCGTCGTCCAGCTGCTGGCCGTAGCTCTCGAAGCGCTCCTCGACGGTCGCGAGCTGGTCGTCCGTCAGCAGGTTCGGCTCGCCGATCGCCGAGGCGCGCACGTAGAGCCGACACAGGTCCTCGACGTGGCGGGCGTTCTCGACCGCGGTCTCCAGATCCGGGCCGGTAACCACCAGCCCGTGGTTCGCGAGGATCGCGGCGTCCGAGTCGGCCTCGGCCATCGCGGCGACGACGTTGGCGGCGAGCTCCTCGGTCCCGTAGGGTGCGTAGTCGGCGAGCGGGACCTCCCGACCCACCGCGACGATCATGTAGTGGACCGGCGGGAGCGACAGCCCGAGCGTCGCCAGCGTCGTCGCCCACGGCGAGTGGGTGTGGACGATCGCGCCGGGTCGCGCGTGCTCGTAGATCCCCGTATGCATCGGCACCTCGCTCGAGGGTGCCATCCGCCCCGCGCGACGCTCGCCGTCGAGGCCGACGACCGGCACGTCCGCGGCGTCGAAGGCGTCGTACGCCACCCCGGTGGGCGTCACGGCGAAGGCGTCGCCGTCGCGGACGCTCAGGTTGCCGGTCCGGCCGGGCGTCAGCTCCGATAGCGCCGGGGCGTACTCCACGACCGTCTCGCGGGCCGCACGAAACTCCGCCGAGTCGTCGCTCACGTCGCCACCTCCGCGAGCGCAGAGAACGACTCGATGCGGTGGTTCGGCCGTCGTCCGGCGCGCAGGTCGTCGACCGCCGGAGCCTCTCCACGGGGGTCGAACAGGACGGTGTCCATGCCGACGGCGTTGCCGCCCTCGACGTCGGTGACGGCGTTGTCTCCGACCATGAGCGTCTCGCTCGGGCGACGGTCGAAGCCGGCGAGCGCGGCGGTGAAGGGGAGCGCGCTCGGCTTCTCGCGGCCGACCTCCTCCGAGGTGACGAGCCGGTCCACCCGGTCGTCGAGTCCGAGCCGAGCGAGCTTTCGCAGCTGGACCCGCGTCGTGAGGTTCGTCACGACGCCGATCGCGACGCCGGCGTCCCGGAGTTCGTCCAACGTGGCCGTGACGCCGTCGTACGGCGTCATCTCGTCGACGTACCCGTCCCAGTACGCCTCGCCGATCGCGTGGGCGTCGGCCGCGTCGTGGACGTCCGCGTGGAGCCGCAGCGCTCGCTTGAAGTAGATGAACCGCTCGTGGGAGGCCGCGGTGCCGCCCGTCTCGCGTTTCGCGTCCCGCCGGGCGGTCGCGTAGAGGTCGTCGAACGTCGCGCGGTCCAGGTCGTACCCGCGCTCGCGGAACGCCGACAGCGCCGCCCGCTTGCCCGCCTCGTTACACGGCGGGTACGGGTACAGCGTGTCGTCGAGGTCGAAACAGACCGCTTCGTACTCCATGTCCGACCCTCGCGGGGTGGCGACTTAAGCGTGGTTCGGCGGGTCGGTCGCCGGAGTCAGCCGCCCCGGCCCTCGGCGTCGAGGTCGTACGTGAACGAGTAGCAGTACTTCTCGTAGCCGACCGCCTCGTAGAACCGATGAGCCTCGTCCCGCCAGAGCCCCGACTCGAGCTCGACCGTCTCACAGTCGCGGTCTCTCGCCCACTCGTGGAGGAACGCAAGCAGGGCGGAGCCGTGCCCCTCCGACCGTCGTGACTCGGTCGTCACCAGGTCGTGGACGAAGACGTGTCTCCCCAGATAGAAGTTCGTGCCGACGCTGACGCCGGCGACGGCGACGAGTGTTCCCCCGTCGTATCGGCCGAAGAGGCGGTATCCCTCCTCGCGCATCCGTTCGTGGGTCGCCTCCATCCCGGCGCGGTCCAGGTGATCCCGCAGCTCACGGAGTATCGGATAGGCCGCCTCGAACTCGGCGTCGGTCGTGAGCTCGCGGACGTCGGTCGTGGTGGGGTCGTCCATTCCACACCAAACGCGTTCCGCCCGCCGGAAGTACGTATCGCCCCGCGGGACGGCGGCGAGTCGGGGCCGGGCCCCGAGATCGGCGTCTCCGTACGTTCATCACCGATACCGCCGCCAGCCCCCCCGTGACGTGACCGTCGACCCGGTCCGGGCGAGGCGGTCGTCCGGCGACCCGGCCGGGATCGCCGTCGCCGGCCGTTCGCCACCTACCCGTCGTCCACCGACGGGACCGGTCGTGTTGCCGCCGCCGGAGCCGGTCTCACTGTTCGTTCATCGCCTCGCTGGCGATGTTGCGCCCGCGGGAGTTGAGCGCCACCTCGCGGCGAACCCGCACCTCCTCGACGACCTCCAGTTCGATCAGCCGCTCGAACGTCTCCTCGACCTCGTCGACGTCGCTGCCCAGGAACGCGGGGATCTCGAACGGCGAGACGCCCGAGTACAGCGCCATCAACACCTCGCGATCCCGGCTCGAGAGGTCGACGTTCGTCGAGCTCCGCTCCTCGCCCTTCCGGAGCCACGACTCGACGAACCGCATTCGCTGGGGCGTTCCGGCGAGGTGCGTCTCGATGCTCGTGTCCGCGTCGTCGGTGTGTGACACCGCGATCACGGGCTTCTTTTCCCCGTCGACGGTCCGTCTCGCGGCGTCGAGCCCGCTGATGTCGTCGAGGTCGAACTCCACGAACGCGCCGCCCTCGAGCGCGGCGCCGAGGCCGTTCTCGTCGATCTTCACGCGGGCCTGCTCCCAGCCGGTGTCCTGGACGACGCCGCCCTCGACGGCCGGGTGTTTCGCCATCAGCGTCCGCTGGTCGAGCAGCGCGCGGTAGACGTCGCGCTCGAACGACTCGTGGTCGGCGGCGGCCACTAAGAGCACCTGCTCGCCGAGGTCGAAGCTCACGTAGTTGGAGACGCGGGCGATCGACTGGTTGGCGTCGTGCCGTCCGCCGAGTCGATCGAGCCGCGAGAGTGGAACCGTGCGTTTCCCGTCGTTGCTCGCGAGTATCAGCCGCCGGTTCGACAACAGGACCCGCCCCGGCGTCCAGGAGACGTCGTTGATGGCTCTCCCCTCGCGGACGGCGACCGCGAACCGCGCCTGGGTGTCCGTGATCTTGTACTCGCCGTCGCCGGTCGGCATTTAGGCTCCCCCCGCCCGGAGCTTCGAGACCGCCGAGAACACGCGTTTCCGGACCGCGGAGCTCTCGTCGTCCGTCAGTTCCTCCAGCCGGTTCAGCGTCTCCTGTCCGCCGACCTGGCCGAGCACGAACACCGCCTTCGCGCGGACCTCGTCCGGCCGCTCGGTGCCGAGCCGGTCGAGGAGCCGGTCCTCGACCACCGGCCCGCCGAGGTTCGTGAGGCTCGTCGCCGCGAACTGGGCGGTCTGCGCGTCGTCGTCGTCGAGGGCCGCCGCGAGCGCCTCGACGGCCGGTTCGGAGTCGGGGTCGGCGACGCGCCCGAGGATCCACGCCGCGTTCCGGCGCTGTCGGCTCTGTTTGCCCTCGGTGAGGATCTCGGCGAGGGGCTCGACGACCGTCTCGTCGTCGGCCGCCTTCAGCTCGGAGACGACCCGATCGCGAACCGCGTGGCTGTGTTCCGTCGGCACGTTCGAGAGCAGCTCGATGACCGAGTACACCGCCGCGTTCCTGACGATCGCGCTCTCGTCGCCGAGCGCGCGCGCGAGAGGTTCGACGGGCTTCGGGCTGCTCGCGTTCCCGAGCGCGCCCGCGGCGATCCGACGGAGCGACTCGTCGGGGTCCTCGAGCAGGTCGATGAGCGGCTCGAGCGCCCGGTCCGTTCCGACGGCTCCCAGCGCGTTCGCGGCCGCCCGGCGGACGCGCGGGTCGTCGTCGAGGCGGTCGATCAGCCCTGGGACCGCCCTCGAATCGCCGAACGTCCCGCACGCGTGACACGCGCGGAGCCGTACCCGCGGGTCCGGATCCGACAGGGCGCCGACGACCGCCGGGAGCGCGCTCGGCTCGTCGAGGCGTGCGAGCGCGTTCGCCGCCGCGATCCGCAGCTCGGCGCGGTCGGCCTCGAGCGCGCGGGCGAACTTCCGGGCGGTGACCCACTCCGCCTCCGACTCGCTTCCGCCGGTGAGCTCCGACAGGAGCTGTTCGAGCGCCTCCTGTCCGACCTCGTCGAGGGCGTCGACGGCGGCCGCGCGGACGCCGGCGTCCCCGTCGACCGTCGCCGCGCGGAGGAGCCCGTCGATCGTCGCCTGGTCGTCCTCGTCGGCGAGCTCGCCGAGGAACTCGGCCGCGCGCTTCCTGACCGCGGCGCTGTCGCTTCCCAGCGCGTCCCTGAGCCGGTCGACGTTCCCCTCCCGCGCGTACTGGTACAGCGACATCAGCGCCTCCGGAACACCCGTCGGCGTTTGTCGATCGGCTCGTAGCCGTCGCTCCGGTCCGGCGGGACGCTCTCCGTCATCCCGACGACCAGAACGCCGGCGGCCGCGAGCGACGCCTCGAGCGTGTCGAACAGCGACCCCTTGTGGTCCGCGTCGATGTAGATGAGGAGGTTCCGGCACAACACCACGTCGAAGGGGCCCCGCGACCCGTCGCTGATCAGGTCGTGGGTGTCGAACGTCACGAGCCGCCGGGGGGCGTCGCGGACCCTGAACGCGTCGCCCTCGCGGTCGACGTAGCGGTCCGGAGCCGAGAGCGGTTCCAGCTCCTCGGCGATGTCCGTCGTCCGCGTCGTGTGGTACACGCCCTCGCGGGCGTGATCCAGCGCCTCCTCGCTGATGTCCGAGCCGAGCACCTCGACGCGTGACTCGTCCACGTCGTCGTCGTCACACGCGAGCATCGCCAGCGAGTACGCCTCCCGGCCGTCCGCACACGGCGCCGACCAGACGCGGACCCGGCGCTGCTCGTCGGTGAGATCGCGCAACACGTCCCGCAGGACCTCCCACATCTCGGCGTTCCGGAAGAACTCCGTCACGTTGATCGTGAGCGCGTCCATGAGCGCCTCGCGCTCGCCGTCCTCCTCGCGGAGGAGCCGCCGGTACTCGCGGTGTGACTCCGTCCCCCGCCGGCGCATCCGGGCGGTGATCCGCCGATCGAGGTACGACTCGTTGTAGTAGCCGGGTTCGAACGGCACCGAGTCGTCGATCTGCTCGAGCACGCCCTCGAAGGCGCTCCCGCCGCTCATAGGCTCACCACGTCGAGGACGGCCACGACGTCGCCGTCGCCGAGCACGGCCGTTCCGCTGAGTCCGGGAGTTCCGGACAGCGGGCCGTCGAGCGGCTTCACGACGACCTCCTCCTGGTCCAACACGCCGTCGCAGTGGAGCGCCACCTTCCGGGTTCCCTCGCGGATCCGCACGAGCATGCCCTCGCTCGCGGCCGCCGCGGCGTCGGCGTCGATCGGGGCGGCGTCGCCCTCCGTCGCGTCGTCGTCGCCGATCCCGACGGCCCCGCCGTCGGTCGCCGCGGCGGTCGGCGCGTCGGCCGTTCCGGATCCGGGCTCGGCGGCGTCGAGCCGCTCCGCGAGCCGGATCACCGAGTAGAGGTCGTCCTCGTGGCGGACCACCTCGTCGCCGTGGACCGTCTCGACGCCGTCGGCCCGCGACACCTCCGCGATCGATTTTATCGGGATCCCGTACTCCGTCCCGTTCACGTCGACGAACATCACCTTCACGATGGCGACGGTGACCGGGAGCCGGAACCGCACCGTCGTCCCCTCGCCCGGCTCGCTGTCGACCGAGACGGAGCCGTCGAGGTCGCGGGCGGTCGTCCGCACCACGTCCATCCCGACGCCGCGGCCGGAGACGTCGGTGACCTCGTCGGCGGTCGAAAACCCCGGATGGAAGACCAGGTCGTAGACCTCCCCGTCGGTCATCGCCTCCACGGTCTCGCGGTCCTCGACGCCCTCCGCGATCGCCTTCTCGCGGAGGCGGTCGGCGTCGAGTCCCGCCCCGTCGTCGGCGACCTCGATGACGACGTGGTCGCGCTCGCGCTCCGCCGTGAGTTTCACCCGCCCGGCGGGGTCCTTCCCGGCGGCCTCGCGCTCCTCGGCGGACTCGATCCCGTGGTCGACCGCGTTCCGCAGCACGTGGACGAGCGGGTCGCGCATCTCCGTGAGGATCGTCCGGTCGAGTTCGACGTCGTCGCCCTCGATCTCGAAGGTCACGCGCTTGTCGAGATCGCGGGCGACGTCCCGGACCAGCCGCGGGAACGAGTCGGACACCTGCGAGAACGGGATGAGCCGCATGTCCATCGCGGTGTCCTGGAGGCTGGAGGCGAGCTTGTCGAGCTCGTCGAGCGTGTCGGGTTCCGTCCCGGTCCCCTCGAGCTCGCGTCGGAGCTTGATCCGGCTCGTCACGAGCTGTTCGACCAGTCCGTACAGCTCGTCGACCTGGTCGACGTCGACCCGGATCGACTTGATCTCGTCGCGGTCGACCGACCCGGAGGAGTCCGCGTCGTCGCCCTCGTCTCCCGTCTCGGCGCCGTCGGATACGGCGGCGTCGGCATCGTCGACGGGGTCGACCTCCTCGTCAGGGTCCTCTGTGGGGTCGACGTCGTCGGCACCGGCGGCGTCGCCATCGCCGGGATCGTCGTCGTCGACCGCGCCGGCGGGCTCCGGGTCGACCTCGTCGACCTCGTCGTCCGGCGGCGCTCCGGCGTCGGACCGCGCGAGCGCGGTCCGCACCTCCGCCACCTGCGTGAGCGCCCCGAGGCCCTCCGCGACCACCGCGGGGTCGGCGTCGGCGACGAAGACGTCGAAGGTCCCGTCGTACTCGCCCGCCTCAAGCGCCTCCGGATCCGGTCGGGTGGCGTGCTCCTCGAAGGTCTCCTCGAGGGCCTGAAGCACGAGTGCCGCGTCGACGCCCGGCATCGCCGTCTCGCCCACGGTCACCTCGGCGTAGCCCACGTCATCGAAGCCGGCGGCCGCGGCCGGGAGGTCCGGGACGTCGACGTCCGAACCGCCGCCGGCGGCCCCGTCCCCGTCCTCGCTCCCGTCGACCTCGAGGTCCCCGTTCCCATCGGCGTCGATCCCGGAGGTTCCGTCGTCGGCCGGATCGGGATCGACGGTTCCGTGCTCCTCGACCGCCCGGAGCCGGGATTCGAGGTCGGCGGGGTCCGTCGACACCTCGCCGGTCTCCTCGATCTCCGCGACCATCGCCTCGACGGTGTCGACCCCCTCGAAGAGGAGGTCCATGAGCTCGGGCGTGACCTCCCGGTCGCCGCCGCGGACCGCGTCGAGGAGGTCCTCGAGGGCGTGGCCGAACGAGGAGACGTCCTCGTACCCCATCGCGGCGGCGTTCCCCTTCAGGGTGTGTGCGACCCGGAACACGTCGTCCATCGCCGCGTCGTCCTCGGGGTCCGCCTCGAGCGCGAGCAGCGCGTTGTTGAGGTCCGTGATCCCCTCCTCGGCCTCCGCGACGAACGCGGCGCGGTGGGAGTCCATCAGGCCGCACCCCCGAGGATCGCGCCGGCGACGTCGTCGAGGTCACACACCGAGTCGACCGCCCCGGTACCCACGGCGCGTTTCGGCATCCCGTAGACGACGCAGGTGTCCTCGCTCTGGGCGACCGTCCGCGCCCCGGCCTCGGCCATCGCCCGGATCCCGACGGACCCGTCGTCGCCCATGCCGGTGAGGATCACGCCGACGAGCGGATCCGAGACGGTCTCCGCGGCCGACCGCATCGTCACGTCGACGGACGGCGTCACCGACGGGGCGTCGCCGCCCACGGCGTCCTCGTCGACGAGCTTCACGCGCAGCCGACCCGCGCGGTAGCTGCCGACTCGCATGTGGCTGCCGCC
Source organism: Halorubrum halodurans (assembly GCF_002252985.1). Classification (GTDB taxonomy): domain Archaea; phylum Halobacteriota; class Halobacteria; order Halobacteriales; family Haloferacaceae; genus Halorubrum; species Halorubrum halodurans. The sequence goes on along the minus strand of NZ_NHPJ01000099.1, from coordinate 5,481 downwards.
GGGCGCGACGAGCGCCTCGCCGGCCCCGATCCGATCGCCGTCGGTCGCCTCCCGCACGTCGTACGCGGACGCCGAGTCGAGCCGTTCCGCGAACCGCGGCGTGAACGCCTCGGGCATGTGCTGGACGACGAGCACCCGACAATCGGTCATCGGGAGCGCGGAGAGCACGCGCTCGACCGCCTTCGGACCGCCCGTCGACGCGCCGACCACGGCGGTCAGCGGCTCCGCGAGGTCGACGTCCGACGCCGACCCCGTCGTGGGGGCGGATCGGGGCCGCCGGTCACGGGTCGCGGCCTCGAGGTCCGCGTCGGCGACCGAGCGAACCGCCTCGACGAGCCGATCGGCCTCCCGCGAGACCCCGGTCGACACCTCGCCGCCGGGCTTCGCGAAGAAGTCGACCGCGCCGCGCTCGAGCGCCTCGAAGGTCACGTCCGCCCCCTCCGCGGTGTGTGCCGACAGCATCAACACGGGCGTCGGCGTCTCCGCCATCAGCCGCCCGACCGCCTCGATGCCGCCCATCCCCGGCATCTCGACGTCCATGGTCACCACGTCCGGTCGCGTCTCGGCGACCACCGACAGCGCCTCCGCGCCGTCGCCCGCCTCGCCGACGACGGCCACCCCCGCGTCGGTCAGGAGGTCGCCGATCAGTCCGCGCATGAACGGCGAGTCGTCGACGACGACCACTCGCGGGGCGTCGCTCCGACCGCCACGCCGATCCGTCGTCCTACTCATGTCCGAGACCGGTCCCAGAACGAGCATAAACCCACGGACCCAGGAATCACCGGTGATAATTCAGGGGATACCGTTATCCGCCGTCTCGGCGCGAGTGAAGGTATGCCAGCCACGGAGGCGGACGCCGAACACACGAAGGTACTGGAGTTCGGCCTCGGCGACGGCACGTACTGTCTGGACATCGGGGTCATCGACGAGATCGTCGACGCCGGCGAGCTCACGCGGATCCCCAACTCGCCCGACCACGTCGAGGGCGTGATGGACCTTCGGGGGCGGACGACCACCATCGTCGACCCGAAGACGCTCTTCTCGATCGCGGAGACGGGGCCCCGCGAGCGCATCGTCGTGTTCGACGACGACCGCGTCTCGGAGGGCGGCACCGTCGGGTGGATCGTCGACGAGGTGTTCCAGGTCAGGGACGTCGCGCCCGCGGACGTCGACGAGGGGACCACCGCCGACGACGAGGGCGTCCACGGGATCGTCAAATCCGACGACCGCTTCGTCGTCTGGGTCGCGCCCGACGTCGACGCGGAGGTCGCCGACGGCGCCGGAGGCGACGCCGCCGTGGACGAGTCCGCCGAGGCGTGACCGGCCGGCGGCGTTCGGGTTCTCACCGCTGAAAAACGGGTGCCAACGCTTATCGGGCGGCTCGCGGTGCTCCACGTATGCGAGTCTCCAGCGGGGTTCCCGGATTCGACGAGCTCGTCGACGGGGGGTTCCCGTCCGACCGGCTGTACGTGGTGAGCGGCCCTCCCGGTAGCGGAAAGACGACGTTCTGCTCGCAGTTCGCGGCTCAGGGTGCCCGAAACGGAGACGACGTGTTGTACGTCAGCATGCACGAGACGAAGGAGGGGATCCGCCGCGACATGGGCGGGTACGACTTCGGGTTCGACCGCGCGCTCGACACCGACCGGGTGACCTTCCTCGACTCCTTCTCGGCCGACGGGCGGCGGTTCTTCGGCGTTCCGGGCGAGCGTCGGGACCGCTCGGGCGTCACGAACCGGCTCACGGGGTTCGTCAACTCCCGCGACATCGACCGGGTCGTCTTCGACTCGACGATGCTGTTGCGGTTCCTGCTCGACGACGACGAGGACACCATGATCCAGCTGCTCTCCTCGCTGAAGCGGACGGACGCGACGACGATGCTCATCTCCGAGATGACCGATCCCAGCGCCTACTCCGAGGAGCACTACCTCGCCCACGGCGTCGTCTTCCTCCACAACTACCTGGAGGACGAGGGGATGCGCCGCGGGATACAGGTGTTGAAGATGCGTGGAACCGACGTGAACACGGACATCCAGGACGTCGAGTTCACCGACGGGGGGATCCGCGTCGGCTCGGCCGCCGCGGTGACCCGGTGATGTACGACCGGACCTTCGGGACGGACTGGGAGCCGGCGGAGCTGACCCGCCGGGCGGCCATCGATCGGGCGTTCGCGCTCGGCGTGGCGGCCGGCTGCGGGAGCGCGCGCCCCGCGGAACTCGACCGGATCCTGGAGGCGTTCCCCGGCGCGTACGAACGGAGCATGGTCGAACTCGCCTACGACGAGGGACGAACCAAGGCGCTCGAGGCCCCAGTCGAGGAGCCCGAGGCCGTCTGGGCGGAGCTGGTGGACGGCGCGGGAACGCCGCGGACCGCACCGCTGCCGGCGGCGCTTCCGGGAGCTCTCAGCGAACTGACGCTCACCCGACCGCCGCGAACCGGCCCCCCGTCCACGCTTGATCTGCCGGGGTTCCTTCGAAAGTGATCCCTCGGAAGGGTTTTATCGGGGTCGCCCCGATGTGTGAGACATGAGTCCGCTCCCCGACGCTGTCGTCTCGTCCGACAGCGTCCTCGTCAGCGGACCACCGATGAGCGGGAAGTACGACCTCTTCAACAGGCTGCTCGCCGCGTGGTCTGACGCGCCCGTCGTCGTCTCGACCGGCCGGACCGCGGAGAAGGTGCGGGCGGACCACGACCGGCTCGTCGGGAGCGGCGGCGACGACCTCGTCGTCATCGACTGCGTCACCCACCAGCAGGGCGAGAACCCCGTCGACACGCCGACGACGAAGTACGTGAGCGGTCCCGGCGACCTCACGGAGATCGGGATCAAGTTCACCGACGTGGTCGAGTCGTCGGCCGGGCGCGAGCGGGCGGTCGGCGTCTACTCGCTCTCCGAGCTGTTGATGTACTGGGACCCCGACCGGATCTACCAGTTCACCCGCGTGATGGCCTCACAGTGTGCGGGACAGGGATGGCCGCTCGTGGGCGCCGTCGGCTCGACCGCCCACGACGAGCAGGTGATACACACGCTGTACGAGCCCTTCGACACGGTCGTCGAGACCCGCGTCGAGGAGGACGAACGGCAGTTTCGGGTTCTCGACCGGATGGGACAGCCCTCCGGCTGGGAGTCCTTTTGAACGCGTCCGTGCCGCCTCACCCGACCAGCTCGAACTCGACCCCGACCGGCGGGGCGTCGACGATCCCCCAGTAGACGAACCGGTGGGGCCCCGAGCCGAGGGGCGGACAGACGTCGAGTTCGCGGTCCGGCACCGCGTCGGCGATCGCCGACTCCTCCAGATCGATCGCCCAGCTGTAGGTGTCGCCCGGCCCGAGCGTGTCGTCCTCGCGGGGGAGGGTTGCGGCCTCGCCGGTCGTCGACCCGCGCACGTCGAGCCACCCCTCGCCGGTCCGGCGCTGTATCGAGTACGCGTGCTCGCCGCGGGTCGCCGCCGACGCCTCGCCGGTGTTCCGCAACACGAGCCGGAGCGACTGCCCGTACGTCTCGGCGGTCCCCTCCGCGGACAGCTCGAGGGTGGTCGCCTCCCCTCCCGCCGTCTCGACCGTCCGCGGTTCGACGCTCCCGTCGAACGGAGCCTCGATCCGGACGAACGCCTCGTCCGGACACGACAGGGTCTCCGGCGTCCCTTCGGGACCCTGCGGCCCGTCGCCGGCGGCGACGTCGAGACAGCCGGCCGTCGCGGTCGTGCCGAGGGCGATCCCGGCCGCGCCGGCTCGCCACAGGAGATCGCGCCGTGAACGCTTCATGTCCGGGATACGGACGCGACGGGTTTCAACCCCGCGAGTGTGGGCGGCGGACGGGAGTCGCGGGGTCCGCGTTCGAGGCCGCGCGCGACCACGTTCGGAACCGCTTTCCCGTCGGCCGGCGCATGGCCCCGTATGGAGCTGTTCGGATCCAGCGGCATTCGGGGGGTCGCGCTCCGGTATCTCACGCCGGAGCTCGTCCTCGACATCGCGAAGGCGGCCGGGTCGACGTGGGACGCCGACCGGGTCGCCGTCGCCCGCGACACCCGCACCACCGGCGAGCTGTTCGCCAACGCCGCCGCGAGCGGGCTCGCCGCCGTCGGCCGGGACGTCGACCGGCTCGGCGTCGTCCCCACGCCCGCGGTCGGGAACTACTGTGAGTCCGTCGGCGTCCCCTGCGTCCTGGTCACCGCCTCGCACAACCCGCCCGAGTTCAACGGGATCAAGCTCGTCGGCGACGACGGCGTCGAGCTCTCCGTCGACGTGTTGGAGCGCGTCGAGCGGCGCGTCCTCGACGACGACTACGACCACGCCGACTGGCGGACCGCCGGCAGCGAGACGACGGTCGAGGGCGTCGTGGACGACTACGCGGACCAGCTCGTCGCCGCGATCGACCGGGAAGCGATCGCCGACGCCGACCTCACCGTGGCGGTCGACCCCGGCCACGGCGCGGCGTCCGTGAGCTCGCCGCGGATCTACCGCGAGCTCGGCTGTGAGGTGGTGACGGTGAACGCCACGCCGGACGGCCACTTCCCCGGCCGGGACTCCGAGCCGGTCCCCGAGAACCTCCGGGCGCTCTCGCGGCTCGTCGCGACCTCCGAGGCGGACGTGGGGATCGCCCACGACGGCGACGCCGACCGCGCCGTCTTCGTCGACGAGACGGGACGGGTGGTCGACGGCGACACCTCCTTCGCGGCGCTGGCCGACGACGCGCTGTCGCCCGGCGACGCGGTCGTCAGCGCGGTCAACGTCTCCCAGCGGCTCGTCGACGTCTGTGACGCCAACGACGCCGACCTCGAGTTGACGCCCATCGGCGCGACGAACATCATCACCCGGACCCGCGAACTCGACGACGAGGACGTCCACGTCCCCATCGCCGGCGAGGGCAACGGCGGGGTGTTCTTCCCGCCGTACCGGCTCTCGCGCGACGGGGCGTACATCGGCGCGCGCTTCCTCGAGCTGCTCGCGGACGCCGACGGCCCCGTCAGCGAGGCGATCGCGCCCTACACCGACTACCACTTCGTGCGCGTCAACGTCGAGTACGACGACGGCGACGAGCGCGCGGACATGCTGTCGGCCGCGCGGGCGTTCGTCGAGACCTCGGAGGCGACCCCGAACACGACCGACGGCTACCGGCTCGACTACGGCGACGCGTGGGTACTCGTCCGCCCCTCGGGAACGGAGCCGAAGATCCGGATCTACGCCGAGTCCGCCGACGCCGACCGCGCCGAGCGGCTGGCCGAGGAGATGCGCACGGCGGTCGAGAGCGGTCGATAGGGTCGATTCTCACTAAGGCTCCGGCGCGCCTCCGAGCGGCCCGACGGGCCGCGAGGAGCCCGCGAGGGAGTCGGCCGGCCGGAGCGACGCGGAGGACGGCCGACAGGGCGAGAGCGAAGCTCTCGCTTGCAGCCGGACGTAGTCCGGCGACGAGGCTGGGGAGGCGTGGGGTGCGGTGCGGAGTGGTTGGGTGGGACTCAACGGGGCAGTCGCCGGCGGCGGAGCCGC
>NZ_NHPJ01000026.1 GCF_002252985.1 Halorubrum halodurans | reverse complement strand
GCCACCGCCCATCCCACCGCCACCGCCCATTCCGCCGCCGAAGACGTCGTCGCCACCGTCCGCGTCGTCGCCGTCGTCATCGAGGAATCGGTCGAGAACGCTCGCACCGACGAGCCCCAGCGTGGCGACTGTCCAAGCGACCGTCGAGACGCCCCACACCGATAGTTCGAGGCCCATTGATCAGAGCAACCGCCAGACGACACTTCAACCCACCCCTCAAAATATCAGCGGTGAGAACATGGGCGCGTCGGCCGCCACACCCCCTACAGCGTCCGCTCGAAGCCGTCGGCCGCCCGAACGGCGAGGGAGCCGTCCGGCCGGAACCGCACCGTCCGGCCGACGGCGTCGCCGACGTCCGCCGCGACGACCGGGATCCCGGCGCCGTCCAGGCTCTCGCGGGCGCTCGCGACGTTCCGCGGACCGACGGCGGCCGTGAGATCGAGCATCTCCGCGCCGCCGACGAGCCGTGCCTCGAGCCGGGCGGGCGACGCGCCGGCCGACGCGAGCTCCTCGAGGAGCGCGTTGAGCCCCGCGTCGACGTACTTCGCCGGGCGGGGCGTGTGGGAGGCGTCGCCGTCGGCGGACGGAAGCATGGCGTGGAGGAGTCCGCGCGTGTCGGTCGCCGGGTCGACGAGCGCGATCGCGACACAGGAGCCCAGCCCGCTCGTGGTCAGGGTGGCCCCGTCGCTCGAAACGGCGAGGTCGCCGACGCCGACCTTCACGCGCCGGGAGGCCTCGTCCCGGTCCGGGACGGTCCGGTCTCCCGACGGCGTGAAGGGGCTCATGTCCCGGAGAGTCGTTCCAGCGCCGCCGCCAGTTCGCGCTCGTCGGGGAGCGCGTACACGTCACAGCGTGCCTGGACGCCCTCGGTACGGATGGCGGCGTCGATGACGAACCCGTAGTCCTGGCGCCGGCTCAACGAGGCGACGAGCGGGCTGACCGTCGCCGAGCCGATGTCGTGGACGAACTCCGGCGGCGAGTGCGAGATGGAGGTGCCGAGGACGTTCGCCCAGCCGTCGATGAAGCCGCTCGTCATCACGTTGCCGAGCTCGCAGAGCGCGTTCTCGGCCATGTCGCCGAGCGGCTCGTCCGGCTCCATCGGGAGCATCGCCTCGGCGATCGCGGCCGCCGACTCCTCCGAGAAGAGGATCGCGAGGTAGCCGCTCGGCTCGCCCTGGAGCTCGAAGACGGTCCCGGCGTGTGGCGCCGTCCCGACCTCGCTCGGCACGTCGGCGAGCGGGACGAACCGGAGCCGGCTCACGTCGACGGTGGTCTCGAGGCCGGTCATCATGCCGATGTTGTCGGCGGCGTTCGCCGAGCCCCGCTTCGCCAGCGACGCGAACGTCGAGAGCGACTCGTACGGGACCGCGGTGGCGGTCGTCCCGGCGGCCCCGCCGGCACCCTCCGCGCCCGCGGTCGCCGCCGTGGCGGTCTTGCCGACCACGAGGTCGCGGAACGGCCCGGAGTCGGGAAGCATGTAGATCGAGAAGTCGAGGTCGGTCCCCGTGGCGTCGAGCCGGCTCTCGAAGAGGAAGACGCCGTTCCCGGCGAGCGCGCCGTCCGGCAGGACCGCCGCGCCGTCGGCCTCGAAGTAGCGCGGGGGGGTCATGTCGATCGCCCGCCCGAGGTAGTTCGCCCAGCCGTCGAGGAAGCCGCCGAGCGCGATGTTGCCGACCTCCGTCACCGCGCTCCGGCCCATCGACGCGCCGCCGGGTAACACCGAGAGCAGCCCGTCGATCTGCTCGGCGTCGAACGCGAGCACGGCCGCGCCCTCGAGGCCGCCGTCGAGCCCGACGCGCACGCCGATCGACTCGCGGCCGGAGAAGGCCTCGGCGAGGTCCTCGCCGGTGGCCACGCTCGCACCCGTCACCTCGACCGCGAGGTCCGACCCCGTCAGCTCGCCCAGCGCGTTGGCGGCGCGTTCGGCGCCGCGTTCCGCGAGCCGGTTGCACGCGCCGAGCGCCCGAACGTCGACGCGCATCAGACGGCCGACCCGATGGCGTCGAGGACGTTCGGCTTCTGGAACGGCTTCGTGATGTATCCCTCCGCGCCGGCCTTGATCGCCGCCTTCATCTTCTCCTCCTGGCCGACGCTGGTACACATGATCACCGTCGCCTCCGGGTCGTCGCCCTTGATCTCCGTGGTCGCCTCGATCCCGTCGCGGATGGGCATCACGATGTCCATCATCACGAGATCGGGACCGTGTTCGTCGTACATGTTCACCGCTTCCACCCCGTTCTCCGCCTCGCCGACGATCTCGAACTCCCCCTCGAGTATCTCACGGAGCAGGTTCCGCATGAACTCCGAATCGTCCGCGATGAGCACGCGCGTCGCCATATACACGAACTCGGCGCAGGCGTCCACTTAACCGCTCGCCCGCGGTTCTCAGCGATGAGAACGGTCGCCGAGCGGCGCGCGACCGACGCTCACACCCAGTGGCCGATCAGGTACGTCGTCCCCACGACGACCGTCCCGCCGAACGCTTCGCGAGTACCGACCGGGATCGGCGCCGGCGTCGCCGGATCGACGGGAGCCTCCGGGGCGTCATCGTCGCCCCCGGTCGTATCGGAGCCGTTCCGCGCGTCCGACCCGTTCTCGGAGTCGGCTCCGTCCCCGACCGCCGTTCCGTCTCCGGTCTCCGTTTCGTCCCCGGCCGCCGTTCCGTCCCCGGTCTCCGTTCCGTCTCCGGCGTCCACGGAGTCGACGTCGCCGCCGGACCCCGTGTCGTCGTCCGTACCGTTGGCGAGGTCGGATCCGTTTCCTGACCCCGTGTCGCTCTCGGTCCGAGTGTCGTTTTCGGGACCCGTGTCGTTCCCCGTCTCCGTGTCGTTCCCCGTCTCGGTGCCGTTTCCGGCGTCGGCCCCGTCGTCGATCTGCGTCACCGCGGGGTCGGGTTCGACCCGCAGCGTGCCCGTCGTCTCGTCGCCGTCGATCGCCAGCGTGTACGAGTACGTGCCGGGATCGAGGTCGACCGTCGTCCCGCCGAACGTCTCGTTCTCCGGCTCGTCCGGGGCGACGGTCACGTACCGTTCGCGATAGATCTCCCCGCCGGCGACGTCGAGCGACAGCAGCTCTCGCCCCTCGACGGCGCCGGCGTTGCGAACCGTCACGGACAGGTCGGCGAGCGTGTCGCCGCGCGTGACGGTGAGATCGGTCGTCTCGTTGGCGAGCCGCAGCCGGTCCGGGTCGGCGGCGTCCGAGACGACGATCGCCGTCCTGCTGTCGTAGGGTCCCGAGTCGGCGTACAGGTCGAACGTCAGGCGGTCGCCGGGTTTCGCCTCGCCGATGCCGGGATCGACGCTGAAGTTTCCACCGTCATCGATCCGGACCGTCGATTCGGCGGTCCGTGGCGTCTCGCCGCCGTCGTAGGCGAACACGGCCGTCAGCTCGGTTGCGGGCAGCAACGTGGTGGTTCCCGTCACCCCGCTGCCGTCGACGAGGATCTCGCCGTCGTCGGTGACGTGGTCGTACCGGAGGTATCGCTCCGAGATCGAAAAGGTCGCCTCGGCGGAGACGCCGGTCTCGTCCGTCGAGAGGTACGGGAACTGCTCGGGAGTCCCGTCGTCGCCGACCGAGGCGGCCGCGAAGGGCGGATCGGCGTCGACGGATCCGGGATCCTCGGCAAAGCGATACCGCTCGCCGTCGACTCCCTCGAGCCCGAACTCGACGCGATACTCCTCGCCGGGATCGAGCCGGTCGCCGAGCGCGTTCCCGTCGCTCGTGTCGATCACGAGATAGAGACGGCCGGCGGTCGGGTCGTCGGGTGCCGACTCGAGTTCGTTCGCCGACTCGAAGATCAGCGTGGCATCTTCGAGTTCCTCAGGTCCGATCGGAGTCGCGTGATTCGGTCGGTTCGTTTGCTCGATTCGTAGGCGAATTCCCTCCTCAGCAGTGAGAAGATCGGCGAGAACCGCACCAGTTGCGTTCCCGCCAGCAGTGACCGGTCCCGCATCCCGGTCGTCGGCGAGGTGTGACATCGCACCCCAGATCCCGGCGGCCTCGACGCCGATCACGAGGAGATCTCCCTTCGTGACGGCCGATCGCTCGAGGCCCGCGCTCCGCAAGGAACCGATCGACTCGATGCCAGAATCTGATTCCGGATCGGCCGGCATCGTTGTGAATACCTCAACTTCCTCCATCATCTGTCGTTCCGGCTCGGTCACGACGAGATCCGCCCGACTGGAGCCGGCTGCGGGAGCAACGATACCGCCCTCGTCGACGGTGAACGTCGCGTTGTCGACGAGCGAGAGGCGGTAGCGCTCGGCTGCGAGCGGACGGATCGGGCCGTCAGCCCCGGTCTGGGACGGCAGCCCGGAGAGGGAGTCCGCGACCGGTTCGCCGTCCTCGTCGACGAAGTCGAGCGAGCAGCCGGAGACGGAACAGCTGGAGGCGCTCCCCTCCTCGCTCGTGACGGAGATGTACTCCACCCCCGTGCCGGCCGTGCGGGTGTTGAGCGTCAGGGTGAGCGAACCCTCGCCGTCGACCTCGATCACGTCGACGAATCCCACCGGCACGTTCGGATCACTGAGGCGATTCCCGCCGACGAGGAGGTACTTGGGTCCGTCCTCGACGCTCACGGTCATCTCGACGAGGTCGCCGGCGGTCGTGGTGTACGTGTCGGACCCGAAGGAGGCGTTGATCGCGGCCGGGCCGTCGACGGCTCCCGCGGCGTCGAGCGCCATCACGTCGGTTTCGTGCTCGGCGGACGTCTCGCCGTCCGCCGGCGAGGACGTCCCGACGACAGGAACCGTTCCGACGAGGAGGAAAGCGATGAGGAAGGCGACGAGGAGAGCGCCGCGGAAAAGCGACGCGCCGACGGATCCGCCGTCAGGGGCCGCCGGAGCGTCCGAGGGAGCGGACGCGTTCGTCGATGGAGGCGGGGATGGCTGTGACATGAGCGTGGTCCACGCGGCCGGCCGGACGACGGGCCGCCAGTCGATGGAGGCGACTCGATCGCGTGTCGACTAAAGGGTGCCCCCCTGATTATCAGATCGGAAAAGAAGCGGATCGGCCGTGTACTGCGCGCAGCGTGTTCGAGAGCCCGGATCGCCGATCCGAGATCGCGGTCGATCCGGGGTGCGGACCGAAGAGTTAAGCCCGACCGCGGCGCCGTTTCGGTGAGGATGAAGCCCTGTCCCCGCTGTGAGGCGTCGATCGACGACTCCGCCCGGTTCTGCTCGCAGTGCGGCGCGCCGCAGAACGAGGAGGCCGCCGAGGAGCTCGACCAGTACGTTCAGCGACAGGCGAAGCAGGTGGCCGGAGGAGCCGGGAGCGGAGGCGGCGGAAACGGGGGGCGTGACGGCGTCACCGCCGCCGACGTCTTCGGCGTCGCCGCCGAGGAACTCACCGAGCGCGAGCAGCTGTGGCGGCGCGGGAGCTACGTGCTCGGCTACGCCACCGTCGTGGTCGCGCTCACGCAGATCACGAATCCCGGCGCGTGGTTCCTGCTTCTGGGCGGGATCGCGATCCTCCCGCCGACCCGTCGGCTGCTCGGGTTGCCCGTGGGGGGGACGTTCAAGCGGGAGGCGATGGCGGGGCTGTACGCGGTCTTCGTGGTCCTCGGCGTGGTGCTGTTCTTCGCGTTATAGTTCACGACGAGATAGATCCGCGGTGCGGTTGGCGTCGCCGGCGCCGCGCGCCGGTTTCACGCGAGAGCTTCGCTCTCGCCCTGCGCCCGGGAGTGGGCCGAAGGCCCGCGACCGGAACGCCAGGGAGTCGGCCGGCCGAAGCGACGCGGAGGACGGCCGACGAGGCTGGGGAGGCGTGAGGTGCGGGGCTATGCGGGGTGAGACTCAACGGGGCAGTCGCCGGCGCTGCGCGCCGGCTGCGGGAGGCGCGGAGCGCCTCGCTGCCGTGAGGACGAAGCACGGCGAAGGAAGCACCGCAGCGAGGGAGCGATAGCGACTGAGCGAGGACCGTGGTTCGAGAGAGCTTCGCTCTCTCGTCATCACGAGACGGATTCGCCGTCTCGAACGACAACGAGCCGCGCGAGTCCTCACGGCTGGGGCTTTGGCGGTGTTCAGTGCGTTAGAATAGACCGCGACCAACTGATCGCTCGAGCTCACTCGATCCGGAAGCCGCCGGCGTCCTCGGCGGCCCGGATCAACTCGCCGATGGAGTCGTTCGCCGAGAGCCCCTGATCCGCCGCGAAGCGCTTGATAACCATCGGCGGCAGGTCGATCGGTGCGTCGGCGGCGACAAGCAGCAGACCGAGCGCCTCCGCCGGATCGGTTCCCGGCCCGGCGTTGGCGACGAACCACGAGAGGGTGGTGTCGAACGTCGCGGTCACGTCGTTCGAGACCATGCGGTTGCGGGCGGTCGAGCCGTTCGCGTGGAGCGTCACGTCGACGCCGTAGTCGAAGCCGTCGCCGTCGAAGGACTCGGCCAGCCACCGGCTCACGGCTTGGCGGTCGACGCCGTCATCGAGGCCACCGCGGGAACCGTCCCCGAGAGGAGGAGGTCCGTCCTCAGGATCGGACATCCCGGCCGGACTCTCCGGCTCCGGTCGGTCGGTCTTACTCTCCCGCCTCTCGGCGGCGTCCGACGCCTGGGCATCAAGGTTCGGACGACCGCCAGTCCCGACGACGAACCGATCCTCACCGATCTCGACGACGGTCTCGTCATCGGTAAAATCGAGATCGGTCGGGTCCGCCGGCGGCGAGTTATCATCGGCGGCCGCCGGTATCTCGTCGTCACTCATGACCGACGTGTCGTCGCGCGATAATATAGATGTTCCGGGCGATTCGCCCCGGACTGCGGAGTGATGAACCGTGGTTACAGCCGGACGCCCTCGCCGTCGACGAGCACGTCAGGGACGCGAACCGTCGCGGTTGTCTGGCCGCCGCCAGGCGCCGTGATGGTCACGTCCGCCTCTGCGCCTCCAGAGAGGGGGAGGTCGTTGGATATCCCCGTTGTGGTCGATTCGGCCGAAGGGACGGTGACATCGAGAGCGTCTATCGCCGTGCTGCCGTCGACAGTGGCGATGACGTATACTCGTGCGGTGTCGCTCTCGTCGCTCAGTACCGTGTCGAAATTCGAAGAGTCTGCGAGGATGCCGTTGTTATTGTTGATGTCGGATAGGGTCGCGGGGTCACCGGATCCGATCGCGAACGTTCCGGAATCACTTCCCCCGATCCACTCCAGCGTCGCGCTCGTGATGTCTATCGGGTTTGACCCCGGTGCGAGACTGACATCGATCGCAACGGCTCTGATCTCTTCGCTTCCCTGTCCTCCCTCGACCTCGCTGACGACGGAGTCGATCTGGAGTCGGTCGGATACCTCTTGGGTGCTCTCTTCGCCGGTCGTCTCCGCCTGCGTCTGGAGGAACCCAGCGGTGTTGATCAGGACCCCGGCGGCGATCGCCGCCACCAGCACCATCGCGATGAACACGATGAGCGTCCCGATACCCACCTGTCCGCGCTCCTCCTCGTTGATGATTTTCTCGAACATTTACAGATCCTCCGGATCGCTTGCCGGGTCACCGACCCGAAGCGTCTCGTACGTCTGTGCGCCCGACGCCGTCGTCAGCGTGATCTCGGCCTCGTCACCCGCAGTGAGCGTACTCGTTCCGCTGAATCCATTGCTTCCGGACAGCGTTATCACGACCTCTATCCTGTCGCTCTGTGCTTCGAGGATGTCCGCGCTGCTCCCGCTGACGACGCTCCGGCTGACGTCGCCGTCGTCGAGCTGTGCCGTGACCACGTCGCCGGGACCGACATACTGGATCTCCGTCTGCGTGAGATCGATCGGATCGGATCCCGATGACTTCTTCAGTACGAGCGTCACTGTATCGATGGGATCCCCGGTGCCGACAGCCGATACGACGTCGACGTTGTTCGTCACCTGCGCCGTGCTCTCCTCGCCCGTTGCCTCCGCTTGTGTCTGGAGGAAGCCAGCGGTGTTGATCAGAACACCGGCGGCGATCGCCGCCACCAGCACCATCGCGATGAACACGATGAGCGTCCCGATACCCACCTGACCGCGCTCCTCTTCGTTGATGATTTTCTCGAACATCGTTACAGAGTGACCGATTGCGTGTCGATGAGCGGCTCGGGGGCGGTGTACACTTCGAACGTCTGTCCGCCGGACGGAGCCGTGATGGTCACTTCGAGCGTCTCGCCAGCACCGAGTCCGCTGGAGACAGCGGCCGTCGCGTCGATGCCGGAGGTGGAACCGAGATCGAGGCTAACGGTCGCCCGATCGCTGGAGTCCGTGAGCGTGGTGCCGCCGACGCTCGACATGTCCGCCGTTGCCACGCCGTTGGGGCCGACGACCTGAACGTTAACGTCTCCGTCGAGAACGAGCCGATCGCTCCCAGGGGAGAGACCGACGCGGAGGTCGATCTGCTGGATCCCGTTCGAGCTATCGATGTTCCCGGAACTGACCGCGGCCGTGTACACCTGGAGCCGGTCGGTGACCTGGCTCGTACTCTCCTCGCCCGTTGCCTCCGCCTGCGTCTGGAGGAAGCCGGCGGTGTTGATCAGGACGCCGGCGGCGATCGCCGCCACCAGCACCATCGCGATAAACACGATGAGCGTCCCGATACCCACCTGACCGCGCTCTTCCTCGTCCAGTATGGTTTCGAACATTGGTTGTTGTGTGGGCCCGCGGCCTGCGCGACGGGCGTTATCGCTACGGAGCGGGAATCACCTATTAAAGACACGGGGCTGATTATTCGAGTTGATAACCCTTCTCAGTCATGCGTTTTTCGGGATTATATCATACAGATAATTACAGAAACGAAGAACGAAACAGGGAACCGGCTATCAGATCTGGATCCGTGACTCACCGCTCTCGAAACTCGGCCATCTCCGACTCCGAGATCACGAACTCGCGCGTGCCGGGCTCGTAGACGGCGAGGCTCCCCGCGACGAGCGCCATCGACCCGGCGAGCAGCCCGGTGTTGACCAAGAGCAAGGCTCGGGGGTTCGCGAACGCGGTCCGGAACGCCGCGATCGGCGTGGCGAGCGCGGCGACGACGACCAACCCGAACCCGACGGCGAGGTACGCCATGGCGGTCCGCCCCGAGGAGCGGTACGCCGTCACCGCGAACGCCGACAGCGTCGCGCCCGCCCCCGCGAGCACGACGGTCGTCACGAGATACAACCCTTCGATGAGGTCCATACGCCGTCTGCCCGTTCGGCCACGATAAACTCCCGGTAACGTGTATCAATACCGATAACGACCGCCGAGGTTCTTCCGGTCGTCGGAAGCGGAGCGCCGCGTGACCGCAGACCGTCTCGGAGCCCGCCGTTCCGCGTCGACGGGCGAACGGATACCGCGTCGACGGGACGATCTACCGACATCTTTTTCAGCCGGAGACTCACAATTGATAACGATAATGGTGGGGGACGACCTGATCACCGTGCTCGGGAACAAGTACAACACGGACATCCTGACGGCGACGGGCGACGCCAAGTCCGCCCAGGACCTGAGCGAGGAGCTGGACGTGCCCATCGCGACGTGTTACCGCCGGATCAACGAACTGGAGGAGGCCGACCTGCTCGAGCTTCACGACCGACCGCTCTCGGACGAACACCGGCGCGTGAAGGTGTACCGCCGGAAGGTCGACGGCGTCGACGTCGACTTCCGGGACGGGCTCACCGTCGAGGTCGAGGAGCGCTCCGCGGTCAAGAACCGCCTCGACGACGTGTGGCGCGACCTCTCGGCGAGAGGGGACTGAAGGGTAGATCGGACGAATCTGGACCGGACCGAGCCGCGAACCGACCCGAGCCGATCGGACCGGCGCTCCCCCGCCGCCGGTCAGAACGACGGCTCGTCCGACCGGCTCATCATCGAGAAGCCGCCCGCCCGCTCGTGGACCGTGATCCCGCCCTGCCCGATCTCCATCGGGAAGATGTCCGTGTCGATGTCCTGTTTCCGCATCTTCGCGACCCAGACGTAGCGGTTCACTCCCGAGTCCGTCGGCGTCTGGATGAAGTAGATGTTGCCGTCGGTGAGGAAGTTCTCCAGCCCGACCTCGGTGTCGGGGAACACCGCGCCCTGCTCGTTGATGAGAAGCGAGGTCAGCCCGTTGGCCTTGAGGATGTCCGAGAACTTCAGCAGGTACGTCCGCTTCTCCTGTTCGTCCTCGAAGAACAGCTGGAACATCGACAGCGAGTCGAGCACGAGCCGGTCGAAGTCCTCGCCCTCGATCGTGTCGAGGAGCTTGTCGACGGCCGTCGAGAAGTCGGTCTCGCGGAGCATCTGGCGCTTGTCGAGGATCACGATCCGCTCGTCGTCGACCAGCTCGCCGAAGTCGTCGAACCCGATCGACTCGGCGGCCCCGCGGATGTCGGCTTCGTCCTCCTCGAAGGAGACGTACACGCCGCGTTCGTCGTGCTCGGTGACGCCGGTGTAGAGGTACTGGATCCCGAAGATGCTCTTTCCGGTGCCGGGGTTCCCGGAGACCAGAACGGTCGACTGCTCCGTGATGCCGCCGGTGAGGATCGAGTCGAGGCCCTCGACCCCGGTAGAGACGAGTTCTGACATTCGCCTCGGTCTTCACGGCGGGAGTACATAAAAGACGATCCGTTCGAGGCGCCCAGGTGGACCGGGTCGCGACCGGATTTTTGCGGGTGAAGAGACGGCGACAGCTTTATTCGTCGACACGCCGCCACGTTCAGTATGTTCGGCGAAGCGCATCCCGTCGTCTCCGACGGTGATCGACGGTGAGCGAAGCCACGGTCCTCGTCGTGGAGGACGAGCCGGATATCGCGGCGCTGTACTCCGGCTTCCTCGAGGAGCGCTACGAGGTCGCCGTCGCGGAGACCGCCGCCGAGGCGAAGGACGTCGTCGACGAGACCGTCGACGCCGTTCTGCTCGACCGGCGGCTCCCGGACGGTAGCGGGGACGAGGTACTCGAACACATCCGCGGGAACGATCTCGACTGTCGAGTCGCGATGGTGACCGCCGTCGAGCCCGACTTCGACATCATCGGCATGGGGTTCGACCTCTACCTGACCAAGCCGGTGAGCCGTGCGAACCTCCTCGCCGCGCTCGAGACGCTCCTGACCCGCGACGAGTACGACGACCTCCTCCAGGAGGCCGCGGCGCTGGCGAGCAAGCGGGCGGTTCTCAAAGCACAGAAGCCGACCGCCCAACTGGACGGCAACGAGGCGTTCGCCGAGCTCGTCGAGCGGCTCGAGGAGATCGACGCCGACATGGACGCCATCGCGGAGTCGTTGTCGACGGACGACTACCGCGCGATGTTCCGGGACATCGGCGAGGCGTGAGGGCGTCCGCCGGCGGGGCGTGAGCTCGTCACCGGCCGCCGCTCCGCCCTCACGACGACAACTGGTCGCCGACCAGCGCGTCCGCCGCCGCGAGGAACGCGTCCCGTTCGTCGCTCGGGATCGTCGCGCCGGCGGCGACGTCGTGGCCGCCGCCGTCGCCGCCCACGGACCGGCTCGCCTCCCGCATCACGGCCGAGAGGTCGAGCCCCCGCCGAACCAGCCGCCCGGTTCCACGCGAGGAGACCTTCAGCTCCGCCGCGCTCTTCTCCGCGAACGCGATCACGGGCTTCGAGCGGTCGACGGCCGGCGAACCGGCGGCCATGCCCGCGACGATCCCGACGATCGTCTCGCGGATCCGCGAGCCGGCGTCGAACCACTGGAGGTGCTCCTCGTGGGTCACGCCCTCCGATTTCACCCACTGGAGCCCCTCCGAGAGGTTCCGTCTGTGGTTCCGGAGCAGCCGCCGCGCCTCCGCGAGCGCCGCGTCGCGGTCGCCGAGACACACCGCCAGCCCCACGTCCGCGCGCTCGTAGCGCGCGGTCGCGTTGAGCAGCGTCGAGAACTCGCTGACGTCACGCAGTTCGGTGCCGGACTCCTCGTCGAGCAGCGTGTAGGAGGTGCCGACGAGCCGCTCGATCCGGTCCGCGGGAACGCCGGAGGCGACGGCGCGTCGTATCAGCGCGGAGACGAGCGTTCGCCGCTCCGCGTCGTCGAGGTCGACCCAGCGCCGCCACTCGCCGTCGCGCCGCGCGTCGACGTCGAGGTCCCGGAGGAAGCCGATCGCGCCCGCCTCGTCGTTGGAGATCCCCGGAATCCGTACGTCCGAGGCGTACTCCAACAGTTTGGGGAGCGGCCGGGTCTGTCGGCCGTAGAGGTCGAGGTCGGTGCGCTCCTCGAGGACGCCCGCGTCGACGCCGTCCGCGACGATCGCCTCGTTCGCGCCGGCGAGCCCGCCGTCGCCGTTCTGCATGTCGCCGACCGCGCCGACGACCGCCAGCGCCGCGAGGTCGCGGTTGTCGCCGTCGGGGCCCTCGAGCGCGCGGGCGAGGAGGTAGCTCGCGCCCGCTCCCGAGAGCTCGCTCGCCCCGTCGATCCCCTCGAGCAGGGGATTGAGGTGGAACGCCGTGTCGGCGTCGGCGGGCTGGTGGTGGTCGGCGATCACGGGGACGAAGTCGCCGCGGGTCTCGTGGTCGGCGATGACGTCGAGCTGGCCGGAGCCGAAGTCGGTGAAGCAGACGACCTCGAACTCGCGGGCGGCGATCCCCGCTATCGACTCGGCGTCGAGCTGCTTCTCGAAGACGACCTCGTGGTCTATCCCCGCTCGCGCGAGCGCCGACGACGCGACGGCGGCGCTCGTGAGTCCGTCGGCGTCGATGTGGGAGGCGAGCAGGACGCGGTCGGCCGCGCGGAGACGGTCGGCGCAGGCGCGGGCCCGATCGCCGAGGGCGGGAACGGGGGTGTCGGCGGCTGCCATGACCCGTCGTGGGGCCGCATCCCGGATAAACGCACGTGTCGATCGCGGGCCGCCGGTCCGGGTTCGTCCGGCCCTCAGCGCTCCGTCGTCAGTTCGATCCGCGCGTCCCGCGCGGAGCGGCCGACCTCGACGACGTACTCGCCCTCGTCGACGGTCCAGCCCGCCTCGGGGTCGTACCGGGAGAAGGCGAGCTCGTCGAGGCGGATCGTGACCGACTCCGTCTCGCCGGCGGCGAGGGCGACGCTCTCGGCCCCGGCGAACTCGCGGACGGGGCGCTCGACGTCCGCGATGCGCGGCGGGCGGACGTACGTCTGGACCACCTCGCGGCCGTCGCGGTCGGCGACGTTCTCCACGGTGACGGTGACCGTGGCGGCCCCGGCGTCGGCGTCGAGAACGGCGTCATGGTACGCGAACGTCGCGTACGATCGGCCGTGTCCGAACGGGTAGGTCGGCTCGGGATCGCGGGCGTCGAACCAGCGGTAGCCGACGAGGACGCCCTCGTCGTGGCTGACGCGCCCGTCGACGCCGGAGAAGCGCCGGCGGTCGGCCGTCGGGTACGCGGAATCCGGCGCGAACGTGACCGGAAGCCGGCCGCCCGGATCGGCGTCGCCGTACAACAGCGCCGCGAGCGCGTCGCCGTGGACCTGTCCGGGGTACCAGTTGAGCAGGACCGCGTCGACGGCGTCGCGCCACGGAAGCTCGACCGGGCCGCTCGCGGCGATCGCGACGACGGTTCGGTCGGCGGCCGCGGCGACCGCCTCGATCAGTTCGTCCTGTCGACCGGGAAGTCCGAGCCCGTCCCGGTCGAGCGCCTCCGTGGTGGTGTCGCGGACGACGACGACGGCGACCGCCGCGGCCTCGGCGGCCGCGACCGCCGCGTCGACGTCGACCCCCGATCCCGCGTCGACGCCGTCCGTCCCGGCGGGCTCCTCCCCGTCGCTCAGGACGTCGAACAGGGAGACGTCCTCGATCGGGGGGTGGCCGGGGGCGACGGTCACGTCTCCGTCCGCGCGCGCCTCGATCCCGTCCCGCGGCGTCGTGGTCGTCTCGGGCGTCGTCTCCGAGGAGCCGCCCCCGCCGAGGACCGCCTCGTCGGCCGCGGGGCCGACGAGCGCGACGTCGGCGTCGGCCGAAAGCGGGAGGACGCCGTCGTTCTCCAGGAGGACCGATCCCCGCGTCGCCACCCGGAACGCCAGCCGGCGGTGGGCATCCGTGTCGACGTCGGGCGACGACCGGTCGCCGTCGAGCAGGCCGACCCGGTCCATCGTCCGGAGGACGCGCGCCGCCATGTCGTCGAGCCGCTCCCGCGGAAGCGACCCGTCCCGGACCGCGGCGGGGAGCGCCTCGTCGAACGGCTCGCACGTCTCCGGGTCGGGCATCCCGCGGGCGAGCGCGTCGGGGATCGGGTCGTCACCCTCGTCCGCCAGCGCGTCCGAGGCCTCGTCCGGGGGGACGCCGGGCATCTCGACGTCGAGACCGGCGGCCGCGGCGTCGACCGCGCCCTCGGTGCCGTACCAGTCGGAGACGACGTAGCCGTCGAACCCCCACTCGCCTTTCAACACGTCCGTGAGCAGCCGACGGTGGTCGCTCATCCGGGTCCCGTTCACGCGGTTGTACGCCGACATCACCGATCCGGCGCCGGCCGCGACCGCGGCGCGGAACGACGGGAGGTACAGCTCGCGGAGCGCGCGCTCGTCGACCTCGGCGCTTGCCGTCACGCGGTCCGTCTCCTGGGCGTTCGCGACGTAGTGTTTCGGCGTCGCGATCACGTCCGCGGACGCGATCCCCTCGACGACGCCCGCGGCGGTCGCGGCCGACAGCACGGGGTCCTCCGCGAAGTACTCGAAGTTCCGCCCGCCCTGTGGGACGCGGATCAGGTTCGTCCCCGGCGCGAGCAGGGCGTCGGCCCCGGCGGCCCGCGCCTCGCGGCCGAGCGCGGCCCCGTGCTCGCGGGCCAGATCGGCGTCGAACGTCGCGGCCAGCGCGGTCGGGGCGGGGAAGGCGGTCGCCGACTCGCCGGGGATCCGGACGCCGAGCGGCCCGTCGACGAGGGTCAACGGGGGGACGTCGAGCCGGTCGACGCCCGCGAGGTAGCCGGTCGCCCGCCCGGCCGGGTCCGTCGTCCCGGAGACGAGCCGGACCGTCTCCTCGAGCGTGAGCGCCTCGACCAGCCCGCGGATCGTCGCGTCCTCGGTCATGGGGGAACCTCGGCGGCCGGGCGCAAAGGCGTTCTGTCGACGGCGGGCGAGGCGACCCGTCGTCGGGTCGAGTCCGGCAGGGCTTGCCGTAACTGACAGTTATAGACGTTCGTAGATATATGCGCAACACACATGACACGTGGGTTCGACACCCGGAGTCTCCACGCCGGGTCGACCGCCGACCCGGCGACCGGAGCTCGCGCGACGCCGATCCACCAGACGACCTCGTACGCGTTCGAGGACGCCGATTCGGCGGCGGACCTGTACGCGCTCCGGGCCGACGGCGACGTCTACTCCCGCGTCTCGAACCCGACCGTTCGCGCCCTCGAGAACCGTCTCGCCGACCTGGAGGGCGGGTCGGGCGCGGTCGCGACCGCCTCGGGGATGGGCGCGTTCGACGCGATCACCACGGTGCTCGCGAGCGCCGGCGACAACGTCGTCGCCAGCGAGGAGATGTACGGCGGCACCGCGACGCACCTCACCACCGTCGCGAACCGCCGCGGGATCGAGACCCGCCTCGTGGAGACCACCGACTACGCGGGGTACGCCGAGGCGATCGACGACGACACCGCCTTCGTCCACGTGGAGACGCTCTCGAACCCCTCGCTCGTCACCCCCGACTTCGAGCGGCTCGCCGACGTCGCCCACGACCGCGCGGTCCCGCTCGTCGTCGACAACACGTTCGCGACCCCCGCGCTCTGCCGGCCGATCGAGCACGGGGCGGACGTCGTCTGGGAGTCGACGACCAAGTGGATCACCGGCAACGGCACCACCGTCGGGGGGATCGTCGTCGACGGCGGCACCTTCCCGTGGGACCACCCGGACGCGGAGTACGCGGAGCTCTCCGGGGAGTCGCCGGCGTTCCCGATCGACTTCGTGGAGCGATTCGGCGACGCCGCCTTCGCGAACGTCGTCCGCCAGCGGGCGGTCCGCCCCACGGGGAGCCAGCAATCCCCGTTCGACGCCTGGGCGACCCTCGAGGGCGTGGGGACGCTCCCGCTCCGGATGGACCGACACTGCGAGAACGCCCGGCGTGTCGCCGAGTTCCTCCGCGGCGACGACCGCGTCGACTGGGTGACCTATCCGGGGTTCGACGACCACTCGACCCACGGCGACGCGAGCGCGTATCTGGAGGGATACGGCGGGATGGTCACCTTCGGCGTCGCGGGCGGGTACGAGGCCGCGAGGACGCTGTGTGAGTCCGTCGACCTCGCGAGCTTCCTCGCGAACGTCGGCGACGCGAAGACCCTGATCATCCACCCCGCATCGACCACGCACGCACAGCTCGACGAGGCGGCGCGGACGGCCGCTGGCGTCCCGGCGGACATGGTGCGGCTCTCGGTCGGCATCGAGGAGGCCGCGGACGTGGTCGCCGACCTCGACGCCGCGCTCGAGACCGCCGCGGCGGCGACGGAGGCGTGACCATGGCGGCCACGCCCACCGACGCCGGCGTCGCGCGGCTCGGGGGGTTCACCTTCGAGTGCGGCCAGTCGATCCCGGAGCTGCACGTCGGCTACGAGACGTACGGCGAGTTCGACGGCGACAACGTCGTCCTCGTGTGTCACGCGCTCACCGGCAGCCAGAACGTCGCCCGGACGCCGGAACGCGACGCGGACGCCGGGCAGGCCGGCCAGGCCCGCGCGTGGTGGGACGACGTGGTCGGCCCCGGAAAGGCGATCGACACGACGGAGTACTACGTCGTCTGCGCGAACGTCCCCGGCTCCTGTTACGGCACCTCGGGCCCGGCGAGCGAGCGGCCCGCGGACCTCGATCTCGGGGACGAGCCCGACCACGACCGCTGGGGGACGGCGTTCCCGCCGGTTCAAGTCGAGGACTGGACGCGCGCGCAGCGCCGGCTGCTCGACCACCTCGGCGTCGGCCGGCTTCGAGCCGTGGTCGGCGGGAGCGTCGGCGGGATGAACGTCTTCGAGTGGGCGAAACGCTACCCCGACGACGTGGACCGGATCGTCCCGATCGCCGCCGCCGCCCGCCTCGACGCGCAGTGTCTCGGGCTCGACGCGGTCGCCCGCCGGGCGATCCGGTCGGACCCGAACTGGAACGGCGGCGACTACTACGGCGAGGGGCGCGACTCGCCCGACACCGGACTGGCGATGGCCCGCCAGATCGGCCACGTGATGTACCTCTCGAAGGCGTCGATGGAGCGGAAGTTCGGCCGGCGCTCGGCGGGTCGCGACTCGCTGAGCCGCGACCAGGGCGATCTGGGACTCGAGGCCGACCCCGCGGCCGCCTTCTTCCCGTACCGCGAGGTGGAGTCGTACCTCGACTACCAGGCGGAGGGGTTCGCGGAGCGGTTCGACGCCAACAGCTACCTCTATCTCACGCGCGCGATGGACGAGTACGACCTCGCCGCCGGCTACGGCTCCGACGCCGACGCGCTCGCCGCCTTCGAGGGCGAGGCGCTCCTCGTGAGCTTCACCGGCGACTGGCACTTCACCGTCGAGCAGTCGGCGTCGGTCGCGACCGCCTTCCGCGAGCGCGACGTGCCCGTCGCCCACCACGTGATCGACTCCGACCACGGCCACGACGCGTTCCTCGTCGAGCCCGAACGCGTCGGCCCGCCGCTCCGCGACTTCCTCGCCGACGGGGTGGAGGGCCGCGCCGTCGACGACGCGGGTGGAGACGACGAGGATCCCGAGTCCGACCGCGACCCGGACCACGCCCCGGTCCACTCCAGCCTGTTCGGCGGGTGAACCGGAGGGAGAGTCGGATACGGAGGAACGAAGACCCGCGGTGCGGTGGCGCGTGCCCGTGAGCGGCCGCCCTCGGCGGCCGCGAACGGCACCGCGCGAGGGAGTCGGCCGTCCGGAGCGACGCGGAGGGCGGCCGACAGGGCGAGAGCGAAGCTCTCGCTTGTAGCCGGACGTAGTCCGGCGACGAGGCTGGGGAGGCGTGGGGTGCGGGGCAGGGCTGTGCGGGGTGGAACTCAAAGG